>MGFH01000001.1 GCA_001791795.1 Candidatus Wallbacteria bacterium GWC2_49_35
TTTTTCGGCTTTAATTTCGTTTACTTTTGTATTATTTTTGTCATTCGAAACTTTTTTCGATTTTTTGTTTACATCTGTAATACTTTTGTCTTCTTTTTTTGTTTTTTCTTTGATTACTTTTGTATTGCTTTTGTAAATTCCAGGTTTTGAAATGGTTTTGGTTTTTGTGCTCTTCTTAATAGGCATTTTATCACCTCGGATAGATTATAACATAAAATTTTTAAAAGTAAAAATTTTTTATAATACTTTTGTAATATATTTGTAATATAAGTTTATGTTAATCAAAATAATAAGACAACAACAACGAAAACCCGGTATGGTTAAAAATTGAATTTGTTTGTGTGCTGTTGTAGTTGTTTATATAGTTTAAGTGTTTAAATTGTTTAAAAATTCGAAAATCGTTGCTAGAGTAGTGAAATATCACCGGTAACATGACCTTTTTCGGTACCTAACATGACCTTTTTCGGTACCTAACATGACCTTTTTCGGTACCTAACATGACCTTTTTCGGTACCTAACATGACCTTTTTCGGTACCTTAATATGACCTTGACTTGACTTTAGATCATAGTAATGTTATAATTGTATGAAAATATCGAATAATGCGGAGGGATTATGCCTGAAAACAAAGAATTAGTAATTAAAAAGCATAGTGCGATGATCCAGACCAGTGTTAAAAACATGACACTCACCCAACGCAAAGCGATCAATTTTTTAATATACATTGCTCAAAAATCCGGGCATTGCGCTACATATAAAACGACCATTGCTAATCTGAAGCAGGCCTGTAATTTGGCCTCCTCTGATAATACCATTATTAAAGAACAATTGAAAACCCTTTCTAAAACGATGATCGAATTTAATTATCTGGACAAAGATAAAGAAAAGGTTTGGGAAATATCGCCATTATTGGCCGGCTGCAGGATTGGCTATGGAACGGGAATTATTGAGTTTGCTTTTTCGCCGTTTTTATTAAATAGAATTCTTCGGCCGGAAATGTACGCACCTATTAGCATTATTTTAATTGCCGGGTTAAAATGTTCTTACGCCGTTGTTTTATATGAATTCTTGCGAGATTATTTAACGGCCCCGGCGATCCCGGTCCTGACAATCGAAGCCTTTAGAAATTTGCTAGGTATAGACGAAAAGAAATATACTTTTTTCCCGTCTTTTAAAAGAACCGTTTTAATGCCGGCTATTGAAGAAATTAACTTAAAAACTGATATTTCTTGCCGTTACGAATTAATTAAAGAAAAAGGTATTAGAAATAAATATTCGCATATCCGTTTTTTTGTAAATAAAAAAACGGGTAACCTTACTTATGAAAAGAACGAAAAAAATAGAAAAGAAAAGTTGGATATTAGTGGCGATCTTTTTGAAAAAATAGATATGCCGGATCAATCTGTTTGTTCGATTCCAGAAGAAATATTAATCGAAATACCTCAAAAATATAGGATAAATTCATTATTTGAAGAAATCAACAAAAAAATTACAGAGGGTAAGAACGCTAATTATATAAAACTCAATTTAAAATATGCTTTTAAAAAGGCAAAAGAAAATCCTTTGTTTTATGCTATAAATGCTTTAAAAAACAATTATGCCGGCTTTGATATAGAGGTTGAAGAAAAGAAGACCCGCGAAAAAAAAGCGACAATTCAAGCCGTGCAGATTAATAAAGACCAGAAAAAGCAGGATGAATTAGCGCTAGAAATTATCAGATCACTTCCGCCAGATCAATTTGAGATCTTATATAACGAAGCTAAGCAACTTATAATAAAAGAAAACCCTGGCAATCCCTTTTTTATACGCGACTCGATAATAGAAATAAGAATGGCCCAAATATATATTGAAAAATCAAAAAAAAATAATTATCAGAGTAATGACAATGATTAAATCACATTTAACAATCTGATTAAATCTTTTAAAAACAACTATACTCCAGGACGCCCGATGCCGGCGAAACTTTGTCGCCGGCCGGAAGAGCGGCCGTTTGTCAAGATAATCGCGGGCAGCAGCCAGATGCTGCCCGCGGAACCTTCGCCGCGGGGCGGCCGGGTTTGTCCAAGACAAAAATTCTAATCAAGACAGAACTTTTTCTCTATTCCCTAAAAAATAACAAATTTCGAGGCCGAGAGCGGAGCCACAACGAACGCAAAAAACTAAAAGGTAGTTTGGGTCGTCCGGTGATTCGAAGGCCCCTTAAAACGCGTTATACGCATTCGAAAATTCCAGTTTTAAATTTTATGGATTTTAAAGGATCGGGAACGGTCCTTTTGGGGCGGGCGGTGCGAGGTGCAACCGAGCGCGCCCGCGCACTTAGACAGAACGGCCGGCAGTTAGCCGCCGCCGTTAGCGTCCATGGATGGCGCGCGACGATAAACCCACCTTATGTAAAAGCGAGCCGCACAACGCGGCGAGCGTCTGAGCCCGGCCGCCAGGACGGGCGAAAGTTTACATAAGGTTCGGTTTATCGGCGAGGCGGCGGCGGGCTCCCCTCGGGGCGAGACAGAAGGAAGCTAATTAATTATTCTTCACTATTTAAATATTTATTGCATACTGACATGATTTCATTATAATTTCTTACGATAGGATTTATCTTTGTCATATAATATTTTACTTTTTCTTTGTTGTCTGCAGCTCTATATAAAGTAAGTAATTTTCCGGCTATTAGAGATGAATGAAAATCTCCAGCACCTGAATAAAAATTTAAGGAAAAAAGGAATGATGTTTTGTAAGTGTCGATTGAATCGATAGATACGTGACCAAGACCAGTTCTTTTTTGTTGACGAACGTTTTTCCGCGTTTTGCCCCGGTCGCGATGAAGGATAATTTTAACGGCCGCAATAATTCCGACGGGATATAAAAAGAGGCCGCCCTTATTTATATTTGCCGGACGGCCTCTTTTTAATTCAACCTAACCCCTTGATTCTGCCGGGATCGAAACTTCAGATATTTCCGGCTTTCTGTGAATATACGCCAGTGAGTCCTCAATGAGCGAATAGACGACCGGCACGACGACGAGCGTCAGTATGGTGGATGTCATCAGTCCGCCTATGACGCATAGCGCCATCGGGCTCTGCATTTCGGATCCCGATCCTTTAGCGAAGGCGATCGGGAGCATGCCGAAGATCATCGCGGCCGTCGTCATAAGTATCGGGCGCAGCCTGGTCGGGCCGGCCTTGATTATGGCGTCGTACATTGAAAATCCGCGCCCGCGAAGCGTAACTGTGTAATCAACGAGAAGGATCGCGTTTTTCGCGACGAGACCCATCAGCATTATAATGCCTATCAGCGTTATTATGCTTATTTCCTTCCCAAACAGCAGCAGCGCGCCGAGCGCGCCTATCATCGACAGCGGAAGCGAGACCATTATGGTAATAGGATGTATGAAACTTTCGAACTGCGACGCGATGATCATATACATCAGAATTATCCCGAGCCCCATCGCGAAAAAGATGCTCTGAAAAGATTCCTGCATCTTTTCGAGCTTTCCGAGCAGGACCAGCGAATATCCCGGCTTCATATCGATGTTTTTGAGGAATTCGCCAATCTTTTTCAGGCCGTCGCTCGACGAGATGCCCTCGAGATTCGAATAAAACGAGATCTGCCTCTGGCGGTCGATGCGCGCTATCATCGACGGGCCGCTCTCTTCGCTTATGGTTATGAGATTTTTGAGGTCGACCATCGCCCCTGACTGCGATCTGACGAAGTAGTTTTCCACGTTGGAAAGGTCTTTGCGTTCGTCGAGCTCCAGGCGCAGGTTGACGTCGTACTGGTTTCCGCCGTCCTTGAATTTGGAAATTTTTTCGCCGCCGACCATCGTCCTTATGGCCGCGGCGAGCGAGGCCACCGGAACGTATAGCGTCGATGCGGCGTTGCGGTTGATGTATATGCGCGCTTCCGGTTTTCCGGCCTTGTAGTCGGTGTCGACGTCGACGAACCCGCCGTCCTTTTTCATCAACTCCATCAATTTCTTTGAATATTGTTCGAGTTGCTTGAGGTCGGGCCCGGCGATTCCGAACTGCATCATCGCCTGGCGCCCGCTGCCAATGCTCACATCGGCGGCTTCCTCGACCGATACCATGACATCTTTCATGTCCTTGAACTTCGCGCGGCATTCGTCCATTATGCTGAACTGGTCGGCGTCGGGCCTGTCTTTTTTAGGCACCAGCTCGCAGTAAATCGACGCCACGTTCGCTTTTTCCTGTGAATCGGCGCCGATGGTCGAAAAGAACGCCACTATTCGTTTGTCGCTTCTGAGTATATTCTCGACGGTCGCAACCGCGCCAGCCGTGAAATCGATCGAAGAGCCGGTCGGCGTTTCGACGACGATGTTGAACTGGTCCTTGTCCTGCCTGGGCGTGAATTCTGATTTGAGAAATTTCGCGCTGTAGAGGCTTCCGGCGAACATCGTGACGCTGAGCGTGATCACGACCATCCTGTGTCTCATGCTTAATTTCAGCAGCGATACATAGGCGTTCTCGATAAATTTCAGGATCGCCTCGACGAAATTATACATCGCGCCGTGCGTTTTGACGAGTTTCATGAACCGTGAGCAGAGCATCGGCGTCATCGTGAACGACACGAAAAGCGATACCAGCACGGCGAATGTGACGGTCAGGCCGAATTCGTAGAAGAACCTTCCTATAAGGCCTTCCATGACGGCGACCGGTACGAAAACGGCGACTATGGCGAATGTCGTCGCAAGCACCGCCAGGCCTATCTCTTCGGTTCCGACCGATGCGGCCTCCATGGGGTCTTTACCTTCTTCTTCCTGGTGGCGGTATATGTTTTCGAGCACTACTATCGCGTCGTCTATGAGCATGCCTATCGAAAGCGAGAGCGCGAGCATCGAAAGATTGTTGAATGTGAAGTTTAAATATTTCATCAGCGCGAACGTCGTTATGACCGAAGCCGGCAGCGCTACGGCCGAAATAAGCGTGGTGCGGAGGTTGCGCAGGAACACGAAGACTATTATAATAGCTAGGCCGCCGCCGAAGAGCAGGTGGAAGAGCACTTCGTTGAATGACTGTTTTACGAATTTGGACGAGTCGGCGATCACTTTAAGCGACGACCCAGGCTCGAGCGCCTTTTGTATATTTTCGATCTCGGCCTTGACTGCGTCGGCGACCTTGACGACGTTGGTGCCGCTCTGCTTTTTTATCTGCAGTGACACCGCCTCGACGCCGTTGAGCGTAGCGTAGTTGACGCGATCCTCCAGGCCGTCCTCGATTCTGGCGACATCGCCGAGTTTCACTGCGTATCCGTTTTTATAGCCGATATAAAGGTCTTTGAATTCTTCGAATTTTTCGATCTCGCCCTTTACCTTGACTATTATGTCGCGATTGCCGGTTTCGAGCTTACCGCCCGGGATCTCGACGTTCTCCATCGAAAGCGCGCGCTTGACCTCGTCGATCGTGACGCCGTACCGCAGCATCTTTTCGGTCGAGACCCATACCCTTATCTGCCTTTCGAGGCCGCCTACGATCTTGACCGAGCCGACGCCCGGAACTTTCTGTAGCCTTTCCTTGATGACGTCTTTGGCGTATTTCGTCTTTTCGCCTATGGGCCTTTCGGATGAATAGACTACTGACATGATTGCGGCCGCGCCGATGTCGATCTTTTCTATTATAGGATTGTCCATGTCGTCCGGAAGCGTTGATCTGATGCCCGAAACCTTATCGCGCACGTCCTGAGCGACCACGTCGACCTTTTTGTCCAGATCGAATTCGATGACGACCTGGCTGACGTTTTCGAGCGAATAAGATGTGATCTTCTTTACACCGTTGATCGTGTTGACCGCTTCTTCGATTTTGTCCGTAACCTTGAGCTCTATAGTTTCGGGCGACGCGCCCTTCAGCACGCTGACGACGGTGACCATCGGAAATTCTATGTCAGGGAACAAATTGACGCCGATCTTAGTGTAGCAGATCGCGCCGAAAAGCACCATGGCGGCCGTGACCATTGTTATAAAAACCGGCCTTTTAATGCTTACTTCAGATAACATCATATTAAAAACCTCTCAAGTCGATTCAATCTCGTTAATTTAATTCATTCAGTCCGATGATCAGTTACTCGATTGTTTTTTTGTTTCGGAGGTATTCTGGCTTATTGCCTTCGCTTCTTTTTCGGTGCCGGCGTTCAGCGACAGGACGCCTTTTACGAACATACCGGCTTTTATGGCGTGACCGGCGTTATTCACCGTGACCACGATCTCGAACGAGTGGTTGACGCTGTCGCCTACCGGATTGACCGCGTACACTTCGCCGATGAAGGCGGTTTCGGAGCAGTGCTCAAGCGACATCTTTATTTTATTGCCGACGCTCACCTTGCCTATGAATTTTTCAGGCACCTTGAAGTGCACTTTTATGGTGTCGATATTGACGATCTCGACGACCGGCTTTCCCCTGTCCACATATTCGCCGGCGTTGAGGTATTTTTTCGAGATCAGGCCGTCGAAGGGCGCGATGATTGAGGAGTCTTCGATGGCCTTTTCGGCGATGCGCAGGTTCGACCTGGTGAGCTCGAGCGACGCGTAGGCCGAATCTTTGGCGAACACCGCGTTGTCGCGCATCTGCGCGGAGGTCGCGTTGCGGCCGAAAAGATCGGTCATCCTTTTGCTTTCGGTCGAGGCGTGCGAGCTGGATATCTCGGATAGTTTCACCTGTTTTCTGAGAACGTCCGCGCTCAGATCGAAGTCTTTCTTATTTATCTTTATGATGACCTCGCCACTTTTTACCTGCACGCCTTCGATGTCCGGGACGATCTCGACGATCCCGGCGACTCTGGTCGATATCACGGCTTTTTTGAACGGCATCGATGTTCCGAAGATCGTAACGTCGCCAGTGCCGCCGACCTGAGCGAACGCCGCGCCCGTAAATATAGTCAGACCCGCTACCGCCGCTGCGGCTGATAAGATAGTCTTTTTCATGATAAAACTCCTTTATGTAAATTAAAATTTATTAACGATCACTTTTAACATCGGCGTTTTCGAACGCATGTTTAACTCCTTTTATTTTACTAAATTCGAATGAAAATGTCAAGCATATTATGAACATTCGTTCATAATATCGGCATAAAACTATTAAATTAAAGGGTTTTAACGATTGCTTTTTATGTTGATGAATTTCGTTCATATTATAGCCGGAAATCGGAAGATAATTTATGTCAGTTATCCGATTTTATAAATTGTGTTTTTTTATTTGTGGGTAGTTTATTAATTTTACTGTAATATAACGAATGTTATTAATCGAAAAAAACTAGATTGACTTTTGAATTTTTAAATGTTAATATTTTATGAACAAGCGTTCAAACAATGAAAGAGGTGTTTATATGGGATGCGGCATCATAAAGGCCGAAGTGCCTAACAGGAAACATGACGTCCTGAAGGCGGCCATCAAAATTTTCGCAAAGAAAGGCTACCCGAACGCCACCATAAGGAAAATTGCTGCCAGAGCGGGAGTTTCGATCGGCACTATCTATTTTTACTATAAGAACAAGGCTGAAATTTTAAAGGAAATATTCAAGCGGATGGACCACATGCCTATCGAAGCGTTCATCGAAAGTAAGGGAAACATCTCGGATACAAAAGCTTTCGAAGAGCTGTGCCGTTACGTCGCCGAATTCGTCGCGCGAGATTACAGTCTCATGATGCTCTTTTTCAATGAAGCCTCCAAATCGGCGAAGTTGAGCGACTTTTTTTACAGCGAATTCTCCAGAAGCGTGACCGATCTTTCGAAACTGTTCGATAAATACGCTGAAAAAGGCGTGTTCAGAGGGCGCAATCAGAAAGATTCCGCCCTCTTCTTTATCACCTTTGTGTTCTCGTTCGTCATGTTCAAGGAAGGCCCGTTCAAACGCCAACTAAAAGACCTTAGTTACCAAGACTGTGCCCAAACGATGACCGACGTATTCCTGAACGGTCTGCTGGCCGAAAAAAAAAACGGGGTATGACCGACCGAGCGCATGGCTGCTGATGAGCGTTGAATTGCCCCGGTATACCATGAATCATCTGAAACATTGCCCTGGCGGTAGGAAGGTTAGCTTTTCTTTTTTCGGCCTGGTTTATTAATGGCGTCCTTAACCATCGAGCTGGCTTCAAATAAGACGATCGTTCGAGCAGGGCGCTTGATCAGCTTTCCGGTCTTCGGATGTATGATCGTCCTGGCCTTTTGCTTCTTGGTCTTGAATACGCCGAACCGGCGCAGTTCCACGGCTTCGCCCTTCGCCAGGCCTGACACGATTTCATCGAGGCAGGTTTGGAGGATCGCCGCGGCCTGGCGGACGGCAAGGCCATGTTTCTTGATGAGCGCTTTTATGATGTCGGCTTTTTTCATAGTCATCAGTGGGTTGAGATCCATTTCTGGATCAGCGTCGAAAGGTCCGCGGTTTCCTTGGCGGTCAGCTTTTCAAGCTGGCGGAAAAGATATGGAAGATCAGAGGTCGAACCGGTTACGGCTGTCATTGCGGCTTTCACGTCCGCGGCCATGATCGTGGTCCGGTCGGCAGCCTGGGCCTGTTTGGCGGCTTCCTTCGTAATCGAGAGCGCCAGGGTGTCCAGTTGTTTCTGGAACTCCTTCAGGGCGTCCGCGGCGATCCGCAGATCGGTATTCGCTTTCATAAAGGTTTCGACCGTGCCTGGCTTCGTTATGCTTAACGCTTCTGGCATTTTCAACGCTCCTCAATCTGTTATACCGGCTTCCGGGCTGCTGGCCAGTTCGCCGGATTCTGCCTGATTCGGCAGAATTTAGCCTTCCAATTCGGTATATTTTAACCGAATTGGGCCGGATTGTCAAGAAAAAAAGGAATGATGTTTTGTAAGTGTCGATTTAATCGATAGATAGGTGACCGGGACTGATCACTTTTGCTGTTTGATAAGGGTTTGCGGTTCTTTATATGCGCGGTATGTGTTTTTCGAGACCGCGGCCAGGAAGGGGCTGGGCAGTTCGGGTAATTTTAATACTATTTTTGCGCCCGCTGCAGAGCCCGAATTAGCCTTCCAGCTGAAGTTTTTTAACCGCCCAGGCCTGCATCTGAATTTTAAGATTTTTCATCTCGCGATATTTTGCGATCGCCTCGAGGTCGATCGTTACGACCTTTGCAAGCTCGGTTTCGAATAACTCGAGAATCTGCGCTTTTGACATCACTATCGTTTCAATGCCGTGCTCAATGCTTTTCTTGCCGTTAACGCCGCCCGTGCGCGCGGCCCACTTCGCCGCCTGGCCGGACTTTCGGACTGAGAGCGGCAGCCGGTAAATGCGCTTGCGCTGCTCCGGGTCCATGTTGGCCGGTATCACCAGATCGCGGCGCTTGAAATTTT
>MGFH01000002.1 GCA_001791795.1 Candidatus Wallbacteria bacterium GWC2_49_35
CGATGATGACGACCGGGCCGATGGGAAGGATCTCCATGGCCTTATACACGGGATCGGTCGTGGTGCCGGCGTATTCGGAAACGATCGCCGCTTTTTGATTGGTAATGGCGTTAATCAGACTCGATTTTCCGGCGTTACGCACTCCGAAAATACCGATGTGCAGGCGGTTAGCGGTAGGGGTACGGTTTAAATCGGACATAAGTGTATCACGCTTTCTGAATATAATAAATAATGAATTTACTTTAATTTTAGTGGAAAAGGCTTCTTTGTTTTTATAACATCCTCGGTTTTGGATAGTTGCGGACGAAATTACTTAGCGGTTTTAATATCGAGGCCGAATTTAAAGTTGATTTCGCATTCGAATATTCTCGGCCACGGCAGGGTTATTTTAAGATCTTTCAGGGATGTAATATACGCTTCGGTCATGGAACGTGAATTTTCGGAAGCGTCGATTATCATTTTTTTATCTTTGAAGTTATCGAACCATTTATGGGCGAACGGCGTAAGGGCCGCTGACACGAAGTTTTGCACCTCGTCTTTTTTATTCTTAAGGTCGAAGCGGTCTGCCCCGGCATTTTCGATGTATTTTTCAGCCGCCTTCATCACGAAATTCTTATAACTATGGTCTTTAAGAAAGCGCAGCATAAGAAGTTCGTAATGCGCTCTGGCGCAGTATATTTTTAATTTTTCAGTGAACGGGTCGAGTTCGGGCGGTACTGCGCCGGCGGTTGAGCGGTTCAGTGAGAAGCCTTTTGAAGCGCCGGCTGGCCCGGAAAACAATGATCCGGGTCTTTTTTCAGACGGAAAGATCTGATTGATGTGCGATTTCAGATTAAGCGAATGCCAGCGTGCGGAAGCCTGTCCCAGCGTGAATCCGGTTTTATTGCCGGCGGTGTTCCAGGCGCTGTAGGCGGCCAGTTCACTGATATCGGTGCGTGCGGTCAGAAGTTCGACGAAAGCGGTATCGGAGCGGTTGGCGAAAGAAAGATCAGCCGCCGCGACGAGTTTTCCTTCTTTAACGAACTTCGCTATCTGATCGGCGATCTTAACCATATCTTCGGCTCTTTTGACCTCGTTTTCGGCCGTGGCGTTAAGCGCCAGTATTACGTCGGCGGATTCGGCGGCGGCGCAGATATAGGCACCTGAAACATCGAGGTGCCGTTTTATATTTTCAGATATCTCGATATCTTCGTAAGGCGCTATCCAGCGAATGGTTTCATCGTTTGGATAAAGCACGAAATATTTAGGATTGCGGCCGTAGAAATAGGAAGCGAGTCTTGCCGCAAAAACGGCGTCGATCTCGTCGGCGCCGGGGAATATATTGAATTTGCCGTCGAGTCTAATGTTACGGGCGAAGTCGCGAAGGCCGCGGGCCTCTCTTTTATGTATGCCGTATTTGGATGCGTCGTCCTGGCCTAAAACGATATAATCGATATAACCGGCCCGGCACATCTGAATCACCTTCGTGTTCACGGCGTTATTGCGTTTTCTGGCCTTCATGTAATCGTCGAATACTTTTTGCGGTATCTTCGCTTTCAATGCGCGGTGTGTTTCTTTTTCGTCTCCCTCGGCGGCCGTTTCGATCTTCTCGTCGAGTATGGCCCATTGCCTCACAAGTTTATAATATTCGAGGTCTTTTTCGCTGGATGCGGTCACGGCGAGCCTCTGGATGATGTCGTAAACGAACACCGGCTTGTCGGGGTTCCTGCGCTTCAGTTCTTCAATGCTTTTCAAATTCTTAAGCGCCTGGTAAAGGTGTTTTTCGGGCGTGCGCGAAGATACCAGTCCGCCGTAGCAGAGCATCGTGGCGGAAATGATGAAAGCGTCGGCTTTATCCGCGTTCGAAAGCATCCATTCGGCGATCTTTTCGGCGTCGGCGGGTTTCTGGAAGTTATCCATGAGCCCGGCCGGCGGGAGCATCGGCTCGAACCCCGCGATTTTACATATCAGCGAGGGATATAAAGTGTTCGCCGGCCGCGAGTCCAGAGGTATTATCATGACGGTTTTGCAGTACGGTATCAGCGGCGTCCACCGCGAAGCTTTTGCCTCATCTTTGGTCTGATCCGCTGCGGTTGAAATTCCGGCGAAGCAGATTAAATTGATGGAAGCGGCAACCAACAATATTATTATTACTGAATATTCCGTTTTTGTGATTTTATTTTTCATGATTAATTGTGCTCTGTTCTCCTGTTCTTTTATTTATTTTATTTGACTATTATTCTACTTTTTTCCCCTTGATCTTGAGTCCTATTTTGTAAAACTCCATGAAAAGGAGCGGAAGAATGCTCAGGCCAATTATTACAAACCATTTTTCCAGGCTGATATCGATGGTTTTGAACGCCGACTGCAGCGGCTTGTAATGAACGGCTATAAGCTGCAGAACGACGGCCACCAGAGCCGACAGCCATATCCATATATTTTCGAATATGCCGCGGAACGCCGATATCGATTTCGAGCGGCAGCTGAAAGCGTGGATGATGGGCGAGAGCGCGAGTATGGCGAACGCCATGGTGCAGGCTTCGTAATACTGCTGCTGGGCGCTCAGGCCGACTTCTTTTATTACGTAATATTCGTAATAAAACGCGTAAAGCGCCGCGATGCCCATTATGAAACCGTTGATTATTATCATCCAGAACTCCCACGGGCCGATTATCTTATCTTTGGTAGAGCGCGGCATTTTCGACATCAGGTCGCGTTCGGCGGGATCGACTCCGAGCGCGAGCGCCGGAAGGCCGTTGGTTATCAGGTTGATCCACAATATCTGGAGCGGGAACACCGGCTGTTTCCAGCCGAAAATGACGGTGAAGAATATCGCGAAGACCAGGCCCATATTCGACGAGAAAAGGAAATATATAAATTTTTTGATATTATTGTAGATCACTCGTCCTTCTTCGACGGCCGCGACTATGGTTGAAAAATTGTCGTCGGCGAGAACCATGTCGGCGGCGGATTTAGTGACGTCGGTGCCGGCGATGCCCATGGCGATGCCTATTGAAGCTTCCTTGATGGCGGGGGCGTCGTTGATGCCGTCGCCGGTCATTGCGACTATCTCGCCCCTGTTTTTGAATGCCCGCACTATTCTGAGTTTATGTTCGGCCGTGACGCGGGCGAAAACCGCGGTGTTGCTACATATTTCAGCGAGCTTTTCGTCGTCGATCTTATCAAGTTCGGGGCCGGAGAGCGACAACTTGCCCTCGGTGAGTATGCCGAGGTCTCTTGCTATGGCGGATGCGGTGCCTTTATGGTCGCCCGTAATCATAACGGTCGAAATACCGGCGCGCCGGCACAATTCAATAGAGTCCTTCACTTCGATCTTGGGCGGGTCCATGATCCCGGCGAGGCCGTAAAAAATGAGTTCTTTTTCGAACAGATTGGCGTCGTTTTCATTCTCAGTGTCGACGCTGTTGGCTGCTATAGACTTTCCGGCGAGGCCGAGCACGCGGAATGCCATGGAAGCCATTTTATCGTTTATTTCGAGGAGCTGTCTTCGTTTTTTATCGTCTAAAGGAATTACCTTGCCGTTTTCCAGGATGTGTTTAGCTCTGGCCATGACCATTTCGGTCGCGCCCTTGGTGTAGATCATGTATTCATCGGCTTTTTTATATACCTTCGACATCATTTTGCGTTCGGAGCTGAAGGGCACTTCGTCGAAGAAACTGTATTCGAGGAGTTTGGCGTCTATATCGACGGCGGCCTTTTTAGCGGCGACAAGAAACGCCACTTCGGTCGGATCGCCCACGAAATCGACTATGTTGGGATCTTTTTCGTTAGGCTTGATACGCGCGTTATTGCAGAGTATGCCCGAGTCTATAATAGAGCCGAGCGCGCCTCCGGCTTTCATGGTCTCATCCGTGGAAACGACGTTTTTGCCTTTTATGAGCTGGCCCTTCACTTCGTAGCCTTCGCCGGTCACATCGATATAATCGCCGTCGCAGTATATTTTTTTCAATACCATCTTATTCTGTGTGAGCGTGCCGGTCTTGTCGGTGCAGATAACGGTGGTGCAGCCGAGCGTTTCGACCGAAGCGAGCTTTCTGACGACGGCGTTTTTATTGGCCATTCTCTGCGTCCCGAGCGCCATCACGATGGTCGTGATCGCCGGAAGTCCTTCAGGAATGGCCGCTACCGCGAGGCTCACCGCGGTCATGAAATAAAGCATGAGCGAACCTTCCTTGTCGCGGAGGATTCCGATCACGAAGATCACGACGCTCACCAGGATGCATAAATATACTATCTGGTGGCCGAATTCGTTGAGTTTTTTCTGAAGCGGCGTGTCCTCGTCGGAAATGTCGTCGATCGATTTGGCGATTTTTCCGAGCTCGGTGTACATTCCGGTATTGACGACGATGCCGCGTGCGCGGCCGGTCGCGACGGTGGTGCCCATGTAAACCATGTTCACGCGCTCCGAAAGCGGCGCTTCTTTTTCTATCATTTCGACGTTCTGCTTCATGACGGCCACCGATTCTCCCGTGAGCGCGGCTTCCGAGGTCGAAAACCGGTGCGTCTCGAAAACTTTTATGTCGGCTGGAATTATATCGCCTTCTTCCAGCACGATTATATCGCCGCAGACGAGCTCTTCCGCGTCGATGGTCATAAGTTCCTTATTCCTGACGACCTTCGCGTGGCGCGCCGACATTTTTTTGAGGGCCTCCATGGCGGCGTCGGCCTTTAATTCCTGGAACAGGCCGAGAAAGCCGTTGAGCAGCACTATGAGCATTATGGCGACGAAATCGCCGTATTTGACGAAAAAGCCGCCGTCCGGGTTTTCCATGTGTCCAGTTACGGCCGAAACGACGGCTGCGACGATGAGCGTCCAGATTATGAAATTGTTCAGCTGCTCGATGAAAACGATCAGCAGCGATTTTTTAGGCTTTTCTTTCAGCTTGTTATGACCGAGTTTTAAAAGCCTTTCTTCGGCGGCTTTTTTATCGAGCCCATTTTCGGTGTCGGTGAGCCAGTATTCGCGAACCTGCTGATAACTCATCGAGTGCCAGAAGTGTTTTTGCATTTTAATTCCCCTTTATAATTTAATTGAATGATCTTTATTTTTTAAGTAAAAATCCAGGTTCGCTAATTCTTCGGGCGGTTTTAAGCGTTTCGATCTCTTCCGCCGTCATCAGCTGTTTTTCAGATATATATTTCAGGACGGTCTTGCCCTGTTTTTTAGCCTCTCCGACCGCCGCCGCCGCCGCGGAGTAGCCAATACGAGGAACGAGCGCGGCTATGAGCGCCGGGCTGTTCTCAAAATTAGCCTTAAGTATTTCCTCGTTCGCGGTTATTTCTGCCACGCATCTTTCGGTGGTAATGACCACGGCGTTGGTGAGTATCTTCAATCCGAATAAAAGGTTATAGGTTATAAGGGGCATATTGACGTTCAGGTCGGGCGGAGTATTTATGGCGGCCTGCGTTACGATATGATCGATCCCCGATATCTGCATCGCGACCATCGACATGTTCTCGAGTGCGACCGGATTGAATTTAGCGGGCACCATCGACGAGCCGGGCATGAGCGGCGGTATGTTGATCTCGTTGAAGCCGGCGGCCGGCCCGGACGCAAGGAGCGAAAGCTCTGAAGAAATTTTAATGAGCGAGACGGCGAGATTTTTCAGCCGCGAGGTATAATTCATAAAATCGTACGCGGAGGCTGTTATTTCAACCAGGTCTTCGGATTTTTCAACGCTGATCCTTGTTATTTCGGCTAATTTAGATATTACTTTGTCGATAAAACCGGCGTGCGAGTTGAAGCCCGTTCCGGCCTCGGTACCGCCGATATTCAAATAATAAAGTCTTTTTCTGGCGTGCTCGATATCCTCGACGCATTTTTTAACGGTTTCGGCGTAGGTAAGAAATTCCTGGCCGAGGGTGATCGGCACCGAATCGCGGAAATTAGTCCTGGCGGGCTTCAATAAAAAATCGAACTCCAGGCTTTTTTTCAGGAACGCGCTTTTAAGTTCGTTGAGAGCGGCGGTCAGTTTCTGCGAAGCCGCGATGACGGCGATCCGGGCGGCCGAGTTGAAAACGTCGGAGTCGCCCTGAGACATGTTCACGTCGTCGAACGGCGATATCACGCCGTAGGAGCCGCGCGGATATTCGCCGATTTCGAGAGCGCGGTTGGCGATTATTTCGTTGGCGTTCATGTTGAACGCGGTTCCGGAGCCGCCGTGGAAGATATCGGTGACGAATTGCGATATATGGGCGCCCGCGAGTATTTCGTCGCAAGCCTTTACTATGGCGCCGCCCTTTTCGACCGGCATCAGTTCGAGCTCCATATTGGCTATGGCGCAGGCTTTTTTAACCTGTATGAACGCCACGATGAATTCCACCGGTTCGAACAGGTCCGAAATTTTGCACACCTGGATCGAGCGCGCCGTGTTGATGCCGTAATAAGTCAGGTTTGAAATTTCGGCTTCGCCGAGAATATCTTTTTCTGTCCGTTTCGGACTCATTTTAAATCCTCCGGTAACTTTAGTTAGAGAACAGAGAACAGATAATAGAGAATAGTTAATGACTTTTGACTTTTATAAAAAAAATTTATTTTCATGTATATAATATTTTATTAATACGCATAATAAAATAACGGTACGATTTATTAATTATAAAAAAATCCTCATCTGTTCTCTGTTCACTATTATCTATTCACTAAAATAACTCCCCCTGGTTCCTGTCTTCGCCCTTGGACGCGGGTGCGGACGGTACTTCGGCGACCTCAGCGAATTTCTGGTACTGCGAATTCAATTTATCCAGATAGTACGCGGCGTTGTAGTCGGGGTTCTTTTCGTCGAACTGCTCTTTCAGCTTGCAGTTCGTATAAGCTGTGACGCGCTTGTTGTCGCCGGTTATATAAAACGACACCTGGTCGCCGGCCTGGAACTCGCGGCCGGACCTGAGTGCGAGCTCGTACTGCGCGGATGGATTGCGCTTCTTCTCGTCCACCTTGAGTTTATAGGCCTTCGGCGATTCGGTGAGCGTTTCGGTCTTGCAGATATCGTCGATAGGCATTTTTCTGGTTTCTATCAGATGGTAATAATTGTCGAACGCCTTTTTAATTTTATGCGATTCGTCGTTGAGCATGAACAATATCATGTCGTAAGTGATTGAGCGCAGGTATTTTTCGAGGCCGCGCGATTTGAGCGCCGAGCCTTTGATGCTCAATTTTCCGTCGTAGTCGAGCAGGGCGTAGTTTTTCATCTTGAAGCTCAGCATGGCCTTGAACCTGCCGTCATACTCGACTTCGATGCCGGGGTCGAGAGAGGCGTTGATCTTCGCGACTATCTTCTCGAAGCCTTCGTCGTCGGAAACGCCGTCGGGCGGAATAAAATAGACGCCGTCGGTGTCGATCTCGACCGGCCTGCATTTTTCGGTTTTGAGTATATTGACCATTTTTATTATGGTTTCACGCCCGATTCTGGTGACCTCGGCGGCGGCGCTTATGTCCGAAAAATTATGGATCGACGAGCCGAGATAGCCGTAGAACGAGTTTATAAGTACTTTAAAGGCGCTCTGCAGGGCGCCGTAGTATTTTTGGTCGTGGCCGTTTTTCGATTTTTTCATCATGTTCTTAGCCTCTACCCTGTAATCGCGCAGTGTCGTGAGCATCGGCAGGAAGATGTCCTTCGTCTCGGTCGCCGGCGCGATTTTGTAGGTGAGCATTATCGACGGATAAAGAGAGCGGACGTCGCAGTGGCCTACGTTTTTGACTATGCCCTCGATGAATATGTCGGTGTAGCCGCCTTCGAAATCCATCCTGGCGCCCCTGTTGGCGTTTTTAGGTACCGAGTAGCCGCGCCTCAGATATTCCCTTATGAAAAGCGAGTTGATCTTGGTCGCATTGCCGCGCACTATACAGTTCTGGTAGGAATAAGGAAAGATCGTCGACTGGACGAAATATCCGTAGGACAATATTTCGGATATGGCCGCGGTCTCTATGATGTCATCTTTATTATATTTGAGGAAGGCATCGTAATCGTCAGCGAAGCTGGTTTTGATCTTTGAATGGTCGATATATACGCGGTCGGCCGGCGCTACGCCGAAATGCCGTGCCAGGTGCTTTAAGTTGAACGACTCGAGGGCGCGCGTCTGCACGTCGTAGTACTGCGCAAGTATCCAGGTGTCGACGACGGTTCTGCCGAATATGTCGCATCTGGTGTAATCGAGCGTGCGCTCGGCTACCTGTACGCGAGACTTGCGGAATTTTATGTCAGAGCCGTCGCGGCCCCATTTAAGTTTTACTTTATGCCGTTTGGCGCGTTCGGCGATATAGGCGAGGTCGAACTTGAATATGTTATGGCCTTCTATGGTGTCAGGGTCGTATTTTTTGACGATACCCGAAAGCCATTCCAGCATTTCTTTTTCGCTCATATCCTTAGCCGATGCGAATTCGACCTTCCCGGGCGCGCCTGAAAAATGGGCGCCGATGAGTAAGATCCGGTCCGATTCGCGTTTCGCGTTCGAGAAGTCGAATTCATCCGCGCAGTCGGTCTCAATGTCGATGGTAAGCCGCCTGAGGTCGGAAAAACGCATCGATTTGAAGCACGTGTTCCCGCTGGTCAGCATATACTGATGAACCGGGTCGGATATGTGCAGATACGGAGCGTCGTCGGATGAAGGCTTATATCCCGTTATTTCGAACAGGTGCTTGAGCGCCTCGTCGAGGGCTTTGGAGCTTGCGTAGCGGGCCATATACTTGAAAAAATTGTCGCCTTCGAGCCTTTTTATTTCGATAGGCTTTGTTTTCGCGCCGTAGACGAGGCTTTCCTCGCACAGAAGGATCACCGGCTCGAAATCGAACTCGCGCGCCGCGGTCTTCGAGTCTTCGCCGAGGTAATAAACCACCGCTTTGGAATCTTCGGTGATCTCAACCGACACTATCTTTTTAAAATCGGAACCGCCGAAGAGCAGTTCGTTGTCTTCGAGCGCCAGTTTCCCTTTATGGTCCGTAGTTTCCGTTCGCATTATCAACCCGCTTTTCTTTTTATTAATTGTCCGCGCCGATAACGCGGCCGATTATTTCATATTGACTATCATGTGCGCGAATACCTGCGCGTCGCCGATCATGTTGGCGATATGGCAGTATTCGTTAGGCTGGTGGCACGATTCGTCGAGCTTGCTCCACACGACGCATGGAATTCCGGCGCGGCGGAAGAAAGCGGCCACGGTGCCGCCGCCTATGCCTTCGAGTTTGGCCTCTTTCTTATAAATATCGCGTACGGCCGCGCAGATGAGTTTGACGACCGGGGAATCGCCCGAAGTGGCCGGGGCGGCCTGTTCTATCTGCGGGTAGGAAAATTCGACTTTAACGCCGAACTGTTTTTCTATTTCGTCCGCGTAGGAGCGCATTTTAGATATGATCTCTTTTTTAAGGTCGTAGCAGGGCATTATGCGGCAGTCCATATAAAACACGTCGTCGCCCGGAATAGTGTTGATGTTAGGCACATTGGCGTCTTTTTTGGTCGGTTCGAACGTCGAGATGGGCGGATCGAAAAGTTCGTCGCGCGCGGGGAAATCTTTATATAAGTTGTCGAATTTAACCGTGAGATAGGCGTTTGCCTTGTGCGCGTTGTTGCCGCATTCGGGGCGAGAGCCGTGGCACTGTTTTCCAATGGTCCTGACCTTCATCCACATGATAGATTTTTCGGCGATCTCCACCATTGTGCCGTCGGGGTTTCCGCCGTCGGGGACGACTATTATGTCGTTTTTGCCGAAAAGCTCGGGATGGTTTTTAGCGAGATATCCCAGGCCGTACTGTGAGCCGGTTTCTTCGTCGGCCACTATGAGCAGGCCTAGATCGAATTCGGGCGTTATCTTTTCGTCCATGAACGCCTTGAGCGCGAAAACCGAGCTTACAAGGCCCTGCTGGTTGTCCTCGACGCCGCGGCCTATTAATTTTCCGTCCTTGACGACGACCTTATAAGGGTCCGATTCCCACATCGACAGTTCGCCCGGAGGAACTATGTCGGCGTGCGACATGACCCAGAACGTTTTATCGCTCGATCTGCCTGGCACTTTGGCGACTAAACTCGGGCGCGCCTTTGTTTTGCAGCGTTCGTCCGGCGCGTGATACATTTTGATGCCGCTGAAGCCGAAACCTTCGAGGACCTTCTTTATGTATTCGGACTTTTCGTGCTCTCCGTCGCCGCCGTTTTCAGGCGAAAGCGCCGGTATCGCGGTGATCTCGGTCTGCAGTTTTATCATATCATCCCTGTAGCTCTGTATTCTTTTGATTAACTTATCCAACATTTCTGAACCGTCCCCTTTCAATTTTCCGATTTTAAATTTTATTATATTCTTAATTTATGCTGATTATTACAGTATTCGATATTGCACATTCATTTATTCTAATATTCTAAATATTATTACAGTTACATTATCGCGGCCTCCGAGGTCTAAAGCCGTGTCTACCAGTTTTTGGCAGACGGCGTCGAGGTCGCCGCCCGATTCGGCGAGCGCGCCCGCCATGATATTTTTTATTTCGCCGTCGTTTTTGAATTCGTCGTTCAGGCCGTCGGAGCAGAGAAGATAATAGTCTCCGGTCCTGTATTCGAATTCGACGGTGCGCGGTTTGAGATTTTCGGAATATCCGACCGCCTGCGTTATCACATGACGCATAGGATGCACTTTCGCCTGTTCCTCGGTTATGAGGCCGTCGTCGACATATTCCTGTATCTGCGACTGGTCGTGTGAGACCAGGCTGAATTCGCCGTCCGCGGAAAGTTTATAGCAGCGCGCGTCGCCGATATTGGTTACGAATACCTTGCCTCCGGCGCACAGGGCCTGCACCAAGGTAGTTCCCATGCCGCGCAGTTCGGGATTGTTAAGCGCCTCTTGCTTTATGACGTCGCTGGCGATGGATATGATGTTGCTTATGAAAGCCGGTATGTCGTCGACCTTATCGAGCTTGTCGCCGGCGCCTTCGACGCGCTTTACGATGGTTTCCGCCGCGAGCCTGGATGCGACCTCGCCGCCCGCGTGCCCGCCCATGCCGTCGGCGACGCCGAACAGGCCGAGTTTTTCATCGAAGTAGTAACTGTCTTCGTTGTTGGATTTCTTCTTTCCTGTGTCGGTCTTACAGCCTACCTTAAATTTCATAATTACCACCCGTTTTTAATTTTATAAAATTATTTCCGGAATTGACCTCTTTGAACCGGGATAATGTATGGAGCAGATTCTTTTTGTCTCTGGATAAAACGCCTTCGAGCCCTATAAAATTAGAAACGTGGTTAGACCTGTATATGATCCGGTCGGCGTTTATCGCTTCGATAAAATTATAATGTTCTTCTATTATATCACAATTTTCCGGCATTTCAAACTCGCCCGTTTTTACCATATTATAAAGCGGCGCGCCCTCGTATAAAGTGGTCGTGAGAGTGCTTACGAATCTGGGCGCGCAGGCGTCAATAAGCCTCGCGCTTTCGGCAGCGTGCTCGCCGCGGTATTTTTTTCCGCCTATTCCGAGCAATATGGTAACCGAAAGAACGAAACCGGCTTCGTGGGCCATATTCATCGCCCGCTCGCTGTCTTTGAAACTCCCAGCTTTTTTCATGGTATGAAGAACCCTGTCGGAGCCGCTTTCCAGGCCGATATACAGGTTCTTGTATCCGGCGGCGCGCAGCGCCTTAAGTTCTTCGGGGCTTTTGGCGGTTATGTCGAGCGGATTGGCGTAGACCGAAATAAAGCGGTTATTGACAAAATATTTTTTAAAGATCGCCGCTATTTCAAGCAGGTCTGAACTTTCAAGACAGAAGGCGTTGCCGTCGGCGAGAAATATTTTGCTCACCCCGCCGCGGAAAGGGGCCGGCACTGAAACTATTTCAGCCTCTATTTCGGCCGGCTTTTTCGCCCTGAATTTTTTTGCCTTGTACATTGCGCAAAAAAGGCAGCTGTTGCGGGAGCATCCGCTTGTGGCCTGCACTATCAGCGCGTCGTGTTCGCGGGGCGGCCTGAAAACAGGCTCTTGCAAATTCATAAAAAATTCGTTCATCATTTCAATTCAATGCTCATATTTTTTCGCTGTCCGTTTTATTCGTGTCGCCGCCGTCAATGGGTTTAATGTTATCGCCGGCCGCGAGGCGCGCGTTCTGTTTGTTAATAAGTTTAGCGCTTACGAAACCGTCTACTATCGATATAATCCACAAAACCGCCGCGAACGACGAATTCGTCGCGATGGACTCGCTGCTCCTGACCTCGCTTATGAACTCGGCCGCCACGCTTAGATCGCCTTCCATGGCCCGTTGCCAGTATTTAGAATATATGACGAATATCAGATATACCAGATAGCAGACAGGCGCGAGAAAAAGTATGATCATCGCCGCGCCCTTGCGCTTCTGTCCGTTATATATCTGCCCGGCGCCC
>MGFH01000003.1 GCA_001791795.1 Candidatus Wallbacteria bacterium GWC2_49_35
TATTCACGCCTGAGATAAACGAGCTCAAGGCGCGTAAATTCGTTGTCTGGCAGCTGCAGAAGGTCGTCAAGGAAAAAGAACTTGCCGAGATCATAGAGCTTTTCGATAAATTCTACGACGGATTCGCGAAACTCAAAAGCCTCAAGGAAAAACTCGACACGATCGACATCGACCACGAAAATCCGCGATATAAAGAAATTATTAACAAGATCATAAAAAAAGACTGTCTGAACGTAGACGAACTGGAAGAGGATATCAAAGATTTCGAGCAGATGGTCCGCACCGGAGAGATATTCCTGTTTTACAGCGACGGCAAGGCCAAAGACGAATGGGGCAATCCCGAGCGCAAGGATTTCAAGCCTATAGCCGATATGGCCAGGCAGATGTTCCTGAAGAAAATAAAGGAAGATTTTTCGTCCAAAGGTTATGTGACTAAAAAATTGGAGAAGGTCCTTGACGGCGATATCAGAAATGTAGGCCGCGCCTTCTGGGGTTTTGAGCGGATGGTCTCGAAGGTCGATAAACTCGAGGCGAGGCTTAAAAGGCATTCGCGCGCCATGAAGCCCGAGGAGGCCGCCGCGTTCGAAAAAATGCTCAAAGATCCTGACTGTTATTACACCGCGGTCACTAAAATGGGTGAACTGGAAGCGAAACTCGACCCTACCGGCGATTCCACGCTGAGCGCCTATTACCGCCGCATGATCGAAAATTATCAGAAACAGGACCTTATAACGACCGCGCTTGAAAAATATCTGAAAAAACCGCTCGGCGAGGTGGCGAAATTTTTCGAGACTTATGACGAGAATTTCAGAAAATACTACCTTATCGGCATGTACATGAACAAGAAAAGGTGTTTTCATTTCGATGAGGCGAAGATCGCCGAAATAAACGAGCTGCTGAAAGACCCGCTGAAGCGTTTCGAACTCGAGGCGAAGATCGTCGCTCACGAAGCCGAGTCGGCGGCGTTCGTTCAAAAATGCGAACAATCTGCCGCCAAAATGGAAGAACTGGGCTTCGAGGTCAATTACCTTTACGAACTTTACGAAGACTACAACAAGACCGTACCGGATATCAGGGCGGCCTTCAACATATACTGTTCCCGCATAAAAAAACTTATAGCGATCCGCGACAGGTCTATCCCTCGTCTGCGCTCGTTCAATGCGAAAGAACTCGAATTCGTCATCGATAATATCCGCGATTCAATAAACGAGCCCGCCAATTATCCTAAAATAGTCGAGCAGCTTATAAAAGCCGAAGAAACCGCCAGAAAAGGCGATGAAGAAAATTACGCCGGCTATCATAAAAGACGGCTGGAATTCCTTAAGACGAAGGGTATAAACACCGATCCGATTTTGCGAATGACCAACTTTGATATGTTCGGTTACTCGGGCTTTATCAACGCCTGCGAGTTCATCGAATTTAAGAACAGGTCCGCCGAGATCAAAATGCTTTTAAAAATACTTGGCATAAGCATACTTCCGCCGGAAGTGGCTCTGGTAATGCAAAGCAATCCTTGCGAACATATCGCCGGATTCAAATAAATATTGCAGGTTAATGAAAATGTTACCGATAAGGAGCGCCCGCATGTTCCGAAGTGAAAGCGGCGCTTTTTTTTATTGATCCTCGTAAATGCTGACCTTGTTGCGGCCGTTTTCCTTCGATTTATAGAGCGCAAGGTCGGCGCGCGCGATAAGGTCGAGTTTCGCAGTGGCGTGCAGTGGATAAGAAGCTATGCCCAGGCTCGCCGTCACGTTGACGACCTTTCCGTTGTGCTCGAACTCTTTTTTCGATATCTCCAGCCTTATGCGTTCGGCGAGGCGGTAAGCGCCTTCTATGTCGGTTTCCGGAAGTATCACGGCGAATTCTTCGCCGCCGTAGCGGGCTGGAATATCGATGTTTTTGCGTATCAGGTCGTGCACGACACCGGCCACGCCTATCAGCACGACATCGCCCATCTGATGTCCGTAAGTGTCGTTGAATTTTTTGAAGTGGTCGACGTCGAGCATTATCAGCGAAAGCGTGCTCTGGTAGCGGCGCGCGCGAATTATCTCCTCGTCGAGGCGCGCCTGGAAGTATCTGTGAATGAATAATTTGGTCATGCCGTCGGTGATCGACTGCTCGTAGAGTTTTACCTTTTCGAGGATAAGCGATATCTGGTTCGCGATAGAGGTTATAACGTGCAGGTCGTTCTCGCCGAATTTGAGGCCGCCGTTCTTATTGACGACGTTTATGACGCCGTAAGGTTTGTTGTTTGAAATAAGCGGCACGCAGATCATATTGTCGATGTTATAGTTCGTCTCGGGCATCTTGTGGAAGCGCGTATCGTTTTCTGTATCGTTGATTATAAGCGGCCGCGCGGAGTTGAATACCGCCCCGGCGATTCCGGTGTTCGATTTTATTTTAGCGCCGGCAAGCGTCCCGGTTATGGAGGGGTTTTCAAAGTCAATTTTGCGCTCGCCCATTTTGTGCGGTGCGATGCCCTGGATGACCTTGACCTCGAGTTCGTCGGTCGCGTCGTTAAGAAGCATGATTGAGGCGTGGTGAGCGCCTACGGCCTCTATGGTCTTCTGTATGATCTTGGAAAGAAGTTCCTGCGTGTCGGATATGAAGTTGATGCTCTGCGAAATGTCGTAGAGCACTTTTATTTCGTAAAGTCTCTGCTCGAGAAGCAGGTTGGTTTTCGTAAGCTCGCTCATCGTCATTTTAAGGCTGAATGTCATCTGGTTGAACGTATCGGTAAGTATGCCTATCTCGTCGTGTGACGTAACGGGTATGTTGAAATCGTCGATCTGTCCGGACTTGACGATCTGCGCCTTCTGTGTGAGTATGGAAAGCGGCGCGGTTATGAGGCGGTTGAGGCGGTAGCTTATTATCAGTGTTATAAAGACCACTATCAGCAGGAAAAGTTTAAGGAAATCGGCGGTTTGATTCTGCACTTCGTAGAGCTTTTCGAGCGGTAGCGCGCAGGCTATGATGCCGGCGATGGAATGGTCGCTTTTATAAAGCGCTGAAAAGCCGAGCGCGTAAGACTGATTATTAAAACGGGCCACGCAGTATTTTTCGTTCAGTTTCATCGTGCGCTGGTCGAATATGAAGTCGGGAAGCGTATGGTGTTGCTTCACGAACCCGTCGTTTTCGAACTCGAATTTATTGAACTCCCTCTGGCCCTCAAGGTTAAGTACGGCCGAGGCGGCGAGCTCGCCTTTAGGATTGAATATCATCACGTCGGTATTGGTTATACACCTTAAAAGGTCGGCGAAGTAATGGTTTATAGGATATGTGATGACCACCGCGCCGTTTGATTCAAACGTGCTCTGGGAAACGACGGGCATTACCGCCTTGATCTGAAGAGCGCCGTTGTGGAATTCAATATCGCAGCTCTTTTTAAGTTTAGTAAAGGCGTCTTTTAAAATTGAGCTTTGAGGATGCGTGTGGTATTTTTCGTTCTGGAGGTTTTTGGCCTCGATGCGCGTAAGCAGTTCGCCGGTTTTGGAATATACCTCGATTATGGACAGCAGAAGGTTGCTCTGTATGACCTGCAGAAATTCGTTTATGTAGCCGACGTTCGCCGACGAGACGGCGTTGACGAATTCAGGCGTGAGAGTTATTATGCCAAGCGCCGACCGGGCGCGGTTATGATAATCTTCGATCATGCTGTGAGTGACGCCGAGCGTTTCGGAAAGGCGTTTTTTGATAGATAATTCGAAGTTCTGCTTGAATATGTAATTTGAACTGAAATATAATGAAAGGGCCGTCAAAAGGACGATCGCGAAAATCACGACGGTGATCTTCTGGTAAAGCTTCAGGTTTTTATATAATGAAAAATTCATAAAAAACGCCGCCGTAATCAATGATGATTTAAGTCGAAGTTATTCTATCAATATTAAAATTTATTGTCAACAAAAAACTTGACCTTTAATTTAATATCTGCTATATTATGCTAATCGAAAAAAAGACAACAACGGAAAAAATTATTTTAGAGGTTTGAAAGGAGTTTTTCTTAATGAGAAAAAGAGGTATTATCGCGGTAATTATGGTTATTGTGTTCATCCTGTCGAACGCGGCGGCATTCGCGGCCATAGACAAGGTGCCCGGCGTTCCGAAAAACGCCACGTTCGTGTATTCGCTCCTGTTTAACGCGGCTCAGAAAGAAGCCATGGGCAAGTATTACGATATGGTAATAAACAACCCCGAATTCGACAAAGTGGCTAAAAAATTCTCCGAAGACGCAGGCACCGAATTCCCCAAAGGCCTGTTCGAAAAAGTTAAAAACCTGACAAGCCTTACGCTTGCGGCGTTTCCGAACGAAAAAAACATTAAAGACGAACCCGTGGTAGTCGTTCTCGCTAATTTCGACAACGATAAAGCGCCCGTCGAGATCATGGATAAATTAAAAGTTAAATTCACTGAAATTTCCAAAAAAGAAGGAAAAGAAATAGTATTTACCGACGCCGAAGAAAACGGCGTAAAAGTTTGCAAAGTAGAAGCTAAAGACAAATCGAAAGACCACATGAAAAATAAAGACGTGAAGTTTTTCATGAGCGGCGCGACCCTCGGCATGCTCGCCCAGAACAAAGATAAAGACATATTAAAAGACGTAGTTACGGCCCTCAAAGACGAAAAAGAATCCATCGCCGCCAGCGCGAAATTCAAGACCGCCTGTGAAAAAGCCGGTAAAGACATCACCAGCATAATGTTCTTCGACACCGAGATCCTCAAAAAGATCGACGACCGCGAACAGCAGAAGTTCGCCGATGCGGTAAACTACATCGCTTTAGGCGGTTTCATGGCCGACGATCTTTCCAGAGTTACGACCAGAGGCGTTATCTCACTGAACGAAGCCAAGGACGAAGAAACCAAAAAAGCTCTGAATATCGCAAAAATGCTCATCGGCGGCATCAAACGCGCGGCGCATCCTTCGATCGCAATGCCTTCCGACGTTATCATGTTCTTAGACCTTAAACTGAATCTTTCCAAAGATCTTTTTAAGCTTCCCGAACTCGCTTCCGCTCCCGCCATGTTAATGATGGCCGGCATCAGCCTCGACGAGGACATCCTCTCCTGGCTCGACGGCGAAATATTCGTCGCTATCGGCGATATCGCCAATCCTAAAGAAGTCAGGGAAAAAAGCATAATCCCCAACGTATACCTCGGCCTGAAATCCACTAGCGAAGAAAAAGCTGGCAAGCTGGTTGAAAAACTCCTCGCTCTGGCTAAATCGTCGCCCGGTGCTCCCGAAGCCAAAGACGACACCGTAGCCGGAATCAAAGTTAAAACGCTTCCGCTGCAGGGCACTCCGTTCAAAGATGCCGCCCTGGTTTTAGGCCAGATCGGCGGACACTATATGATCGCAACCTCCAAAGCCGCTTTTGAAAAAGCAGCCGGAGCGGTCGCTAAAAAAGAAACCAGTCTCGCTGAAAATGCCGAATTCAAAAACCTTTCGGTTTTCGACGCTGCGAGCTTCATGTCTTATTTCATGGATTCCGAAAAACTCACGAAGATCGCTTCCGAGTTCGGCCCGATGAAAGATCAGCCCAAAGCCAACGAATTCCTGAAATATCTCGCCGCTAACGCGAGCCTTCAGGGCAACGACATCACCGGTTCGCTCATCATGAAGACCGACCTGAGCAAAATAACCCCTGAAATGGTTTCGCAGTTCTTAAAAGACGTTCTTGAAAAATCAAAGAACAAAAAACCCGCCGAAGAACTAAAAATTGATGCGCCCAAAGGCCCCGAAGCTCCTGAAAAAACAGAAGAGCCCAAAGGCGTTAAAGGCACCGACGCAGGCGCCAAAGAAGGCGAAGACGATACCAAATAATCGATAATTAATATCGGTTTGAAATAAAACAAAACAGGCGTCCGCCGTAAGGCAGGCGCCTGTTTTTTTAGATTACGCAAACGTTAAATTTTGAATTATGAATTCTCTTGCGTTTGTTCATATTTATATCCATGCTTATTGAGATTAATCGGAAGCGTGTCGAAGTCGAGGCCTGTCGCATGGCGCAAAGCATTGCAAAGCGCGGCCGCGACCGGCACGGTCGAAATTTCGCCTATGCCGCGTGCGCCGTAAGGCCCTTCGGGATGAGGGCATTCGATTATTATAGGGACTATCGGCGGCACGTCTTTGGCCTTGAGAAGCCCCATGGCGGCAAGACCCCGCTCGTCGGGCATGCCGTTTTCGACCTTGAGGTTTTCCGATACGGCGTAACCGAGTCCCATGACGACGCCCCCTATTATCTGCCCTTCCAGCGAAACCGGATTGAGCGCGCGTCCGGCGTCGTGCGCCGCGACGATCTTTATTATTTTGAATTTTTTCGTTTCGGGGCAGGCTTCGACGATGACGCCGTGAGCGGCGTAACTGTAGCCGAAATGGCTTTTGAATCCTTCGGCGCCGGCTTTGGTGAGTTCGCTCGTCGCGGGCGCGTCGAATTTATAGATCAGCTCGATCCCGCTTTTTTCGAAGCGGCCGATGTAATCCCATATAGTGGCCGGCGCGGCCGCACCGCCGGTGAAATCGTCGGGATATATGATCTTATCGCCTTTAAGTTTAACCGGACCTGCGTCCGCATTGAATTGCGAAGCGATCTTAGCGGCCAGCATGCCGTAGAATTCTTTTACAGCTTTCAAAACGGCGTTGCCGCTCATGAATGTCTGGCGGGACGCGGATGTCACGCCGGCGGACGGCGCCGCGGCGGTGTCGCCCCAGGAGATCTCGATAGAATCGATCCCGAGGCCGGCGGTCTCGGCTGCGATCTGCCTTAAAATGTTATACAGGCCCTGGCCGATGTCGGAGGCCGCGGTATAAACTATTATTTTATTTTTGCCCGGGACGGCTGCGATCCGTACAGAGCAGACGTCGCGCGGGGAGTTGTTGCCCAGGCCCATGTTTTTATAGGCCAGCGCGATACCGGCGCTCCTTTTGACTTTTACGTTTTCCGAGTTGAACCGCTCGATTCCGCCGAAATCGATTTCCGCCAGGACCGCTTCGAACGACCGGCCGAGGCCGGCCGAATTTTGAGCGAGCTCGCCCAGCCCCATTATCTTTCCGTCTTCGATCATATTCCCGCGGCGTATCTCGACCGGGGTGAGCCCGAGCTTCGCGGCCAGTCTGTCGATCATGGATTCTACCGCGTAGCAGGCCTGGTTGACGCCGAAGCCGCGCATGGCGCCGGCTATCAAATTATTCGTACGCGCCCCCGTGACCGAAACGTCGTACGAACGCCAGGTGTAGGGGCCAAGAATGTGTGTGGCGAAGCGCGTCAGCACTATCTGGCTCAGCGAAGCGTAAGGGCCGGCGTCGGAGACCGCTTTGACCGAAATGCCTCCGAACAGGCCGTTTTTATCGGCCGAAATGGATATTCTTATGTCGAACGGATGCTTTTTGGTGGAGCATAATATGGATTCATCGCGGCTCATCCTGTATTTGCAGGGACGTTTCGTGAGAAGGGCGGCCAGGGCCGAATACGGCTGCGTGGTGAGGTCTTCCTTGCCGCCGAAGCCCCCGCCCGTGGCGGTCAGCTGTATTTCGACCTTTTCGGCTGGAACTCCGAGAATGTGCGCGATCTCTTCTTTTTCGGAATGTATGTTCTGCGAGCCGGCATAGAGCCTTATAGCGCAGCTTCCTGCGTCATAATTCGCCACGGAACATTCCGGCTCCATGTAGGCGTGCTCTATCGCCTGCATGGCGAAAGCCCCTTCTGCAAATACGAATCCCTTATCTTCGCGGAATTTCGAGACGTCCTCTTTCGATCTGAGATTTATTTGGCATATTATATTTCCGTCTTCGGAAAGCACCGGTGCGCCTTCGCGCAGGGACTCTTCAGCGCTGAATACCGGTTCGAGCGGCTCGTAATTTACCTTTATCAGTTTCGCCGCGTCCCTGGCCTGCTTAATAGTTTCAGCAGCAACCAGCGCGACGGCGTCGCCTCTGAACGATACCCGATCGGAGCACAGGACCGGCTGGTCGTGTTTTAAAATGCCGAATTTCGCGGCGCCCGGAAGGCCTTTGTGAGTGAGGACCAGCGCGGCGCCGGGGGCCTTTTCCGCTTCGGCCGTATCTATAGCCAGAATTTTCGCACGCGCGTGTTCGGACCTTAAAACATATACATGAAGCATATTTTCGAATTCGATATCATCCGCGTATACTGCGCTTCCGCTGATCTTCGCCCCTGATTCCTCGCGCACGGGGGAGTTTCCCACGCAGCTGAAATCCCGTGACGCCTTGTGATTTTGCGCGATCCCGCGTTCCTGAGCGGCTTCGATTATCGGAATATAACCCGTGCAGCGGCAGACGTGGCCGGAAAGCGAGTCGATAACTTCCTTTTCGGAAGGATTTTCGACGCCGGCCAGTTTCGATTCCAGCGAGCTGGTGATGCCGGGAAAGCAGAAACCGCACTGTACGGCGCCGTGGCGGCGCATCAGTTCGCCGTATTTTGAAAGCGCCGGAGAATTGATATAGGATGGTGTTTTAATGACGGCGCCGCCGAGGTTTTTGAGCTTGAGCGCGCACGATTTTCTCGAAGCGCCGTTCACGATCACGGCGCATGAGCCGCAAAATCCCTTTTCACAGCCGCACTTGACGTCCTTGAATTTAAGGCGTTCCCTGATAAAATTAAGCAGGGTTTCTTCGAGCTGCGCCTCGCCGGATAACGAATATTTCATATCATTAATTGTGAATATTATCCCGTTTTCCGTTTCGCCTGATATTTCAGACATTAAAGGCCTCCTATAAGCGCGGCCAGGATCAGCAGCGAGCCGGCCGGTATGATGAGCATTTTATAAAATTTAAATGTGTTGGCCTTGAAATAACTCAAAGTGAGCACCAGGCAGAGATGCACGGGCGAAACCATTACTCCGGCCATGCCGGCTATATAAGCCAGGGCGGTGCTTTTCACAGTGAGGCCGCCCGCGAGGCTCGATAATATGGGAAACGCCAGGCCGACGAACGCCGTGTTTATGCCGGTAAGCACCGCCAGCACGAAAGGCAGCGCCATGAAAATGAAGAACAGCGGTATCTTCATAGTGACGAAGGTTTCGGGAATCGCGCGCGACGCGCCCGAATCCTCGAGAATTCCTGCGAACATCATTATGGCGACGATGAGCATCAGGTTTTGCGAATATAGCGTGTCGATAAGAATCTTCTTAAGGTCTTTGACTCCGGTTCCAGTCTGGATGAACGCCCAGATAACGGCGATAACTATCAGAAGTATCATGTTCATTTTAAAGAAAAGCGCGCCGGATATAACTATGAGGATGGGAAGGAGGTTGACTATCAGGTCCGCCAGGACGCTGAAATTGATCTTAACCG
>MGFH01000004.1 GCA_001791795.1 Candidatus Wallbacteria bacterium GWC2_49_35
GGCCGCTACGATCAGCGGCGCGGTCACTACGCTTAATATAAGCGACGATGTGACGACCTTAACTATAGGCGCGGCTGTCACGACGCTGAACCTGAGCGCGGCTAAGACAATAACGACGCTTAGCATCAATAACACCGTCACTACCCTCGCGGCCGCCGGCGCCGGCGCCGTTATAACCACTATGACCCTCAATGCAGCCGGCGTGATCACAAACGCCCTTGCAACGGGCGCCAATCTAACGATCACCAACATAGACCAGAATGCCGTCGCGGCCATTAAGACCATCGCGCTCGGCACGATGACGACCGCGATTTCAAGCGTGAAAGGTAACGCGGCGAATAAACTGACGCTCACCAGCACCGGATATCTATCGTCATGTACAATAACGGGCGGCGACGTTGATATCACCGGCATGGCTGAAACTACATTCAATGTGATCGCGACTGAAGCCGCGAAAGTTACGGCGACGGGTAAAACGCTCGCTTCGGTCAGCGGCGCGGTGACCATCGACATAGCGGGCGCGACGAGCGCCACCGTTAGCGGCGCGGTAACCACTCTTACAGTAAGCGCTGCTGTAACGACTCTGACGATAGGGGCGCCGGTCACCAACAGCTCTATAGTCACCGGTACAAACGTGAACGTGACCGCGAGCGGAAGCCTGTCAAAAGGCGCCGGCACAGGCATAGTTTTAGGCGATACCAACACCATTACAATGTCCAGCGGCGGTATAATCAGCACCACCATAACCGGAAGGACAGCCACGGCTACGGGAGTCGCGGTGGCGGGCGTCACTCCGACGACGAGCGGCGCCGACTGTACGGTCGGGGGAACGGCGACGGGTAACGGCGCGAAGATCGCCAAGGCCGCCGCCGCCGCTACCGTTACCGTGACGGCTTTATAAAAAAATATGCTCAGGGAATACTACTCGGTCAAAAAAGACTCGGCCTGCGAACTGGTCATACAAAAATCGAGGTTCATCTGCGACTGTTTTAAGGTCGAGTCTGAAAAAGACGCTCTGGAGCGGCTCGCAAGCGTCAAAAAAAAATATTCTGACGCCACCCACCACTGCTATGCTTATTCGGTGGGCCTGGACGTGGTTTACAAGCGCCACAGCGACGACGGCGAGCCGTCGGGCACGGCTGGAATGCCTATACTGTCCGTAATCGAGCACAACGAGCTGCGCGGCGTACTTGCGGTTGTCACCAGATACTTCGGCGGCGTCAAGCTCGGCGCCGGAGGCCTCGTGAGGGCTTATTCCAAAGCCTGCTCCGAAGCCGTGGCGGCGGCGGAAAAGGTGAAGATGGCCCTCAGCTCGACCGGCACCATCACCATAGAATACGGCTGGTTCAATCCTGTCGAGCGGTTCATCAAGCAGAGCGGAGAAGCCGTTATTCTTAATTCGGATTACGGGGAGAATATCACGATAAATATCGTGACCTGCTCCGAATGGTGCGAACTAGAGAAGTCTGTTTTGAATATATGCAGCGGTTCGGCCGTTTGCGAAAAAAACGGCGAGATATATTACGCCTGGTAAGGTTCTTTTTCGGCGGCAGATTTTGAGTGCCAAACTTGTAAATATGTGATATAATCGATTCGACCATAGTAAATTTAAAATTTTATGAGGTTACAATGACGAAACTTGACGGTAAAAGCAAGAAGGAACTCATCAGCGAAATAGAAGAACTCAGGTCCCGTGTTGCCGAATTGACGCTTATTTCAGAAAGCATAAGTTACGAGATAAGAACGCCGCTTAACAGCATTGTAGGTTTCAGCGGAATGCTTTATAAAAAAGAGACCGACGGGGAAAAAAGGGAATTTTTATATCATATCATAACCAGCGGCCGTTCCATTGTCTCCATAGTGGACAGGATCTGCCCTCAGGCGTCTAAAGGCTCAGTAAAGCCGGCGGCCGGCGACGAAACGACCGCTGCCGGAAGCATTAAAAACGCCGCTTCCGAAGGATCCCCTAAATATAAAATACTGCTGGCTGAAGATAATTCTTCGAACGCTAAGCTGATATCGAGGCTTTTGAAGCAATTCGGCTATGAGATCACGGTCGTTGAGAACGGCCTTCAGGCAGTGGAAGCGGTTTCCCACGAAAATTTCGACGCGGTGCTTATGGATATCCAGATGCCCGTGATGAACGGCAAGGACGCTTGCTCCGCGATAAGGCGCGCCGGCCGCAGTCTTCCGATAATAGCGCTTACCGCATGCGCCGTACGCACGGAGCGCGACGAGTGTCTTAAAGCCGGAATGGACGCGTTTATAATAAAGCCCATCAATATCGATGAAATAGAATCGCTTATAAAAGCGGTCATAGAAGAAAAAAAATCTACGGGCCGTGTAACGGGCGCAGAAATCGTATCATCCTTAAAAGTAAGCGGCGCTTTCCCTGCCGTCTCGAAAGCGTCGGAAACCCCTGCAATAAAAGATTTCGACCGCGAAAAGCTCTCCGAGATAATGGGCGGTATCGAAGATATAATGCGCGAGGCCGTCGATCTGCTGCTCGAAAGCGCGGAGAACGATATGCCCGGGATCCGCAAAGCCATTAACTCCAAGGACGCGCTGATGATAAAAACACTTGCGCATAAATTGAAAGGTTCGGCCCTTAATGCGTGCGCGGACAGGGCAGTCGAAATTTTAAGCGGCATTGAAACTGCGGCCGCGGATAACGATCTTGAAAAAGCCGAAGAATTATTCGAAAGCCTGTATGACGCTTTCGACGATTTCGGCGGCGCCGCGAAAAAAGAAGGGCTTTATTAATAACGTTTGCCGCGAGAGGTCCCGGCGGTAATATCATCAATAAGCGTTTTATTCGGTTATATAGAATCAAAAAGTTTTCAGGAGGAACATCGAAATGAGAAAAACTTTGATAGTATCTTATCTGGCGCGCGGCGAGCGCTCCAACACAAAAAAAATACTCGACGCTTTTTCGTCGTGCGTAAAGGGAAGTTCCGTTGAAGATCTCGACCTTTGCAAAAACGTTCCGGATTTTTTCTTGCCTGAAAGGCTTATGGTATATTATGAAAGAAATTACGGCGGCCAGAAAATAGACCCGAAGCGGGAATCCGTCATAAAAAAAATGGACGAGATGGCTGCCCAGTTCAAAAGCGCGGACATAGTGGTCATAGCCGCGCCCATGAATAATTTTTCGTTTCCCGCCCCGCTCAAGGCATATTTTGATTCGGTCATGCAGAAGGGCGTCACATGGACCATCGGTGCGAACGGATATGAAGGCCTGATGAAAGGCAAGAAGGCGCTGGTAATAACCTCCAGCGGAGGAGTTTACGAAGGCGAATCCGCCGGCTACGAACATTTTTCCAGCCTCGCGCGCGCGGAGTTCGGCCTTATGGGCTTCGAAACCGTCGAAATAGTCAGCGCGGCGGGCCTTAACATGTTTCCGGAAAAGGCGGCCGCACTAGTGACCGAGGCGTCCGAAAAGGTCAAAACCATAGCTGAAGCGTGGTACAGCTTGACAATATAAATTATGTTCATATTAAAAAAGATCAGATGGAACCTGCTTTTCTTCTTTATAACCGCCGCTTCCATTCCGCTCGTTCTGATAAGTTTTCTGACGCTGCGCGAAGTGTATTCGGAACTCGAGAAAAACATCATCAACGAGAACGTGAAAATGGCGGCGCAGGTGAAAAGCTCCATCATGGGGCAGATCGAATTTTTTAAAAAGCAGCTTTCGGCGCTCGGATCGATCACCGAATTAAAAACCTTCGACCGCGACCGGCAGCGCGCGGTCATTAAAAACTTTTTCAAATTAAACTCTTTTTTTTATAACATTCACGTTTACGATTCTTCGGGAACACTTAAAAACATTGAATTTCCGGGCGGGTATAACTCTGAGGCCGGATTGATAAACAACCAGGGCCTGGACGAAGTTCCGAAAACCATTGGCGATACTATCAGAAAATCGATGGCTGAAAAAGAAGCCAGGATCTCGGAGTTTTTCATAAACAGCTACGGTGAAAACGCCATATGCATAGCCGCTCCAATATTCGAATTCGGCAGCGACTCGATAGTTTCCGGAGCTCTCTCTTCCGCCGCGAAGATATCCGACAGCGCGTTCCACAGGTTTTTAGACCATATCGAACTCTACGACAACGAATATATACTAATAGTCAATTCCTCTAATGAAGTGCTGACCATGCGCGGAAAGATACTTCCGTACGATCTCGGCCGCTTCGATTTCGACGTTTATAAGAACGGAGAAAAGTCCGAAATTTTCGACGCGAAGGCGAAGATGGGCGCCGCCGTTTCCATCGTCGGCGGAAGGAAGGACCTGGTTTTCATAGCGCCGATCCGCGAGCTCAATTCGGCCATAATAATAGGGCGTCCCTACTATTCGGCGTTCTGGGGGCTCAGGAGCATAATCCGTTATATTATCTGGGTCATGTTCCTGGGTCTGCTAACGGCGGCGGCGCTGAGCGCCTTTATATCCGAAAGGCTCGCCCGCCCGATAGAGGCGCTGGCAGGCGGCCTGCACAGGGCCGGACAGGGTATATACTCCGAGAAAATAGAGTACGAAAGCGAAGACGAGCTGGGCGAGGCGGTGGACGCCTTCAATAAGCTGACGAAGAAGCTTCATCAGGATAGCGTCATAGATTCGTTCTGGAGAGAGAAATGGCGGGATTGAGCGGCGGTTATAAATCCATGCTTGACCGACTGGTCAGGCTTAACCTGATTTTTTATTTTCTGCAGTATTCGTCGATCTCGTACACGCTTGTGCTCAGCCAGTCGCTTTTTTTGAAAAAGGCGGGGCCGGATTTCATTCCGGCGAGCTTCATAACCCTCAACTGCATGCTCGTTATCTTCGAATTCGCGCTGCTGGCGCTGAACAGGATACCCGAATTCAGGGTGCTCGTTTTTTCCATAACCGCGGGCACTTTTTACACGTTCATCTGCAACTTTTATTTATTCGAATATCAGCATTATTTAATATACTTCGCTTATTTCGTCTTTGGTTATATATTCGTCATCCTCACTATCTTCGGTTATCTTACATATCTGAACGGGCTGCTGCCGCTTCGGGCGCAGAAGATACACATGCCCTACATACACGGCGCGAGCTCGCTCGGCGCAGTGTTTTCAGGTTTCTCGATCAAATACCTTATCTCGGCGTTCTCGGTTTCGGGCGTGCTGAACCTTATCGTGATTTTGAATGTAGCGAGCCTGGCGCTGATATTCGCCATTGAAAGGGCGCGCATCGAAACAGCGGCCCTGGCGCCGAAACCGGCCGGCGATGAACAAATTCCGGACGCGGACGGGATCGAGGTTGAAGGCACGGGCGATAGCAGCGGCGGAAGCGTGAACGAAGGCGAAAGTGGACGCGGCGGCGGGTTTTTCAAGTCGCTTTCAAAAAGGTTCGCGGAGTCGTTCGACTATGCCAGAAATACCAGGCTCGCTTATTACCTTATAATTATAACGTTCCTTGTAAATTTTCAGGAAGCGATGATCGATTTTGTTTTTTCGTCCAGGCTCGCCGAGGAGTTCGCGAATGTCGATCAGATGGCCTCGTTCACGGGAACTTTCAGGGCGGTTAATATGCTCGTGGTCATGAGCGCGCAGTTTTTTGTTTTAAAGCCATTTTTGAGCAGCTTTTCTGTTTGCGCCGCCATGACTCTCATGCCCGTCTTTATAATTCCCTTATCGACGGCCGGCCTGGTCTTTTACTTTTTTTCTACGGTGATCTCGCTCAAGTTTTTCCATGAGCTCGTCGTCAAATGCTTTAACAGGCCGTCTGTCGGCATATTCACCAACGCCATGGCGGGGCGTAAAACCAAAATGTTCGTTTTTTATGAAATAAGCGCCTATTCTTCGAAGATACTTGCCGGCGCGGTATTATTTATTATGAAACCGTTCGTCGACACTCATTTTTTTATTTATTTTATATTATTCTCGTCGATGGTTTATTTTTATTTCACGTTTAAACTCGAACCCGCCTATATAAGCGCGCTCGAATCGAATTTAAAGGCCGGCAGCGTAAAGGATAAAATAAGCGCCATCAACCGCATGAACTACATACCGGCGAAGCGGGCCATAGAGGCCCTCGCGCCCCTTCTGAGATCGGCCGATGCCGAAGAGCGGTTCAACGCGGTGAAAAAAATCGCGGAATTCGAAGGATCTTCCGCGATTTTGTACGACGCGCTCGGACATGAAACGGACCCGAAGGTTACCGCCACTATAATATCGAAACTCGCCGCCAACCCCGCGGCGGAGGCGGCCATAACCAACGGTATGGCGGGATTCGGCCGCGCGGAGGTCATAGAAAAACTGGAGGCCCTGTTCAACCACGAGAACCGGCGCGTCAAAGCTAATTTTATAGAAGGTTTCGCCAATTTTTCAGGCGGAAGGAACGCCGCCGCGGTCAGCGCGAGGCTCGCCGCGTATCTGGACAGCGCAGACTTCCGCATTCGAAGCAGCGCGATAATAAGTGTGCTGGCCCTATCGGAGGACGGCGGTGAAATGAGGACGGCGATAGACGGATTGTACGCCATGACGGTGTCGAAGGAGCCGAAGGCCAGATCGAGCGCCGCTTACGTTATGGGCAGACTGAGATCGCCGGCCTTTATAGGAGCCCTGGCGGAACTTATCGGCGACGCCGAATCCGGCATCAGAAATTACTGCGCGGCCGCGCTCATTAATATAGGCGGGGCGGCCCCCGAGGAGATATTAAGAAAGAGGCTTGCAAGTGAAACCGACGCGGGAGTTATAAAGACAATTGAGGATGGGCTTAACGCGATGTCGAACGACGGCCGCGCGGAAATTTCGAATCTGCTTAAAAGGCATTCACTCGATTTCAGGAACCAGGCCGGGCAGTTACTGAAAAATGTCGATATCGACAGGTATTACCCGCTGATAGTAAGGCTGCTGGTCGTGAATCAGGACGAAGTAAAGATCGATATTTTAAAGTGCGTTTCGAAATACGCCGGCGACGCCGTATATATGAAGTTCGTCGATTCGATGATAGGCGCGGCGGCTTCCGTAAGTTTCGCCGGGTTCGAGGAAATGGCCATGGCGAATAATTTCAAAGTAGAAAGGCGTTATCTCGAGTTATACGGCGCGGTTGCGCCGCGCCTGAAGGAAGGCAACCGCCGATTCATAACGCGCCTGATCGAAATATACGGCGGTATTCCGGCGGGCGGAGGTCCCGCGATTCAAACGGCCGCCCCTGCTCAGACGGCCCCGCCGGACTTGCTTAATTTAATATTCGAGTGCGTCGCGATATCCTCCGGCGATTACGAGGGCACGTTGAAAAACTTCAAGGCCGCTCTTTCGCCTGACGCGTCGATATCCTCCTACGCGGCCGAATTGATAGAGACTGTTTTAGACGGCGAGATCGCGGGAAAGATAGTCGCCATAATAGAAAAACACAGGGAGAGTTGAAATTGGACTTGAAAAAAACGGTTCTAACGGCAATCGCGATAATTACGATAGGCTCGCTGGCGTACTTTATGAAGACCGCACCCGGCTCGAATTCAATATTCGAATTTATTAATATAGATAACGTTTTCAATCTCAAAAGCCAGAGCGATTTCACGCTGCCGGACTGCGGCTTCAAATATTCGCGGAGATTGCGCTTCAGCATTGTGTCGTATTCGGAACCCGAGAAGATATTCAAGAAAGGTCAGGCCATAAAGGATTATCTGGAAGCCAACATGAGCCTGGAAGTTAAAATCGTAGTGCTGCGCGATTATTCGTCGCTGATCGACCTTTTGAAGGTCGGGCAGGTCGAAGTGGTATGGGCCGCGCCTCTGATATATAAGACTGTAAAGGATTCCATAAACTATAATCTTCTTCTTAAAACGCTCGAAGGCGCGAGTCCCTACTATGAAGGCGCGATCGCCGTCAGAAAGGATTCCGGCATCAAAAGCATAGAGGATCTTAAGGGCAAAAGGATGGCTTTCGTCGACGAGGCTTCGACCTCGGGCTTTTTCCTTCAGAATAAAATGATCAACGACCTCGGCCATTCATCGCTTACCTTTTTTTCGGAATTCGAGTTCGTCGGCTCGCACGACCGCGCGCTGCAGTTATTGTACGAAGGCAGGTTCGATGCGGCCTCTGTAGGACTGCTCGCCATGAACGTCGCCGGCGTCGATACGGATGAACTCGCCATCATCGCTAAAACGCCGAAGATACCCAACGCGCCGATACTGGTCAACAACGCCGTCGACCCCGCCACGCGCGCCCGAATTTACGAGCTTTTCATCGCGCCGTCGAAGCACAGGAAGGGCGCGGAATTCATAAAAACTCTCGACGAAATCGATAGATTCAGCGGATTCACGACAGCCGATACGAGCGAGTACGAGTTTTAAGGGCATCGCCGGAAAAAACTCGCGCATGATTAAAAATAAGTCAGCAAAATGTATATAATATTAACAATAAAAATACGTTTAACCAGGGTGATGAAATCACTTGAAAACGCTGCAAAAACAAGGGCTTTAAAATAATAAAAAAAATAAAATTCTTATTGACTTTTTGCCGGCTTTAATTTATAATTTGACCGGATAATTTGAAAACTTAAAACATGGCCGGAGCGAGCCGCGACTTTAATAAAGCTCACTCACAGCGATTAACAGCGTAGTATTTTATCTTATTAAAATCCATCCTGTTCGGGCCCGCCGTATCCTCCAATAACGAGCCGGGCGTTTTCAGCGGCAATGGTTAGTTCGTTTTATACTCCGTCATGTTTTAAATGGTATTAAGTGATCGTTAGCATCTCTTACCGATTCTAAAAAAAGATCGGCTTAAGGTAATCGCGAAGTAAAAAAAATTAAGAATGCGATAAAATCTTAACGCCGTATAATTTAATAAAGATTCAAGGTTCGCGTGAATGACCGCGAAACCTGGTTTTGTATTTGCGTGAATTTATTTTTGCCCGATCGATCAAGCCTGTAAAAATAAGGCCGGACGGGTTCGAATAACTTTAAAATTCAATTTTTTCACGGCCCGCCGGCCGCAAAGGAGAACGTTACATGGTAAATCCTTCCATCAAAGTTAAAACCAGAAAAAACGTTAAAAAAGACGCCACCGAGATCCAGATGATGGTCGAATCGCGCACCGAAGAAAGTTACTGCGAGTTCGACAAGCGCTACATCATTTCCTCGCTCGAAAAAGAACTGCATTTAAGCGCCGACGAAGGCCTTAAAGTGGCCAACAAGGTCGAAGAGAAACTTATGAAAAGCGGCCTCGGCAAGGTCACATCGTCGTTCGTCCGCGAAATGGTAAACTCGATACTTCTCGAAGACGGCCACCAGAGAGAAATGAAACAGCACTCGAACCTTTC
>MGFH01000005.1 GCA_001791795.1 Candidatus Wallbacteria bacterium GWC2_49_35
GCCGATCGAAGGGCCTTTTCCGCAAATTTCACACTGTCTCATTGATAAACCTCCTGATAAGTCTTTATTTTACTATATTTTACAATAAAATTAAATATTCGGAACATTTACCGAACTTAAAATCAAATTATTATATCATAAAATTGCGATTAATGCAAGAACTTTATAATATTATTTTATGCGAAGGTCTCGCGTTATAGGTCAGGACCTTATATTTAATGTGCCCCCGCCTATATTATTTCGTGCTTATGCAGATACTTGTAGCTGCCGAACGCCACTACCACGAAGACTACCCATACGTAAAGATAGCCGTACTGCCATTCGATCTCGGGCAGGTATTTGAAATTCATTCCGTAAATGCCGGCGATGAAGGTCAGCGGCATGAAAACGGTCGCGATCACGCTTAATTTGACCATGGCCCGGTTCATCTTGTTCGAAACGCTCGAAAGGTATGCTTCGAATATGGTGGACAGCATTTCGCGGTTTATTTCTATGTTGTCCTGAAGGCGGCTGATGTGGTCGTGCAGGTCCTGAAGATAAGCCACCGCGCGCTTGTTCACGCCGAATGTCAGCCCGCCGCGCATAAGTTTGGCCAGTATGTCCTTTTCGTGGATGATCGTGCGGCGCAGCAGCAGATGATTGCGCTTCAGCGTAAGCACTTTCTCGGAAACGTCTTTTACGGATTCGTTTACGACATCCTCTTCGAGTATTTCAATGACCTCGTCCCATACGTAAGCGACCTCGAGGTACTGATCGATGAGCGCGTCGAGAATCTCGTGCAGCAGGAAATCGCGTCCGCGCTTGAAATAATCCTTTCCCCGCGCCATGCTGTCGGCGACGCGGCTTATGGCCTCAACTTCGCTCTGGTGAACCGTTACGATGGTGTTTTTAGTAATAAAAAAATCCACTTCGAAGGTTTTTATGCCGAGCGCTTCGAAATCGCCGTCGTAGCATTTTTTTATTTCATCGAATTTGGCGTCTTCGCCTGATTTCTTGAACCGCTCGAGCACGTCGATGGCGACGTCATGGAAGACAAGGAACATATAGTCTTCGTATTCGTCCATCTTCGGGAACATCGAAAAATGCCTGCAGTCTTCTATCGCAAGAGGGTGAAAATTATTTATCGCTTCCAGCGCCTTATAGTCCTGTTCGTCGGGAGCGCAGATGTCGATCCAATTGATGAGGTCGGGATTCTTTAAAAGGTCGTTATGCGCGCCCGAAGCGTCAAGGGTTATAAGCGAAGATTTTTTTACATCGTAAGAGTATGCCTTTAACATGTTTCCGCCATTTCGGCCGGCCATGAAGATCGGATTTCACTAAATCCCCCGCCGGTAAATTTTTCCGGGATATATAAATTTTCATACGCATATTTTACTATTTTTCGGTCCGGGTATCAAGATTTTTTTTGAAATCGTTGATAAGTCTAAGTTTTGCGATGGGCGAAAATTGAGGCCCCCCGTTTTATCGATGGAACGGAATATGCGTCATTATTAACGGCGGCGTGTAAGGTTTGATAAGTTAATTCGGACGGGAATAAATCGCTTTTGATAATGGGTTGATTTTTAAGCGTTAATGTGTTATATTTTAAATCGTTAAAACAGGAGGTAATATTATGAACAGCAGAATGACAGCGGTATATATTTTTATTATATTCTTTTTGAGCATGGGCGTGCAAGCGGCGCTGGCCCAATCCGGCCCCGATACGCCCGCGGCCACGGAGGCCGTTGAGCTCGGCGCGGATAAAGGCGCGCAAGCGGCCGCCGGAAAAGAAGTCAAGATCATCTGGACCGAGGCTTATACCGAGGCGCTCGAAGAGGCGAAAAAAACTAAAAAGCCCCTGTTGGTATTTGTGTACGCTTCCTGGTGCGGCTGGTGCAAAAAAATGGAGCGCGAAACCTGCGCTGACAAAGACATCGTAAAATTGACCGATTCGTTTGTGTGCCTTAAAATTAACTCCGAAGAAGACGAAGAATTCTCTTCTAAATTCAAGGTAAAAGAATTTCCCTGCGTCGTCTTTCTTAAAAGCGACGGAAGCGAGATCGAACGCCATCTGGGTTTTAAAACCGCCGATGAGTTCGAGGCCATACTTAAAGGCGTTTTGAAAGCGGCCGAGTAAAACAGGCCGAAATCCCGGCGGGTTTTATGCCGGTATATTTTAAAAATAATTTAGAAGTTAGATCGTGGATCGGAGAATCAATGGACTTTTTGACTATTTATAAAAACGCGAGGCCCTCCGGCGTCGAAAGGCTTGAATGCCCGGAGCGCGGCCGCGCCTTTTCGGCGGCGGGCAAGAACCTCTTTTTTTTACTCTATTCGATTTTTCTGATATTTTTAGCCGCGGGCGAATCTATCGCTACGCCGCCGGTTCCGAAGATTCCCGACTGGTTCGAAGCTTCCGCCGCGTTCGATTCGCCGCTCGAAATCGGCGCCATATCGAACGTTTCATGCAGCCTTAAACCTCTGCTGTTCGCTATAACCGGCCGCATAGAGTTCGAACTCACCGATGCGGCCGCTCCGCTCGCTCCGCTCACGCCCATTCATTTCAGCCTGAAAAAAGGCGAAACCGCCTCTTACAAGGTGCCGCTTCATTTCGTCAAAGAAGCACATTCAAAACCGATAACCGTTAATTTTTACTTCGACTTTCCCCGTAAGGAAATGCTCGCCCATATCGAAACGATGAAAAGCGATCCGGAAGAAAAAGAGGCCCTCGTTCAGAGGATAAAGGCGGCCGCCGATATTTACCAGATCAGCCGCAAACTCGACTTTATTATAACCGCGAATGAAAGTTTCACCGACTTTACAGGCGGCGTTTACGATAAATACCTTGAAAACGGTTTTCTGATCAAATCCCGCGAAATAAACGCCGGCGGAGTCGAAGCGACACTGGCTGAAATCAAGCGCTATGAAGAGTTTATCGCGACCGTGCGCGGCGCGCCCGAACTTAAAACCTATCTTTCCACGCAGATGGACCTCGTGTCGGGCGAAGACAGGTATTTGAATTATATTTACGACGCGGCCTATCATTATTATTCGTCCGGCGATCCGGCCCGCGCGGCCGAATTTTTCGGAAGGCTTCTCGACGGCGCGGTGAACGCGGCGCTTAATGTCGACACCGCCGAAGTTTTCATCGACGCATCGATGAACCGCGCGGTAATGCTTTACGACGCGGCTAAAAAGAAAGAGGCGCTCGATTCTTTCAATAAGATCAGGGACCTGTGTGAAAAGCGCTCCGACGCGCGCCTCAGATACGCTTACTACAATCTGGCGAATTACTTCAGGCTCGAAGCCAATCCGGCCGCGGCCGCCGCTAATTACAGAAAAGCTCTCGCTGTGAAGCCGGGGTTCACCGCCTGCACCAGCGAACTGAAAAAGATCGAAGGCGTTCCGCGTGAGGCAAGTGACGGCGAAACCGGCCCTGAAAACGGAAAACATGAATAAGCCTGTAATATCTATAATCGGAAAGTCGAACGTCGGCAAAACCACTCTGATAGAGAAGATGCTTCCGGTTTTCAGCGAAAAGGGATATAATATAGGCACGATAAAGCACCACCTTCACGATTACGACTCGGATATCCGCGGCAAGGACTCCTGGCGCCATCAGAACGCCGGGGCCCGCCAGACCATGATATCTTCGCCGGAAAAGCTCTCGTTTTTTTCGAAGTTGAACGCAGAAATGTCTATAGACGATCTGGTGCTGTATTTCGACCAATCCGACATTGTCATAACCGACGGTTATAAAAAAGGGAGCAAGCCTAAAATAGAGGTTTTCAGGCCGTCGCACTACGGCGCGACCATCGCGGAAGCCGGCGACAATCTTATCGCATACGCGACCGACGCTCCGCAACACGATTTCAGCCTGAAAGTGCCCGTGCTTGACCTTAACGACCCGCGGGGCGTCGCGGAGTTCATTCTGCGGTATTTCAAACTACCCGAAAAAAAAGAAAAATAATAGAACGGAGCGCTGATAAAATGTGTAAGAACGATAAAAACGACTGCCTTCTGGACGTGGAAGTGTCGGTGAACGATCGTAACGTTCCGCTGAACGACTTTTCCGAAAAAATGATCGCCAGGACCATTTACGGGATGCTTTCTGCGCTTAAACAGGTGCCTTGCGAAAGCGAGTTCAAAAAAGTGGAAATAATCATCAAAAGCGAAAAATAAAGCATATTCAGGACGTCATTCGATGAATGAATCGGCGCGGTCTGCGACCGCCTTCGGGATCTTTATCCCGGCGGTTTCGGCCGCTTTTTTATTTATTACAAGTGTGGTTTTGCTGATATATTCGAACGGTATGCCGGCGGGCTTTTCGCCCTTCAAAATTCTGAAAGCGAGTTTCGCGGAGTCGATCCCGCCGCGGTAATAATCTTTGGCGTAAGAGAGCGCCGCGCCTTTTTTCGCGTCGGATTCGATGAATCCGAAAACGGGTATACGCTCCGCGGCCGCGGCTTTTAGAATGGCCGGAAAGCTCGCCGCGCTGAGATTATCGGCTATCTGACAAATTATTTCGACGCCCCGGCCTTCGCAAAGTGAGTTCGCCGCATCGGCGACCTCGCCGGCCGAATTGGCCGGGACCGTTTCCAGAGATATTCCTTCGCCCTCCGCGGCCTTTTTCAGGCAGTCTTTATAAAGGACCGAATTGATCTCGGCGGGGCAGAAGACCGTTCCTATTTTTTTTACGTCCGGCGATATTTCCTTCACCAGTTTGATCATGCCGGAAAAATCGCTCATCGAGCATATGCCGGTTACGTTTTCTGCGTGCGAGGAAAACGACTTTCCGGCGCCCGCTCCTATCGGGTCGCCCGTGCTCGAAAAAACGACCGGAGTTTTTTGTATCTTTTTCAGGGCCGCCTGAAGCGCGGGCGTCGATATGGTGAATATAAGGTCGTAATCGGCGTTTTTGACGGCGTCGATTATGCCGTTGAGCGCAGCGGCGTCAGAGTGGGCGCTGTATTCGGCCATCTCATAATCGCGTTTTTCGTCCATTCCCGTTTCCATAAGCCCGTCTTTGATGCCCCGCCTGCCCTCTTCCGAGATGGGAGTGTCGGAATAAGCCACTACGGCAAGTCTGAAAAATTTTCCGGCGGTGCCGCCGGCTTTTTCGGCGGCTTTTTGCGAAGAAAAGAGAAGGAGCGCCGAAGCCGCGAATATAAGCGCCAGCGCGGGAAATAATTTAGCGGGGTAATATATCAGCCATTCGGAATATTTAAGGCGCTTATACATAATTTGCCTTTAAAATCTCGCTCGTCGCCGGGTCTATCATTTCGCGCCTCTTTATATCTTCGAACAGTTCGTAAAGGTCTTTTGGCTTGAGCGCTTTTTTGTCGGCTCCGCTGAAATCGTGTATTATCTTTCCCTTGTATACCATGACGATGCGGTCACCCAGATTGACCGCCTGCTGCATCGAATGGGTCACCATGAAGGTGGTCAGTTTGTCTTTTTCGATAACGGTTTTGGTCAGCTCCAGGACTTTCGCGCCCGTTTTCGGGTCGAGCGCGGCGGTATGCTCGTCGAGCAGAAGCAGTTCGGGCCTGTTCCAGCAGGCCATCAGTAGAGTGAGCGCCTGCCGCTGTCCGCCGGAGAGGCTGCCTATGTTGTTTTCGAGGCGGTCTTCCAGGCCCATGTTCAGCTCTTTGACGCGCGAGTAAAATCCGTCCATCGCCGCGCCGGAAAGCGCAGTCGAAAATCTCCGATTTTTGCCGCGCATGGACGCTATCGACAGATTTTCGGCGATCGTCATGTTAGGCGCCGTTCCGCTGAAAGGGTTTTGAAACACACGGCCTATGAAGGCCGCCCGCACGTGCTCGGGCGAAGCGGTTATGTCGCGCCCGTTAAGCCTTATCGCGCCGGAATCGACGATGAAGGTTCCGGCCACGGCGTTTAAAAGAGTCGATTTGCCTGAACCGTTGGTGCCCAGTATAACCGTGAAACTGCCGGACGCTATGCCAAGGCTTACTTCCGAGAGCGCCTTCACCTCGTCGGGAGTGCCGTAATTAAAAGTTTTATTCAGGCCGTTCAACTCTAACAATTTATTTCTCCATTCTACGTTTTTCAGACAATTTCGGATGGTTTGGTGGCGGCCGCGTCTTCTTTAGGGTCCGCTTTTTTTTTGAAAAATTTTCCGCCGCGGCCGAGCGACGGCAGAATAAGCGCCATCAGAACGAAAAGGGCCGTGATAAGTTTCATGTCGTTCGGGTTCATTCCGAAGCGGAGCGCGATGGCGACAAGCAGCCTGAAAAAGACCGAGCCCATCACGGCGGAAGTGATCGCCAGACCTATGGATTTTTCGCGCACCAGAGTTTCGCCGATGATCACGCTAGCTAGCCCCCACACGAGCATTCCTATGCCTATCTGAACGTCGGCGAACCCCTGGTACGAAGCCAGAAGCGCGCCAGAAAGCGCCGCCAGGGCGTTCGAAAGGGCTAGCCCCGCTATGACCATAAGATCGGTGTTGACGCCGAGAGCCGAAGCCATCTGAGGATTGTCGCCGGTCGCGCGCATGGCGGAGCCCAGTTCAGTCCTTAAAAACCAGAAGAGCGCCGTGCCGCACACCAGTGCCAGAATAAATGAAAGCGCGGCGCCGCTAAGGTCTTTTGCGCCCGCCGGCCAGCCGAAGACGGAAACGGTTTTATTCGCCGTTTCGCTTATCGAAAGGCATTTGTTGAAAAAAGTGAAAACGGTTTCCTCGTTCATCAGCGCCACGTTGCTTTTACCCATGACGTGAAGGTTCACCGAATAAAGCGCGGTCATGACAAGAATGCCGGCCAGAAGTGCATTGATCTTGAATTTAGTGTGCAGCACGCCAGTAACGGCGCCGGCCGCCGCTCCGGCAGCGGATGCGATCAGAAGCACGGTGAACGGGTCGAAAGACCTCGCGGCGATCAGAACGGCCGCGGCCGAGGCGCCCAGCGCAAGAGATCCTTCGGAGGTAATATCGGCGAAGTTGAATATTCTGAAGCTGATCAAAGCTCCGATCGCCAGTATTGACAATATAAAGCCTATCGTGAACGTCCCGAGCAGTAAAGGCATTATCGGCTCTCTTTTCCGGCGGGTTCAGGCACGGATTCGGGACTGCGAGCCGCGCCGGCGTTAGTGACTGTATCGGTTTCGTATTTGAATACGTTGGTGATCCAGCAGGTGCCGCTCATGAATTCGGTCTCGCCGGCGCCGCTGCCCGCGCGCCAGTCGTTAATGAGGTGCAGAACGGACTCAGGCGCGCCTTTCTCGTAAAGCGCGGCGATATGTTCGGCGGGGTCGATGCAATTTTTTTTCAACGGCGTGAAATCGAATACAGCCGCATGAAAATGCCCCGTGAGCAGAGAGCCTGAGGCAAGCGGCCTTAAAAATTGCGCGGCCGCGGAACCTGAATCGGGTTTGGCGCAGGAAAGCCCGGCGCAAAGAGCGATATGCCCGTTATATGCCGGTTCGGAGGTTATGTTGAAATTTTCTTTTATCTGCGGAAATTCGAACGGGTCGTCGCCGGTTTTCTTTTCGCACGCGGATACCGGCGGCGCGGCGAGCGATACGCCGACCAGTCCGTTGATCTCGCCCGTTAAAACGATAAGAATGTTATCGCAATTCGATACGCTGTGGGCCGTTTTGATTATGTCGCTCATTTTTACGGGCGCGCCGGCCGTCGCACTTTTAAAAGTGAACGCCGAAGAAAAATCGCATTCGCACGAGGCGCAATAAAAACAACTGAGTCCGGGCATGAAATTACCGTCCGCCATCATGTAATCGGCCTTTTTAGGCCCGTCCGAGGGCATATACGCGGCGAAGCCCCTCACCGATATGAACTCTCCGGCGCGTTCCGCTGTGGACCCCGCGTCCGTTCCGAGCGCCCCCAGTCCGAAAGATATCGTCTTATAGCTGTTAGGGAGGCCGCGAACGTCTTTTTTTGAATAAGAAAATCCGGCTATCCTGCTTATGTCGCCGCTTATTTTAACGGTCGCGGAGGAGTCCGATTTAAATAAAACGTTTATGTCGAGCCCGTTTACGTTGCCGTATTGCGGCGCCGCAGCGCCCGCGGACGAGCCGGCGTTCGCGGGCGCGCCGTTGATCTCGTTTTCGAATTTTGAGCAGTCGAACAGTGAGGAAAGCCCCATCATATTTATTATTGACGTTACGCTTTCGCCGGGCCTGTAAAGTGCGAATGAGCCGCCGAGCTTACCGAGTTCCTTATACGCCATTAAAAGTACCCGGACGCCGGCCGAACTGATGTAATCGACCTCGGCCGCGTCTAAAACAAGATCGTAAGAACCGCCTCTTATGATCTCGTTTATGGCCTCGTTCAGCCGGAGCGACCTGTTGGCGTCGATGCGGCCTTTCAATTTCAATATTTTAAATCTGCCTTTATCCAGCACTTCGATCTCAAGTGTGATGCTCATTATAATACCTCATTTTGATATCTTCTTAAAAAATATTATCATTTTTTAAATTTTATTACAAGATATTTTATTTAGACATTATCACAAAAAAAGGTGAAAATTTAATTTCTGCCATTTATACGATAAAAAAAGAGCCGTCCAGATTTGATATTACCTGCCGGCTCTTTTAAATATATTCGTGATCTTTGTTTTTTTAGTTTTGACTTAGCGCCAGTTTGATCATGACCATCAGTTAAGTTCGTTTATCTTGTTAAGGACAACCTGTATCTTTTCGGTTTCTTCTTCGGAAAGCTGTTGCTGGAGCATTCTGGCCTTGAGCATTACGCACACCGATTTGAGGGCCGACCTGAAAGGCGCGCGTTCGTTGGCCGTGAGTTTCGAAACATCGGCACACAAATTCAACGCCGAGTCATAATTCGAATTTGCGATATCGGCTATTATGCTCTTTTCAGTAAGTTCGATATTGTTTAAAGCGGCGTCCGTATTTTTGCCGGATTCCGCTGCCGCGGCGTCGGCCTTGAGAGCGCTCATTGCGTTAGCCACTTTGAACGGCAGCAGCTCGATGGCTTTGGATATTATCGCGGCGCGGCTGCCGGTGCCCGTTACCGCCTCGAGCCCGAACGCGAAGTAAAGCGCGCGGTATTTGCCGTCATTTACGAATACGGCGGCCACTTTCCGGTTGTCGTATTTGAAAATCGGCTCGGCTCCGGTGAGAGGGATGATGTCGTCTATGAAGAGCTGGTTGTTGAGGGCTTCTGCGCCGTTGAGCGTGAAGCGCTCGGAACCGAAGGCACCGCAGCCTTCGAGATTGACGGTCCCGCCGTTATCTTCGCCGAAGCGGCACTTGAGATAATTTTTATAAAAGTCGGAATCGCCTATCATGGGGCCTATGTCCTGGCCGCTGATGCACAGCGCGCCGCCCGTCTGCAGGTAAGCGCGGAGCGTTTCGGTTTCGGCGCGGGCCATTTTATTGGCGACGGACGAGTCGGAGACCGCCCTGAAGACCACGCCGCCGTTTTTATATTTATCGAGAAGCTGCGAGCAGACCGGGCCGTCGTTGACAACGCACCAGCTGTCGAAGTTAAGCGAAAGCGCTTTGAACGCGTCCGCGTATTTTTGCGCGACCTCGGCTTCGGGCGCGCCCTGGACGAATAATATGTTGGCGTTCTTGACGAAAGGCGCGCGCACTATGAAAGGGATGCGGGCAATACGTACCTGCGCGCCGGTTCCGGCCGAGTAATAAAGGTCGAATTCGGCCTGTTGGCCGATTTTAAGCGCATTCGAAGCTGAGGCGCCGAATTTTATTTCGCAGTCGGTGTCGGGGGCGATTGCCGCCGCGGTGAAAGAATTCGCGGTTATTTTAATTCCGGCGTCGCGTGAAGCGAGTGTGAATTTCGCGTTTTGAGCCGCACGCGCGCCCGTGTTGGCTATCTTTACGCGGAACTCGAAATTTTCGCCGGGTGAAAGTCTGCCGTCGCCGTTGGAATTATAAATGGCGGACGAAATGTATACGAGCACTTCGGAGTTTTGGGGATAATGATAGGTTTTGATAAGTTTTTTCCAGTCGCAGGCCGAGCTGAATTTCAATGAATCGTAAAGCGGGCTGTATTCGCTCATCGGAAAATATACTGAAACGCCGCGGGCATTGCGGAAATGCGGGCTATTAGTCTTGCACAGAAGCACGAGGTCTTTTAGTTTCGCTTTAAGAGCGGAAACCGCCCGATTGAAATCGGGCGCGATTATTTTGTTATCGAGCAGTTCGATGAAATGGAGGAAATCGATATAGTCGGCGTCGTCGAAGCGCTGCACGGCCGCGAGGGCGTCTTTTACCGCCGGTATGTATGCGGGATCGGAAGCCGCGCTTACAAGAGCGTTGATCGATTCGGCGGCGGAACGCGCCTGTGAAATATCGAGGGCGCTCATCGTGACCGGCAGGAATTCATTTTCGTCGTCGCGGGTTTCCGCGGTAGCGGCCGCAGCCTTACGGCGGTAAGATTCGACGTATTTATTGACTATCATTTTTGCCATTTCACGGGTCGGAACGTTGTAATACTTATTGAAGGTGTTGACCATTTTGATATGGTTCCAGCCGAAATCGGGCGTGACCTCTTCTGAGGCTACCATGTATTTAGCCGCGCCATCGAGCTCGAAGGCGACTTCGATCATGTCCATCAGGCAGGCGTCGAACCAGAGTATGTCGAATCCGCCCGCGAGGCCGGCGTTAGCCGCGCCGCGTTTTATTGCCTCGCTCAATTCGTTGAGCTGGATGGAGCTGCGTGAAGTGTCGTCGTACGATATTGAACGGGTCCACTCGTCGGAGTCGAAGTCGATGAAGCCGCGGCCCGTTTTAATTTTTTTGCCGCCGGTTTGCGAGGCCTGAACGGTCCGCAGGAAAGTCGCGCTTTTGTTGTCCGCCAGGCTGTTGTAATAATATTCGGGTTTTGCGGATATGCCTGACAGATATTTGTTTCTGATGTTTTTAACGCCTCTTTTGGCGCCGGCTTCGGCCGCGCGCGAGATCTGGTCGTACGGGATAGTTTTCCAGCCGGAGCCGTGGCTCCATAAAACGAGCATGTACCTTTTAGCCGGATAATTTTTAACGCCCCACTCGATGAAATCGGAAAGGGTTTTCGCTTCGCCGCTGTTGACGCTGGTGCCTAATTTCATTACCACCGGTGAGGTTATTTTAACCGGATCGTTGTCTTTGTGGATCTTTATTCTGACGGCTTCGCCCCAGTTGTTTACGCCGTCGTTATAACCAAATTGCGGCCTGTCGAGCTGAATGACGATGTTGATATTCGGGCCGGGACCGGCGGCTTCCATTTCATTGATGTCGAAAAGCGCGTTCTTTTCGAGGTCGTTGTCGGCGGACAAAAACGACAGGATGGTCCATTCAGCGGCGGCTGCGGGAGAGCCCTGCGCGCATGCCGTAGAGACCGGGATGGACGCCATAATGATGGCCGAGATCATCATCAAAAATATTTTGAATACGATGCTTTTAAAGAAAGTGTGGAATTTTTTCATACTCGATTCTCCCCCAATATTTTATAAAATAAATTACAAACCCTACAAAACAAAAACATGAAATCAGCACGGAGTAACCGTCATTTTATTTTTGTCATTTAATTATATTAAAAATGTCAATAAATGTCAAGAAATCTGAATGAATGTGAACGCAATAATGTAAAGTGTAGAAAAATTCCACCATGGATTTTGTGGAATTTATCATAAAAACAGTTAAACTACCCGAGCCTGATTTTCTGGAACCCGGCAAATGAAAGGTTTTCGAGTTTTGGCACGCCTGTTGCTTTAAAGCATGGTGTGAAAAGAAAAACGGAATACGAAGAATAAAAAAGAAAAATTCTGATAAATTGATCTCGGACAAAGCAAATCACTCGTTAATCTAAAACGTCAATAAGGCAATTAGAACAAAAATATAAACCCTGAGTTTTAAAGTGAAAACCAACAAAAAAAATTAAGGAGGAATTACTATGAAAGTTATCAGATGGACAAATCCTTTGAGCGAGTTAATGGGCGTCCGCAACACTTTTAAAAATTTTTTGAGTGATGATTTCATGAAGGACATCAAGGAAAACGCCGATTTCGTACCTGGCATCGAAATAACTGAACACGAAGACAAATGGAACGTATGCGCGGAACTTCCCGGCATAAAGAAAGAAGACATCAACATTCAGCTCGAAGACGGCCTGTTGAAAATATCAGGCAGGGTCGAGAACAAAAAAGAAGTTAAGGAAAACAACTATTATTACACCGAGCGCAAATACGGCACGTTCGCCAGAAGCATAGAAGTTCCCGACGATATCAAATCCGAGGAAATATCGGCGGAGTATAACGATGGAGTTCTCAGCGTCAACATACCCAAGCACGAAAAGCCGAAAGAAGTTAAAAAGATCGAGATCAAATAGTAAAAGGTTCAGTTTTCCGCCCGCAGAAATCGAAACTTCATAAAATCACTCCGCCGTAAGGCGTAATATAGGGGCTGCTTGAAAGGCGGCCCCTTTTTTGTCTTAAAATAACCCTAAAAAATAGGTTGCTAAAATTTTTCTGATTGTATATAATTATAAAGTACTTCGTAAGTATGACCTGGTTATGCGCGCGGCCTGATGGCCGGACGATCTGTTGACTGCGGGTGAAGTGGGGATGTATATTAAAAAAATCGATATGGTCCGGTCGTCGGCGGCCGTTATGGCTTCTTTTATCAATTTGCGGCCGTGTCTTATCTTATTTTTAGTTTTATCTATGAGCTCTTTTTTTCCGCAGAAAATATCCGCAGCGGCGGCTTCTTCCAGGCGGCCGGTTGCCGCGGGCGTTGAAATAACCGGTTTCCGTCCGGCGGAAGGAACTTACCGGCGCGGCGAAAAAGTTCATTCCGAACTTCGCGTAAAAAATAGCGGCGCCGAAACGCGCGCGATATGGATCGGCTACAGCGTCAGGGACGCGGGCGGCGCCTGGCACGACGCCGATTGTACCGGACCCGTGTCAGTGGCCGCCGGTTCGATTTCAGAATTTATACGCCTCGCCTGGAGCGTTCCGGACGAGGAAAAGTTCGCCGGCGGGCATTTTCTGGTCAGAATGGCCATCTGGAGCTCGCGGCCTGGTTCGCCCGGAGCCGAAAGGCTCGGCTGCGCTGAAAAGGCTGCCGCGTTTTATTCGTCGAACCGTCTCTCCGAAAAAAAGATTTCCATATCCGGAATAAAATTTAAAGTTACGCCCGAGAAAGCGAAGCCGCTCGGCAACCGCGGAAAACTTATACGAAAAAACGTCGAAGGGGCGGGCGGCCGCGCCGAACTTACTATCGCGCGCGGGTCGTTCGACGGCGGGGAGCTTCATTCGGCCTCGTACTTTTCATACGGAACTTTCGCCGCTTCGATAAAAACGCCAGGCGCGTCGGGCGGCAATGCAGCCGTCGCCTCCGCCGCCGAGCCTTTCAGGCTTAAATCGGTTACAGGCTTTTTCCTTTTCGATCCCCTGAGCGAAGACGAAATAACCGTCGAGCTCTTTAACGACGGCTCGAAGCGCATATGGTTCAGCGCTTTTTGCCGTGGAGAACAGACCGCCCATTCGGAAGCGGTCCTTGAATTCGATCCGTCCGTCGATTTTCACGAGTACTCCATCGATTACTCGCCCGCGCGCGTCGATTTTCTCGTGGACGCCCGGATCGTGTGCTCGCTTCCCGGCGCTGCCGAAAGAATTCCGGCGGAAGGCAAAATGAAGATATTTTTTAATTCGTGGTTTCCTTCATGGAAGGAATTTCGGCCTTTATTGCCAGGCGACGTTCCGCCCGAAGACTTTAAAACCGTTATAAAAGAAGTTAAATACCGCAGGTCAATTTCCGCTGGAGGTAAAAATGAAAAAACAAATTAGAAAGGCTTTCCTGGTTTCGGTTCTGATCTTTTTGGCCGGCGTTTCGGTTTTGCAGGCGCCTTTTTCTCCTGTCGGTTTTTCCGGAGGTTCCATCGCCGCAGCGGCGGATGAAAAAGCGGTTCCGCCTTTTCTGCAGCTTATAAATAAAAGGCTCGCGAATTATTTTTACAAACTTGGAGTGGAACTGGCGCACAATGTCGATAAAATTTCAGAACTCGGCCTGAATTCGCCCGAATCCAGGACGGTCATCGACGGGATAATGAAAAAACACTCGTTCATAGCCAATTGTTCCATAGTGGACGCCTCCGGGCGCCTTATCGCCATAGTTCCGGCGGAATATAAAGGCCACGAAGGAAAAGACATCAGCGCTCAGGCGCACTTCATAAAGTTAAAACAGAATAAAAAGCCTGTTCTAAGCGGCCTGTTCGAGGCGGTCGAAGGCTTCAAGGCTATAGCGCTTCATTACCCTATAACTGATAAAAGGTCCGAAATGATCGGGTCGATAAGCATACTGATGAGGCCGGAGATAGTCTTTCACGAGATTTTATCGCCCCTGGTCGCTGGCGCCCCCGTCACGCTGCTTCTTGTCCAGACCGACGGAGTGATGCTTTTCGGCCGGTCGCCGGAAGAGATCGGCGCGAATATATTCGATAAAAAACTTTTCGGCCACGTAAAGAACTTCGAAGATGTCGCAGGACTGATGAAGAGTTCTGAGGCGGGCGCGTCGGAAATTATAGTCGCCTCCGCCGCGCCGTCCGGTTCGCTAAAGGGCGAGGTCGCCGCCGCGTCCGCCGATGCCAGGCGCGCCGTTTACTGGGTGACCTGCGGCCTGCTCGACACGAAATGGCGGCTTATCATGGCTCCGAATACCTTCATAGGCGTGTCCGAAACGCCCGCGAATTCTGACGCGTCGGAAATCGAAAAAGGGGTGGAAAGTGCCGCCGCCGCTCTGGTGAACGAACCGGAGTTTATCGCCGTCGTCGAAAGCGGCGATAAAGAAAAGGTGCGCGAGCGCCTTAAATCTTTTTATGAAGGCCGTGCGGGCATTTACTGCGTTCAGTGGATCGATGCGAGCCTCGTTTCGCGCGGCGGCTGGCCGGCGGACAGAAGTTTCGCCGACTACGATTTCCGGCAGGCGCGCGTCCCGCGCGACAATCTTTTCGTTGAAAGTTTCAATTCAGGCGCGGTAAAAAGTTTTGTGTCGCCGCTCATCGAGGGCGGTACGGGAAAGTTTTATCTTTACCCGGTGAAAAAAGGCGATAAACAGGTTGGAATGTTATATTACGTTATTCTGGTGAAATGACCATCGATAAGGAGTTTTAAAATGACCGGAAAAATTAGCCGTATAGTAGCTGCCCTGACCGGGGCCGGCCCCGCTTTAGCGGCGGAAGACGCCGATTCTCAGCTCGCGGCCCTTTATAACGAGGGGCTTTCCCATATCAAGGCTTCGAATTTCAAACTGGCGCTGGTGTGCTTCAATAAGCTGCTTAAAATAGACCCCAAACATTCGAAAGCTCGCGCCATGCGTGAAAAGATCATCGAAAAGATCGAAACGAAGGAAGACGTCTCGGAGGTCCGGGCGAGCGAGGAAGATATCGAAACATGGTACAACGAAGGTAACGCCATGCTCGAGCTCGGCATGTTCGCCGAGGCGATTGAATCCTTCGACCACGCGCTCGCGGGTGAGCCGGAAAACGCCGTGATCCTTTACAGGAAGGGCGCGGCGCTCAATAAGCTCGGCCGCTACGAAGACGCCATCTCATGCCTTTCGATGGCGCTTGCCGTCAATCCGTCTTTTTCGGACGCGTGGCACGCCATGAGTGCGAATTATGCGCGTCTCAACAAAACCGACGAGGCCCTCAGGTGCCTCGATAAGGTCGTAGAAATAGACCCGGGGCACGTCCCGGCGGCTTGATTTTAAGTGGAGAGTGTATAGTTGAGAGTGGAGA
>MGFH01000006.1 GCA_001791795.1 Candidatus Wallbacteria bacterium GWC2_49_35
ATATAAACCCGTGCGCGGAATGTCTGAAATAAAGCGCGCCGCGGTCGATATCGACGGCACCATCGTTAACGTGGCGGTCGTCAACGGCCTCAAGAATGTAGTGGAAATAATGGAAGATATATCTTCCGGCAAATCCGACCTGCATTTCGTAGAGGTCATGAGCTGCCCCGCCGGCTGCGTCGGCGGTGCCGGACAGCCTTACACCACCGACGTCGAGCACCTCAAATCGCGCACGAAGACTACCTACAAAGAAGACGAGAACGCGGCGATAAGATGTTCGCACCATAATCCGGACGTGAAGGAGATCTACTCGAAGCATATAAACGAGCATGATGCGCACGAGTTATTACATACAAGGTATAAGGGGGACAAATAATGAAGAAGATATTGATAGTCGACGACGACGTCGACGTAAGGGAAGTCATAACCGAAACATTATCTTCGAACGGATATTCCGTCGAAGTCGCTGAAACCGGCGAAGAAGGCTGGGAAAAATTCGAAAAATTCCATCCTGACCTGGCAATACTCGATCTTGTTATGGAAACTTTCGACGCCGGCTTTATTCTCGCGTATAAAATCAAGAAGAACCGCCCCGAAGTTCCCGTTATACTAGCGACCTCGGTCAACCAGGAATCCGAGATCCAGTTCGATCTCAACGAGGCGAAGGAAAGGCAGTGGATAAAAGCCGACATGTTTATCGATAAGCCCATCAATCCCGGCATACTGCTCGAAAGAGTAAACAACATATTGAACCTGGCTCAGGATAAATCGCATCATTAAAATAAAAAAGGTTCATTCTCATTTTGTATAGGTAGATGTCAACGGGTGCCGGAAATTTTTTTTCGGCACCCCAAACAACTTTTATTTACCCTTATAAAATAAAGGATTGCAGTCCACGATTGTATAAGTTCCAATAATATGATATACTCGTGCTTGCCCGGCCAGGAAAAAAGCGATATAAAATTAATAAATACGGCGGTTGATATGTCTATTATATCCACCATAGGCGAAAAATGCAAAAAATGCTACGCGTGCATCAAAAGCTGCCCCGCCCACGCCATCAAGGTGAAGGACGGCAAGGCGAGCGTCATCAGCTTCAGATGCATTTCCTGCGGCCACTGCACCACCGTCTGCTCGCAGAACGCTAAGGTGGTCCTGTCTTATTTCAACGAACTCAAAAACGACATAGCTTCGAAGGAGATAGACGCGCTGGTCGCGCCTTCTTTCGCCGTGAGCTTTCTTGACGTCGGCGATAAATTCGTCGGCGCGCTTAAGGCGCTCGGGTTCAAGAACGTTTATGAGGTGGGATTCGGCGCAGACCTTGTGTCGCTCGCCTATAAAAAATATCTGCGCGAAAACCGCGAAAAAACCGTAATCGCCACGCCGTGCCCCGCCATAGTCAAATACGTCCAGAAATACGAGCCGGAAATGATCGATCTGCTCGCGCCGATAGTGAGCCCCATGGTCGCCTGCGCGCGCGTGGCTAAAACCATAAATCCCTCACGGAAGGTCGCTTTCATAGGCCCCTGCATAGCCAAGATCGACGAAAAAAGCAATTACGCCCGCGACATAGATTATTCGATAACTTTCGAAGAATTAAAACTGTGGATAGTCGAAAACAAGGTCGATACCGAAAAACTCGGCGCCGCCGATTTCGACCCGCCCCGGGCTTACGCCGGCTCTATTTATCCCGTGACCGGGGGCCTTCTGCGCTGTACCGAAAAACTCGACGACGTGGTCTATAACGAGGTCATCGTGACCGAAGGCAAGGAGCGCGTTCTCATGGTACTCGATTCGATAAAAAAAGGCGCGCTCAAAGGCAAGTTCATCGATATGCTCTTCTGCATGGGCTGCATAGAGGGACCGAAGATATGCTCCGAACTCAATTACTTCGAGAAAAAATCCACGATGGCGGCTTATGTCAAAAACCGCTTCAGTGAAGCCAATAAAGAAAAATGGGAAGCGGAGATCGAAAAATATAAAAATATAGACCTTAGCGTCAAATTCGAGTCGGAGGAGGTCTCCGAGATCAAAGAGGCTGATCCGGCCGAGATCAAAAAAGTGCTTATAGAAATGGGAAAATTCCAGCCGCAGGATGAACTCAACTGCGGAGCGTGCGGATATCCGTCATGCCGTGCCAAGGCGCGAGCCGTTATAGCCGGCCTCGCCGAAAAAGAGATGTGCCTTCCCTATGTCATCGAAAAACTCGAAGAAAACCTCGACCTTCTCGAGCAGTCGAACAGCATGCTCAAATCGACGCAGAACGAACTCATCCAGAAGGAAAAACTCGTCTCGCTCGGCCAGATGGCGGCAGGCGTCGCGCACGAGATAAACAACCCGCTCGGAACGGTCCTTTTGTACGCGCATATGCTCAACGAGCAGATCGAGAACGAGGAAATGAAATCCGACGTCAAAACCATAATCACCGAAATCAACCGCACTAAAGAGATCATTACCGGAATGCTCAATTTTTCGAGGGAAAATAAACTCAGTATACTGGAGTTCGATTTCACTGAATTTCTGGCCGGTTTGTGCGCCAGGTGCTGCAGTGATTATCTTTCGATAGGCATCAATATGACCATTATGATAGACTGCCCTGAAAATATCGCCATAGAGGCCGACCAGACGGCGCTCGCCCAGGTTTTCACCAATCTGATATCGAACGCGAAAGATGCCATAGTAGAGGCTAAACGTGAATCCGGCAGGATCGCGATATGGGTAGTGAAACACGACGAGGAGCTCATAATAACGCTTACCGATAACGGCACGGGTATTCCCAGGGACAAATTCCCGAAGCTCTTCACGCCGTTCTTTACGACGAAGGGTTATGGAAAAGGCACCGGGCTCGGCCTGCCGGTAGTTTACGGCATCATAAAAATGCACAGGGGCAAGATCACCGTCGACAGCGTCTTCGGGGAATCGACGACGTTCAAGATAATACTTCCGCTGAAATCCACAACCAGCCCTGGAATGCTGGGGTAGTTACAGTGGAGAGTGGAAAGTTGAGAGTTGAGAGTTTGAGGACTTTTGACGAAATAAAATGATTTTTAAACTTCAAAAGTTTTTTCAAAATATCAAAAATCCTTTAGTTCTCCACTCTCCACTCTCCACTCTCCACTCTTAACTCTCAACTAATACTGAGTGTTTGAATTAATTTGGAAATAATAAAAAAAAGAAAATACGGGAGAGGTTGAAATTATGGACAATCTCATAGGCAGGGTACTTGTAATAGACGACGAAGACCAGTTCAGAATCGCGCTGACGAAGGTCGTTAAAAGGCACGGCTACGAAGCGACGCCGTTTTCATCGGCGATCGATGCGCTCGAATACCTGAAGGGCCATCATGTCGAAGTGGATATAACCATCGTCGATATGAAGATGGACGGCATGGACGGCATCGAGTTCATAACCAGGATAAACGAATTATATCCTACCATAGTGCCTATCATGGTCACGGCCTATTCGTCCATAGACACCGCCGTCAATTCGATCAAGCACGGCGCGTTCGATTTCATTTCGAAGCCTTTCAGCCCGGAGCAGATATTATACGCTCTGCAGAAGTCGATGACCAGAAGAATGCTGCTCGTGCAGAATAAAAAACTTAAAGAAGAGGCCGAGCGGTCGCTAAAAATACTGGGTCAGGAAAAATCGAAGATACACACGGTAGTTCAGTGCATGGCCAACCCGCTCATCGTTTTGAACAGCGATCTTGAAATTGTGCTTTATAATCCTTACTTCGAAAATATAGATATCGACTGCCGCATCAAATTATTCACTAAATTAACCGATTACGATTCCGTATTCATAAACCAGGTCAAATCGATGGTCGACTCCATGACCGAAAATAAAAGCCTTACGATGATCCAGAAGGAAATGAATATCGGCGAAAAGTTCTTTCAGGCGACCTGCGCGCCCGTCGTCACCGACCTTGAAATAGAAGGATACTGCGTTGTTTTGAACGACATCACCAAGCTCAAGGAAGTGGAAAACCTCAAAAACCAGTTCGTTTCGATGGTCGCCCACGAGATAAAGGCGCCGATATCGGCTTCACTCGGCTACATTTATCTGATACTCGACGGTTATATCACCGATAAGGACAAGATACTCGAAAAACTCGGCCGCTGCAAGGAGCGTTCGGAGGCGCTGCTGGAGATGGTGAACGACCTGCTGCATATATCGCGCCACCAGACCAACCGGCTGAATCTCGAGATCAAGCCGCTCGACGCGGCGGCTAAAATAGAAAGCGCGCTGGAATTTTACGCGCAGGAGATGAAAAAGAAGAACATCAGCCTCGAAAAAGATCTTGCCGCGCCTGTCAAGGAAATACTCGCCGACGACAGGTCGTTCGAGATGGTGCTCAATAACCTTATTTCCAACGCCATTAAATATACGCCCGAAGGCGGAAGTATCAGGGTGAGTTTTTCAAACGACGGCGATTACGGCGTGTTCGCGGTCAAAGATACGGGATACGGAATTAAAAAAGAAGATATGGCGCGCCTGTTCACCGAATTTTTCAGGTGCAAGACCAAGGAAACGTCGAAAATATCGGGAACGGGCCTCGGGCTTTCGGTAGTGAAGAAATTCGTCACGGCGCAGGGCGGCACCGTATCGGCCGAGAGCGAATACCAGAAAGGAAGCGTATTCACGGTGAGGCTGCCGCTTAATGTCAAGAAATAGAGTTCCTTTTTGCTTGAAATATTTAGTATTATGCGGGTGCCAGATAATTTTTTCGGGGACGCGTTCGAAAATCCCTCCGGGATTTTCGCCGCTCGTGCTCGGCCCCTCTCGCCCCTCCCTGGGCTTCGGGGCCTCCGCAACGCCCCTCCAAAATTTATCTGTCACCCTCAACAACTTTCGAAAAATAATTTGACTTATTTACCACATAAAATGAATTAGAGACAGAATTAAAGAATAGAAAATGGTGAGTTTATTATGATGCTGGATGAAAATAAGATAAGCGGGCTTATCGAGGAAACCAAAAGAGTAAAAAAAGACGAAATTATCAGGATCATCAAAAAGAGCATGGAATTTAAGCCTCTTGAAATAAGCGAGGCTGCGGCTCTTTTGAACTGCGAGGACGCGGGGCTCGTTAACGATATAAAAAAGGCGGCAAAGGCGGTCAAGGAAAAAATATACGGCAGGCGCATGGTATTGTTCGCCCCGATGTATCTTTCTAATTATTGCGTCAATAACTGCTCCTATTGCGGCTTCAAGCAGTCGAACAAGGATATTTCACGCAAAAACCTCACGCTGGACGAAGTGGCGGAGGAAACGCTGAATATTTTAAAGAGCGGGCATAAGCGCATACTGCTTGTCGCCGGCGAAGACCTGAAAAAATGCAGCGTCGATTACATCGTTAAGGCGATCGAAACCATTTACAAGGTCGATTACAAGGGCAATAAAATAAGGCGCGTCAACGTTAACCTTGCGCCGCTCGAACACGACGATCTGGTTAAGATGAAGAACGCCAATATCGGCACTTATCAGCTGTTCCACGAAGTATTCCACCGCGAGACTTACGCTAAAATGCATCCGTCCGGCCCCAAAAAAGATTACGACAAGCGCATTTCGATATTCGACAAATGCTATCAGGCCGGCATCGACGACGTCGGAATCGGCGTGCTGTATGGACTTTACGATTATAAATTCGAGACGCTCGCCCTGCTTTCGCAGGCGAAATATCTCGACGATAAATACGGCGTCGGCCCGCATACCATATCGATTCCGCGCCTGGAACCGGCTGCCGGCTTTGATGTCAGCTCGATGTCGAAATACCGCATGACCGACGACGAGTTCAAAAAAGTAGTGGCGGTGCTGCGCCTGGCCGTGCCATATACCGGAATTATCCTTTCCACCCGCGAAAATCCAGCGCTGCGCGACGAACTCGTCGAACTCGGCGTGTCGCAGCTTTCGGCGGGGTCGAAGACCGAGCCGGGCGGCTATGGCAAGCCCAGAGAGGCTACCGGGCAGTTCGTCGTGTCGGATGAGCGCTCGCTCGACGAAGTGATATCCGCCCTCGCCGATAAAGGCTTCCTGCCGTCGTTCTGTACTTCGTGCTACCGCAGCCTTCGCACGGGGGAATCGTTCATGGCGCTGTCTAAAACGGGGCACATCCATGAATTCTGCGATATAAACGGCCTTCTGACGTTTTACGAATACCTGATCGACTTCGCATCTCCCAAAACGCGCAGCGCAGGGATGCGGCTGATCGAAAAACTTAAACCCGAGCTGCTTTCGGCCGAACAGACCGAAAGATTCAATTCATATGCCGCCAGGTTCGACGCCGGCGAACGCGACCTTTATGTTTAAAGCGATTTTTAACTTCATCAGGGAAATAAAAGACTGTCTCAGGCTTTTTTCAAAAGAATCCGAAAAAGCCCGCAGGATAGTCTTTTATTCTGAAAGCGATATATATTTTCAATATTACGAAGGCATTATCGACGAACTGCTGTCGCGCGGCGGCGAAGATATCGAGATAGCCTACGTCACATCCGATATCAACGACTCCATATTCAGGCGCGCCGAAAATAAAGAAAAATACGGCCGCCTGAAAGTTTTTTATATAAACAATTTGCTTTCAGTCGCCATGGTATATTTCGATTCTAAAGTCTTTGTGATGACGATGCCCGATCTCGGCAATTTCCACATAAAACGCTCGATCAACGCCGTGCATTACATTTATGCCTTTCACGCCATAGGCAGCACTCACCTTCAGTACCGGCGCGGCGCGTTCGACCATTACGACGCGGTCTTCTGCGTCGGCGAGCACCATGTGAAAGAATTGAGGAAGGCCGAAGAAATATACGGCGCGGCGCCTAAAACGCTTATCGAATGCGGATATCACCGCCTCGAAAAGATATGGCTCGATCATTGCGGGATGAAGGAAGCGGGCTCCGTTGACGCGAAAATCGGCGAAAAAACGGTGATGATAGCCCCCACCTGGTCTAAGGACAATATTTTAGACTCGTGCGTGTATAAGATCATCGACGCGCTCAAAGGCGATCGGGAGCTCGCAGTCGTGATAAGGCCGCATCCCGAATATATCAAACGCTATCCCGAAAAGGTCGCGAAGATCCGCGACTATATTGCGGGGGCTGATAACTTTTCGCTCGAATCCGATATGCTCAAAGATGAAAACCTTCATAAAGCAGACGTTCTAATTACCGACTGGTCGGGCATTTATCTTGAATACGCCCCCGGCACCGAGCGGCCCGTTCTTTTTATCGACACGCCCTGCAGGATCGATAACGCCGAATATGAAAAACTCGGAATTCCCCCGATGGAACTCACGCTCCGCCCGCTGTGCGGAAGAATATTACAATTAAATGATATATCAGGCATAAGGGCCGAAATATGCGATCTGATCGATAATCGCGAAAAATACAGGGAAGAGATAGTCAGGATTCGCGGCGAATATGTCTTTAATTTTCCCGGCTCGTCGAAAATAGCCGCCGATTACATATTAAGGAAGGTAAAAAACATTGATCTATAAACTGCATCCGTTCCTGCTGGTTTTATATCCGTTCCTTCAGACGCTCGCGAATAACCGCATGGACGTAAGTTTTTCACAGACGCTGCTGCCGCTCGCCGTTGTTTCGGTCTTCGCCGCCCTTTTTGCCGCGGCTTCGTACGCGTTTTATAAATGTTCCGCTAAAGCCGCCGCCGTGACGTCTTTTTTCATTTTCATTTTTTTTTCGTACGGTCACATCGAAGATATGGTTTTTAATATGTTCAGAAACGCCAATGACGTCATCCTGGTTTTTTCGGCGTTAATAATTTTTGCCATAGCGGCTCTTAAAATAAAAGAAGCCTCGGCGCACGCCATTAATAACGCGAATATGGTTATAAGCGCCTTCGCGGCTGCCCTGGTTTTTATGCCGGCGTTTATCATCGCGAGCGACGAGCATATTAATTATTCTCATAAGGCTCAGCTTTCAGGCACATTCGCGGACGCGGCCTTCGATGCGGATAAACTCGACAGGGCGTCGCTTCCGAATATTTTTCACGTACTTCTCGACGAATACGGCCGGCAGGACGTTATGAACGAAATATATAAGCTGGACGTTTCCGAATTCACCGATTTCCTCAGAAAAAAAGGTTTTTTTGTGGCCGATAAAAGCCGGTGCAATTACTGTTACACCGATCTGTCGCTGCTTTCGACGTTCAATATGGACTATCTGAATAAGATGGTCGAAAAATTCGATTTGGCGGCGTTGAGCGATCGAAGCATTGCCGCGAAAAAACTGATCTGGGATAACGCCGTTTTCAGGACGGCTAAAAAAGCCGGTTATAAAATAATCACATTTAACAGCGGCGAGCTATACACTTCGATAACCGACGCCGATATCCACTATTCGCCGTTCAGCGGGGTTTATTATAATACTTTCTACATCAATATGCTCATGAACATGACGCCGCTGCCTGTGATCTTGAGCGCGGCAGGCGCCAATCCTTTTCTGTTTCACGATCCCGCCGCCAACCACCGTAAAATAGTGATGCTCCCCTTTGAAAAGATAGGCGAAATAATCGATTCGGCCAATGCAAGCGGCGTGCCCGTGCTGGCCTGTCTGTGGGTAGACAGTCCCCACCCGCCCTTCGTTTTCGACGACGCCGGAAATCCGATAGTCGCGCTGAAAAAAGGCGCCGCCGCCATCGACCGCTGGGCGATCGAAAGCGAGAAGGACCGCGAGGATTATATAATTAATTACAGGAAACAGTTGACTTTTATAACAAGGAAGGCCGCCGGCCTGATCGATCAGATAATCAAAAACTCGAAACGGCCGCCGGTGATACTGCTGCAGAGCGATCACGGCCCGGCTTCGCGGTTCGACTTCGAGGCGATACCTTCCGACCCGCTCACGTTCAAGGAACGCTTCAGCGTTCTCAACGCGTATTACTTCGGCGGAAAACCCGCCGCGTCGATAACGGCCGCCGGACTGCATGAAGCCATTTCTCCGGTGAACTCGTTTCGGATCGTTTTCAATCTGTACTTCGGCGCCAATTTAAAACTGCTGAAGGACGAGTGTTTTCATTCCACCTGGCTCGCGCCGTATAAATTTACGAACGTGAGCGACAGGTAATTCTAGTGAATAGTGTATAGTGAACAGTGAATAGTGGAGGACTTTTGACGTTTGATACAGCCTTGCAGGCAAAAATAAATTCTTTTCTTTTTTTCAAAATTCCTTATCTATTCTCTTTTATCTATTCTCTGTTCTCTGAAAAAAAGTAGTATTGAATGAAGCCGGAAAGGCTTACTTATTTCGTGCTCTTTTTTGTTTTGCTGTCTTTCTTGCTTTTTTTGTCTTTGCCGCCGGTTCCGTCGTCGTTCGTGTTTTTAAAAGCGCGCGGCGCGTAACTTATCAGTTCGTCTAAAGCGGCGTTGAGCGAATCTTTCTGAGCTTCAAGCGGCTTGATGTCTTCTTCTATTTTCTGGATCTCTATCCTTTTTTTATTGATGGCGCTGTCGGCTTTTTCGATCATTTTTTTCAATTTTTCGAGCATTTTTTCTTTTTCTTCGTCGGTCAGGCTTTCGTCTTTGATTTTTTTTAGGACTTCTTCCGCGTATGCTTCGGCTTTGTCGCCGGCGGCGACGGATTTTGATTTTGTTTCCTTCGCCGAGGCCGTTAATGCGCTCGAGCAGAGGCTCAGCGCGAAGATAAAGATAAAACACTTTAATAAATTTTTCATATTACATTCTCCCATATTATAGGTTTACCCGTTAAAATAAAAAAGACAGGCAGTTCACCCGTCTTTTTTATTTTAACTTATTTATCGATTATTTTTTTTCGGAAGCCGGAACAGCCGGGGTCGCTCCTTTGGTTTCTTTAGCTGGAGGCGTGTAGCCGTTGAGTTTTTCGTAAACGCCTTTCGCTTTATTTCTGGTTTCTTCGGCTATTTTAAGGTGCTCTTCGAGCATTTTGATGTTTTCTTTCATTTCGGTAAGCAGCATTTCGGAAGCTTCGAGTCTTTTATTCATGCCTTCGAGCATTTTCGCTTTCTGTTTTTCGTTGATCTTGTTTTCAGCGATAGCCGCTTCTACCTTTGTGATCATTTCGGTTATCTTTTCGATTCTTTTTTTGAAGGTTTCGTCTCTTTTAGCCTGTCTTTTGTCGATATCGCCTTTTCTTTCCTCGACTGATTTCTTTTCGCCGCCGGCCGCGGGAGCCGCCGCGTCCTGAGCTGATGCGATACCGGAAACAAAAGACAATAAGAGAGCTGCCGCGATTAATAACCTGAATAATTTCATTAAAGACCACTCCTTTTATTTTTTCCGGGGGTTCGGCCCGTTCGGACGTATCCCCGAATTACTAAGTTGAAAATATTTTAGCATATTTTTAACTTAAATTCAAGGCGCGGGTAAAAAAGATAGTAAAAAAAGATTATTTCAGGCACGTTTAAAAAGAGAGAAATTACGCAGATATTCACGGACCAGGCCGCAGTGGTAGGCCAGAGTGAAAAAAGAACGCACGGGCCAGCGGGAAACGATTTTGAACTTATCGCTTTTGAAATTGAACCAGGCGTTGCGGCGGGCGTTAGTGTAAAATATCTTCCAAAGGTCGGTAAAATTTGAAAATTTCGGAAGGTAAGCGGCGCATTGCGGCGCGATCACGGCGCTCTGAGGATAGCGCTTCGTCAGTTCGGGGAGCAGGTTAAAGTCGATGGGGTTTAAAATGAACTCGCAGCCGTTCTGTATATCGAGATAGGTTTGGTATCTCATAGCCACGGCCATAACGTTCGCCTGCGCGAATATTTCATATTTATCGGCCGAAAATCCGGTTATGGTGTTGCACAGGGCGATGCCGTATTTTTTTTCTCCGCAGGAAAGGTTCATCTGGTAAAAAGAAAGGTTTTCCTGCGCGAGTATGGTTGATGGGATCGAAAAGTAAATGCCGGGATCTTTTTGGAGCGGCTCGACGATCCTTGAAATAAAATCGTCGCCGTAAAGCTCGCTGTCTTCATGTATGAAGATGATATATTCAGGTCTCGCGCATGCCGGTTCGGGATCGGACCCGGCTTTGCCGTCCGTGGCTTTATCGCTGCCGGGGTTCTGCGATTCTTCCTGCGCGCCGGAATAAATAGAAAGCTGGCGCGCCCGGGGGTATGCGTCGATGGTCCTGTAAGAGGCCACGTGAAGCGTATAATTACAGCACTCGGACTGCCTGTCGAAAGAGTTCAGCAATTTTTTCGATACTTCGAGCGACCTTGTGCATACGACGCATAGTATTTGATCATTCATACGCGCGGCTATATTCCTTTAATGTCTTTAATTATGTTTTCTATAGTTTCAACGGGCACCGAGTATTCGTTGGGCATAAATATGACGCTTTCTGAAGCTTTTATCGAGTTCTTATAGTTTTCTTCTAAAAGGTCGTAATTTTTCTTGTAATAGTGGGCCATGGGAAGCAGGACCGGCAATCGGCGAGCCGCCGCGGCGGGGTATTTTGCGAGAATTTTTGTGATCTTATTGTATAGTTCGCGGTTTTCGACCAGCGCCGGCAGATAGTTGAAGGTCGTCAGCGAGTAACTGTTCTGCTCGATGAACCTTATATCGTTGTGCTTTATGGTCATGTCGCGTCTGTAGTGCTTGGCTATCATGTACTTATAGTCGATAAGCGCGTCGATATGTTTTAAATGCTCGTTTATCATCCTGGCCTTCTCGTTGGACATCCTGAATTCGGGTACCGGGATCTTCAGTTCGTTATTGGCGTCGTAGCCGGCGTTGAATATGAGTTTCAGGCGGGAATTGATTTTTTCGTTCGATGTGGCGACGATCGCGCCGCTTCCGCAGTTGATTATCGATGACGAATCGAAGTTGAAAAGCGATATGTGCCCGCGGCTTCCGCATTTGATGCCTTTATAGACCGCACCCAGAGAGGTCGATGCGTCTTCGATGACGAAGAACTTGTATATGGCGGAGGCTTCAAGTATAGCGTCTATGGCGCAGGGCGCACCGAACATGTGGGATGCGATGACCGCCTTCAGGTTGCTGGTGCTCATGAGCTCCAGATGCGACATATTGGCGTTATAGTTGGCGAGGTCAATGTCTATGAAAACGGGCCTGCAGCCGAAGAATTCGACGCAGCCGGGTATTTCGGCGAAATTTAAGGCGGAAAGAGCCACCTGCGATTCGAAATTAAGGTTCAGCGTGTAAAACGAGATCAGAAGCGCGGCGGAAAAAGATGAAACGGGATAAGCGTATTTCACGCCCGCATAGGCCGAAAAGGCCTCTGATAATTTTTCAAGTTCTTCTTTCGTCGCAGGAGAGTCGAAGGAGGTCTTTATCTTTTTAATCGGATTTTCGTGTATATTCGAACCATAAATTGATTTTTCGCGCATATTTTCACTTTCCCGTAATTTATTTGTATGGTTATGCGTGTGTTTTAAGGCGCCGCGCCGTTAGACCGGGCCCGCCGCCGAGATGCCGCGAAGGATGCGCGGGCAGATCGTATTGATGTCGCGCGCGCCCATAACGAGCACTATATATGGCTCTTTCAGGTTGTCGCTTATGGTTTTGGTCACCGAGTTAGTCGCATCGTCGAGCGTCGCGCAGTAGCTGACTATGCCGCCCGGAAGTTTCGGGCTGATCTCGTCGACGAGTTCGCGCGATGTGATGGTTTTATTGACGGTGCCTCCGCCGTAATAGATCTCGTTGATAAACAGGCGGTCTCTTTTTTTCAGATCGGTGAACGCGTCGCACAGCTCGCTGCGCGTGAGGGCCGTCGGGCCGTATCCGTGCGGCTGGTAAACCGCGATGACTGGCTTGTCGAAGATTTTAACGGCGTTGATGGCAGTTTTGATTTCGTGCGGATTGTGCGCGTAGTCATCGATGACCACGACGCCGTTATGCCTGCCTATGACTTCCATGCGCCGCGCGACGCCCGCGTAATTTTTAAGAGAAGCCGCGATGTCGCGCATTTCGGCGCCAGCGATGTGGGCGGCGATTATCGAAACGGCGAAGTTTTCGACGTTATATCTTCCTATGAGCGGCGTTTCGAAAAGCGTGCCGTTGATCTTAAAACTCGACCCTTCGGGCTTAAGGTTCACTTCGCTCACCAGAAAGTCGTTATTGTATGAATTTACATTTTTGCAATATTCGAAATTAATAATTTTATAGTTGATATCGTCTTTTTTGGTTTCGCGCGCTTCGAAGAGTTTCGATACTTCAGGGCAGGAGATATTTATCAGCGCGTAGCCGCCGCGCGCGATGTTGGAAATAAAGCCGTTGAAAAGCCCGTGCAGTTCGTCGAGTTCTTTGTGCTCCTTGGAAATGTTGGTGAGAAGGCCTATGTAAGGCTTATATTTGACAATGGTGCCGTCGGATTCGTCGGCTTCGATCACGAAATGTTCTGATTTGCGGTACCTTGACGATACCTGAAAATTGCGCGAAACGCCGCCGATGACAAATGAAGGCGAAACGCCGCACTCATCGAGTATGAAGGAGATCATCGTGGAAACTGAAGTTTTGCCGGCGGTTCCGGCGGCGGCGATCGAGCGGCCGGCGCGGTTGAAAAATTCAGCGAGCAGGTCCGAGCGGTGCATTTCGGCGAGGCCGAGCGAGCGGGCTTTCACCAGGTCGGCGACGGTGTCTTCGATTGCGGTGGACTTGACAACGACGATCTCTTTGGCGCTTATAGAGCGCTCTGCGGCGAATTTTTCGATGCCCGAGCCGTCCTGCGGATAAAGGCCGATGCCGGCGGATCTGAATTCTTCGCAGATAGCGCCCGCGAGACTGCGGTCGGAGCCGCCCACCCTGTGGCCCATTTCGTGCGCCACGCGCGCGAGAGCTGACATCCCCGAACCGAGTATGCCGATAAAATAATAGCTTTTCATAAAAAACGTTCACTCCGTATCATGTTATTTGTATATATTTACAATATGCTATGTATATTATCGGTATATGTTGTTATTGTTTTATGATGGTTTTGAAAATATAGAGAAAAATATCGGAATCCAGGTCTTCTTCCTTCTTTTTGCTGATCTGGATCTTTCCGTTCGATGAGATTTTGATGGTGCGTATGCCGAAAGGCGTGTTAAGAACGCCCTTTATGCTCTTGATATTCGACGTGTAGTTATGGAAGGGGGAGATATCGGCGAGCGTTTCGATCTTGCCGTCGAAGCGAAGTTTTTTGATCGTCGGATGTTCCATTCTGTCGAAATCCATGGTTTTGATGAAAGCCATCTGATCGGATATTTTAAATATTTTTTCGGGCGTTACGAAAACGGGGTGCGGCTCGATCTTGCTGAATTTGAATATCAGCATCAAGCCTGATTTGAGGGCAGATGTCTTGCCGAAAGCGACCAGCAGGTCTTTGAAAATTATGAAATGGCCTTCTTCGACCATGAGGAATTTTTGCGTCTGGACCTTTCCGTCTTCGAGCGCGTCGATCTCGTGGGCGACTATTTCCTTGAAACTTACCGCCATGGCGTTATCGGCAATTGTCTCGTTGAAAAAGCCCGGCTGGTTTTCGTCGAGGGCGCACTGGTTTTCTCTAAGGCTTACGAATTTAAAGAGGTTTTTGATGTCCTGGTAAGCGAATTCGAATAGCTGGAAAGAGTTGCTTTTTGAAGATATGATAAGGCCGCTTGTGTGCTGGTTCTGACTTGCCATTTTTTTTACCCCGCAAATAAAAAAATGAGCCGTAAAGGACTCGAACCTTTAACCTAGTGATTAAGAGTCACTTGCTCTACCAATTGAGCTAACGGCCCACTGAAATTTTTAATTTGAGCTGATTATACATCAAAAATCATCAAATTGCAAGGTTTTTTTTAATAA
>MGFH01000007.1 GCA_001791795.1 Candidatus Wallbacteria bacterium GWC2_49_35
TGATTATTGACCTGGTTTAAAAAAGAAAATTATAATTTCATAATATAGCGCACGTTTTAACCTGCTATATTAAATTTGTTTAATTAAAGGCAAGGTGTTCATTTATGTCTAGCTCATCCCAGTTTAATCCCATCTCCATTCCCTTCAGAAAGATCATCTGCAAATCATGCCAGACCGTCGGCTCGACCGAAACCGGTTTCAAAATATTCGATTCCGAAGTTAAAGACCGGGCTCTCGCCGTCTGCGATTCATGCGGCGCCTCCAATTTAATAAGAAAAGAAAGAATTTAAATAACCGGCTTAACTAAAACGATTTGGTTTTAAACCCGAACCTGACCCTCTTGAAAAGCGGGCGGCCGTCGGTGTCTTCCAGACCGTTGGTTATGGTCACGCTGTACAGGGTATTGTTTTTAAGCGGCGATTCCGCTTTGAACGTAACCTTGCGGCCGGTAGGATCGAGCGAAATTCTTCCTCTAACGCTCTTAACGCCGTCAGATACGAGTATCGTATATTCGTTGGCGGTATTTTCATTCACGACTTTATTGAATACGGCCGTTATTTCCATGTCGCGGTCGATATTCAGTTCGTTGTCGCGCGGATAGGTCGTCATAAGTTCAAATTTCGAGTTGTCGCGCGGCTTTCCGACCGTGAACGCCCATGAAATTCCCTTTTCAAGAGGATTTCCCGCCGCGTCTGTCACGCCTTCGGTTAAGGTGACCCTGTAAACGCTGCCTTCCCTGAGTTCTTCGGACGGAGTAAACACGGCGGTGTTTTTTGCCGGAAGGTAAGATATTCTACCGTCTACGGTTTCGCCGTTGGTCTCGTTGTTGACGAAGAAAGTGAATCTGTTCATAGTGGCGGCCTTTATCTTCTTGGTCAGTACGGCCTGTATCTGAATGTTTTTAGCGACGGCTACCGAGGCGTTGGCGGGAATTACGCTCTTCACTTTAGGTTTTTCAAAATCCGGCTTTTCCATGGTTTTAAACTGTGACACGAAGCGCGCGCCCATTTTATTGGAACTGTGATCGGAAACTTCGGGCGAAACTTCTATGGTGTGCATTTTGTCGAAATCGAGGCTGCGTTCGGGCCTTATCATTACCGAGCAGGAATCGGGCTGGTAGATGATCTCGCATCCGACTGACTTCGGCCCGGCGGAAAGTCTGAAAGCGTCGCCGCCGATAGTGAGCGTGTCGAGAGACTCGCTGAACCTGAGGTAGATCGGAGTGGCGGTGCTCACGTTTTTAGAGCCGTTCGGGGGAAAACAGTCGGTTATTTCGGGCGGATCGTGGTCCGGCTCGTTTTCGGTCTCGAAAGTAATGTTGTAGGCACTTTTCAGGCTGTTACCGGACGAATCCGCAAGGCCACGCGCGCTCAGTTTATACTTCGAAGAATAACGCAATTTGGATATCGGGGTCACGATTACCTTCAGGTCGCGCTCGTTATAAGCGATCTTGCAGAATATGTCGCTGAAGGACGCCCCGTCCACCCTGCTGAGCGTGATATTTTTTTCGGTAGCCGTCGAATCTTTTATCTTTTCGGTGAGCCACAGGCATATTGAAGCGTCGATCGCAACGCCGCGCGACGCGTCCGCGGGTACCGATTTTTTGATCTCGGGCGCCGAGCGGTCGGGCTCGTCGAGCGTGCTGAACTCGAAAACGACGGTCGAATTGAAAAGATTGCCGGCGGAATCGGTCACGCCGCGGCTTACGACCACCTGATATGTCGTGGAAAATTTCAGTTTATCTTTTGGTATGATGCTTATCAGTTTCTTTTTATCGTTATACACTATTTCGGCGGCGACGTCGGCGCGCTCGTTCTCGTTCCTCAAAAACACGTTCCTGGCGGTAACCGACAGTGGATCGAGGTGCTTGGTGAATAAGGCGCTGATCGGAGTGTTCAGCGCGACGTTTATAGCGCCGGCCTCGGGAACGGTCAAGCAAAGTTCAGGCCGCGTGCGGTCGGGAGCGGCTACTGTGCCGAAATCTGATATGTAGGTAGCGTTCATATAATTGCCGGCGAGGTCGCTGACCTGTTTTGATACCACTATTTTAAATATCATGCCGTATTCAAGGTCTCTGCGCGGGGTCATCGTTACGCGCTTCATGATCTGGTCGTAGGTGACGGCCGCGCTGACCTCGGCACCGTTTGAATCGTAGAGCTGGAAGGTTTTTCCGCTGACGGTACCTTCGGCGAGTTTTTCGGTGAATATGACCTGAATGGCGGTTTTAATGTCGATGTCGCGCTCGCCTTTCATCGGAAGGCAAGATATCACGCGCGGCGGAGTGGTATCCGGCGCCTGAAGCGTTGAAAACGTCCATATTTTAGATGATTTTAACCGGTTGCCGGCGAAGTCTTTGATGCCGTCGGTAACGGTAATAACATATTTGGTAAGGTATTCGAAACGCGATTCGGGTATGAAGGTCAAAAGGTTCTGATCGTCTTCGTACTGCGTGTATCCTTTTACCAGCATACCCTTTTCGTTCTTCACGCTGACGGCGGAAGCGCCGATCGAATTTTTCAGCACCGGCTCCGAAAACCGTATTGAAATGACCGTATTCAACGCCACGTTGAGCGCGCCGTCTTCCGGGGTTACGCGCACGATCTCGGGCGCGACGATGTCAGGTTTTTTCATGGTGGTGAACGAGAACGAATAATCCCCTTCGAGCTTCTGGCCTTCTATGTCGGTTACGCGGGAACTTATGCTGACCTTGTATTCCGTCGAAAAATCGAAATTCTCGAGCGGCACTATGGTTACGAAATTGCCGTTTTTAACGAAACTGGCCGATACGGCTATCGTTTTTGAATTTCCGGTAAGCCTGATATTAAAAACGTTGCAGGTGGATTCATTCATCACTTTATTAAAATATACGAATATTTTCGAATCGGGCTTGATGTCTTTTTCTTTGTCGGCCGGATAAGTTTTATCTATTCGGGGCTTTACGACCACGGCGGGTTTTCTGGTCGTGAAGGTCCACTCGCGCGGCGAGCGCATGGCGTTTCCGGCGGTGTCCTTAGCTCCATTGGATATCAGAACCGTGTATTTCTGGCCAGTTTTCAGCTTTTCGAGCGGAAAGAATGCGGCTTTCGAAGTGCGCTTGTCGTAGGTAATTTTGCCGGAAATATCCTGGTTTCCGTCGGATAATATGAGCGTGTATTTATTGAGCGAGACAGGATCCATTTCTTCCGAAAAAGTCGCGCTGATGCGGGCCTGCTCCGATACGTCGTATGAGCCGTCTATGGGGGATGTGGCGATAACTTCCGGAGGCGCTTCGTCGCGCGGTTTTTTGGTCGAGAACGTCCATGAATAATTTTCGGTCATTTTAAATCCGTGGACGCTTTCTACCTGCATGGATGAGAGCGTGACGCGGTATACTTTGCCGTATTCGAGGTTTTTGCCCGGAACGAATATGAGCTGGCGTTCTTTGTCCGAATAAACGGTCTTGCCGTCGATATCACGGGCGCCGTCATTCAATTTGATCGTCGTGTCGGTTATGCGCGAACCGAGAAGCGCGAGGTTGAAATCGACTATGACATAAGTATCGAGCGCGACGTCGGTGGCGCTGGTGTCCGGATAATTTTTTATCACTTTAGGCGATTTACGGTTTTCATAAATCTTGGTCACTTCGGATTTGCTTTCAGTCCGGAATGACAGCGTCAGATTCCTGTCGAGCGGATTGCCCTCGGTATCCCTGATGAGATACGAAGGTATGAACAGGCTGTATAACGTGTTTTTAGACATGATCGTACGCGGCGTGAAGGTAGCGGTATATGACGAAGAATCGTAGCTGATAGTGCCTTCGACGACCGAGCCGACCTCGTCCATGACCATGATCGAAGACGAATTGATGCTCAGATAATCCATGGGTTTGTTGAAAATTATCCTGATCTGGGTGTTCAGGGATACGTCCGTTTCGGCGTCGAGAGGTTTGGTCTTAACGACAAAGGGCAGGCGGGCGTTATGATCGATCACTTCGTGAGCGTCTTCGGGCTCTTCGATCTGCACTACCACTTCTGAAAGTTTTTCAGCCTGAAGTTCTCTTTCCCCGATTTCATCGAGAGCCAGAGCTTGTCCGCTGAAACCAGGCATAAAAATTGATATAAATATAAATAAATATGCATAAATATGAAAATTAAAAATAAAATGACGGTTTTTCATACTTTTTATATCGGAAGCAATATTAGAAAATAAAATTTTTTTTGTAAAATATGGTTTAATAATATATATGTGGAAATTTTTCATAAAATTTGGTATAATATAATAAGGTTACGGTTTTAATCTGTAATCTTATGCTGCATTTTTGTTATTATTATAAATGGTAATCAACCGGAGGTGTCGCCACTATGAAAATGAAAAATTTATTTATATTTCTCATAATTTTTTCAGTCGCCATATTCATTAACGATATAAATTTAAACGGCGGTCCTGTTTTTAGTCAGGCCGCACTTTACGCTCAGGATGAAGGCGGCGAAGCGCCGCCGCCGGCAGATCCGCCGCCAGCCGATGAAAACCCGCCAGCTGATCCACCGCCGACAGATGAAAACCCGCCGGCAGATCCGCCGCCAGCTGATGAAAATCCGCCAGCTGAAAACGGCGATCCCGCCACCGGCGAATCGAGCGAAGTAAGCACGCAAAATCCCGACGAACAGAACCCTGACGCGCCGCCAGCAGACGAAAATCCGCCAGCTGAGCAGCCCGCAGCCGACCCTTCCGCCAATGCCGCAGCCGATGAAGAGCGCACAAGAATGGAGCAGGAAAATAACGACTTAAAATCTAAAATAGACCAGGCCAAACAGGAACTCGCCACGCTCGAAGAAGAGATGCAGAGCAAGAAGCGTAAAACCAAGGACGACGGAGGCTCTACCATCAGCTACGAAGGCGACGATCGCCGCAAATACCGTCAGGCAAAAGAAGTATACGATTCGAAACTCGAAGAAATCAGCAAAATGGAAGAACAGTTCAAAGGCAACGAAGAAAAAATATCCACCATACAGGCCGCGGCCCCTGAACCGGCCCCGGCGGATGCTCCGCCGGCTGACGACAATCCTCCGGCAGACCAGCCTCCAGCAGACGACAATCCTCCAGCTGACCCGCCGGCTGACGACAATCCACCCGCTGATAATCCGCCAGCAGACGACAACCCGCCGGCTGATCCTCCGGCTGACGACAATCCACCGGCAGACCAGCCTCCAGCAGACGATAATCCTCCAGCAGACCCACCGGCAGACGACAACCCGCCGGCTGATCCCCCGGCTGACGATAACCCGCCGGCAGACCAGCCCGCTCAGGACTATTCCTCCGAATAAAAAAATAAAGGCGGATGATAATTCGACATGCGCAGATTTAAAATGAATATGCCGGGAAAAATATCAAACATATTGTTTTCAACCTTGATCATACCTGCAGTAGTAATAATTTCAGGTCTTCTAACCGGCGCGTCCGCCGGCGAAAGCGCCGAGTATATGTTCATACTAAAAAACGGCAGTACGGTGGCGGCGGCCGTCGATGAAAAGACGCTTTCAGACGAAGGCGCCAAGGTAATAAAGTTCAAGACGGCCTATGGCGAGCTCGAAGTTCCCCGCGATGAAATATTAAAATATTACAAAAGCTCCGAAGAAAACAAACCTGCGGTTGAAGTAAAAGCCGAACCCGCCCCCGAACCGGCCGCGGTCGAAAAAAAACCGGAAGCCGCGCCGGCGCCTGAAGAAACCGACCCGATGGACATGGCCGCCGAAATTAAAAAACCCGCCGATACGGCCGAAATACAGGAATCCGTCATGAAGATCGAAGAAATAGAAGACGGCGTTATAACCGCTCCTAAAGACGCTAAACCGCCGAAGGGCACCGCCGACGGACTTCTGAACCTGGACGACGACAAACTGCTCGACATGCTCGGCGAGTCGGACGTAAAACCTCCGCAGCCGTTTATTGACAACGACATTGAAAAAATCGAAGAAATAGAAAAAGTCAAAGAAAAATATCAGGCGAAAAAAGGCGCAGGCAAAAAGCTGATCCCCGATAACCTCAATTCCATCGAGTCCGACATCAAAGAACTGGCGCAGTCGTCGACCGAAGAAGACTGGCTGGTGGCCAAATTCACCAAAGAGATCCAGATCGAAAAATCAGGGACCGTCCCGGTTGAAATAGTCAAGGTCGACGAAAAAAAAGCCGGTAAACCCGATAAAAAAAGAGCCGCGGGCGATGAAGGCGGCAAAAAATCCAAAGGAACCAGAGAAGTCTCGCTTTCAGGGACCGACGAGGTTGTCATCAGTGAAACCATCGAAGCCGAAGTGATCGGCGGAGATAAATTGTCCGAGAAAATAGGAAAAGAATTTAAAAAACACAAAGCGCTGCCTACTAAAAAAGTCAACGAGAAAGAACATCTAAATGCCGAAATAGAAAAGCATTTCAGCGCCAAAGAAGAATCTGAAGCCCCGAATGAAACAAAAGAAGTAAAAGTCGATAAACCCGGAAAATAACGGCCGGCCGATTCGAAGACGAAAAGCATTACCAAAATCGATTGAAAATGTAAATGGTGAACTATTGAACGACACTCTTACTAATTCTTCCCAGGCGCAGTCAAACGCCCGCGGCCTCGCTTCCCGTCAATTATCCTGCGAACTTCTGTGGAAAGCGGGTTTTAGCGATCCACTCTGTTCCGCTTTCCTTTCTTTCGATTCGAAAAACGCCGTGGCGGCTTCTAAAAAAGGCGCCGTTTCACTAATAGACGCCGTTTCCGGCGCGGCCGTCCATTCCCGCAATCTCAACGCCAACTTAATATGCGCACTGCTCGACAACTCCACGCGCGAGATCTTCGCTTTCGGGACCAACAGCGTTTCGCGCATAGCGGCCGACGGAAGCATGCTCTGGCATAAAAATATCCAGACTCCCATCATCGCGGGCGCGCTGTCGCAGCTGGCCAAAAACTTCATAATATGCTACCAGGGCAATAAAATAGTCATAGCCGACTATAACGCCTCGCCTAAATACAAGGGCGCGATAGACTCCAAAGGCGCGATCTCCTCCATTTACGTCCCCGAATTATCGAATAATTTCGCCGTGGTGACCTCGGCCGGCGACGTATATTACATGCGCCCCGATGGAAGCGTCATGTGGCAATTCTGCATAAACGACAAGCTGAGCTCGGTCTCCATGTCGCGCGACGGAAAGATAATATTCGCCGGCTCGACCGACAACAAAGTGCTCTGCCTTCACAGCGAGCAGAAGGTGCTGTTCAATTACGCGCTGAAAAGCCCCGTGGTCTGCACCGACATATCCGAGGACGGCAAATATTTCGCGGTGGGTTGTTCCGACGGCTACATTTACGTTCTCGATTCGGGCGGGCGCACTTTATTTTATGACAGGCCGCTGGAGAACGTTTCACATATTTACCTCACCGACGGCGCGAAACAGATACTGACGATGTCGGGCGGCAGTCTCGTATCGATGTATAAAATATGCGAGCGTAAAACCGTCGAAGAAAAATCCAGGGATTTCGCCGGATTCATTGAACTCGACCAGGGCGCCTGCTTCAGGAGCGATTCTGAAAAGCCTTCCGGCGGGGCCGGCCCAAGAAAAGATGATTTTGAAAAATTTATAGAACTGTAAAAGGAAAGTCGAAAAGTAAATCAATATTTTAATATATGGTGATATTATGAAAATTCTTGAAGATATCGATATTTTTGTCAAATCCCGCTATCCGCTTATCTATCTGGTGTCCTTCGAAGAGGAACGCGTGCTTACCGAACTTATGAAACTCGCACAGGCGACCAAAAAAGAACTTTTTATCTGGTCGGCCACGCAGGGCATCTATTCGATGAGCAGGAACGCCGCGATCAAAGACACGACCAATCCCGTTAGCGCGCTCGAGCAGATCATAGAATATAAAGACAGGGCGTTCTTCGTCCTAAAAGATTTCCACTATTACATGGAAGATCCTTTCCAGCAGTATCTCGAAAATCCAGTGCAGGTGAGGCGCAAACTCCGCGACACTGTCCTGGCGCTGCGCGGCTCGTTCAAGACGCTGTTCATTCTGTCCTCCGTGCTCCACATCCCGCGCGAACTCGAAAAAGACATAGTGATAATGGATTTCCCGCTTCCCGATTACGCCGATATCAAAGCCATACTGGAACGCACTCTCTCAAATGTCGAAAAGCATTATAATCTGAAATTCGATATAGACGAGGTCCTTAAGGAAAAAATGATAAAGGCGTGCCTGGGCATGACCGCGGGCGAGGTCGAGAACGTTTTCGCCAAAGCCATAGTCAACGACAGGCAGTTCGACGAAAAAGACCTCGGTCTCATCATTTCCGAAAAAAAACAGATAATACGAAAAGCCGGAATGCTCGAGTACTTCGAGGTCCATGAAGATTTTTCGAACGTCGGCGGCCTGGGCGGGCTCAAGCAGTGGCTCACGAAGCGCGCGGGCGCGTTCTCACAAAAGGCCCGTGAATACGGCCTTCCCGAACCCAAGGGCGTCCTTCTGCTCGGCGTGCAGGGCTGCGGAAAAAGCCTGGTTTCGAAGTGTATCGCCTCGCTGTGGCGGCTTCCTCTTTTAAGGTTCGACGTCGGAAATATCTTCGGCAAATACGTCGGAGAATCCGAAGAAAACCTCAGAAAGGCGCTCAGGGTGGCCGAAGCGCTTTCACCAACGATACTGTGGCTTGATGAGGTCGAAAAAGCCTTCGCCGGAGCTGGCAGCGGAAGTTCCGGCGATTCGGGACTTTCGACGCGCATATTCGGTTCGTTCATAACCTGGCTTCAGGAAAAGACCGCGCCTGTTTTCGTCATCGCGACGGCGAACTCCATAGAGAACCTGCCGCCGGAGCTTCTCAGAAAAGGCCGTTTCGACGAGATATTTTTCGTGGACCTTCCCACCGAACCCGAGCGGGCCGCGATATTCAACATACACATTTCCAAAAGAAAGCGCGATGTCGCCAATTATCATATAGGCGAACTCGTAAGCCTGAGCGAGGGGTTTTCGGGCGCCGAGATCGAGCAGGCTATAATTTCTTCCATGTACGACGCCTTTTACGAACAGCGCGACATACAGACCTCGGACATATCTAAAGCCCTGCAGGAGACCGTCCCGCTTTCACAGACCATGCGCGAAAAAATAGAATATTTAAGGCAGTGGGCGAAACTTCGCGCAAGACCGGCGACTTAAAAAACGCGCTGCGCGCGTTTTTTAGTGGAGAGTTGAGAGTGGAGAACGGAGAGTTTTTAAACATTCATATTTAAACTTCCAATAAATTTTTTAAAATTTTGTTTTATTAATTATTAAAAAATGAATTTTAATGTCAAAAAGTCCTTTAGCTCTCAACTCTCCACTCTGAACTCTCAACTGACAGCAAAAAACTTAAGCATATTATAAAATATTAATAAAAAAATGGAGTGAGGTAAATTGAGCAATCCTGAGATCGACGCTAAGATCGAAGAAGGTATATCCTTTTTTGATCAGAACAATATTCCCAAGGCCATTATAACTTTGCGCGAGGTCCTTAAAAACGACGAAGGCTCGGACCTGTCCTCAAAAGGCCACTATTACCTTTCTCTTGCTTATTTTCAGAACGACAATCTGCAGGAGGCGTTCGACCAACTGCCCAAATGCGGAGCGTACGCCCCCGCGAAGGTTTTCGATCTTATCAAAAATATCTCGGCTAAATCAGGCGATGATTATAAAGAAATAGCGAACTCGCTGCCGCAGAAAGATCTATACGCGGCGATAGTCGAGCAGGAAAACCAGAAGCGGAACAAGGAAGCTTCCGCTGCGGCGGTCGAACGCGACAAACAGGCCGAAATCGACAAGCTGAAGCTCGAGACCGAAGGCGATTATAACGACCTCTTCGTCGAAACCATGAAAGCGGCACCCACCAATTATCTTATCCCGTTTTTCATGGGCGTTATTTCGATTCCGGCATGGGGCCTCGGGCTTCTTCTGGCCGGAAGTCTCCCAAAAGCGATCATACGATTCGCCGTGCAGTACGCTTATTACTACATGTACATCAACAGCAACTCGATCCGTAACTGGACCCTGACCAATATCAACCTGTCGAATATATTCGGCTACACGCCCTTCGTCAACAGCTTGAACGAATACGTATTTCCCGGCCTGCAGATCGTTTTCGCCGTCTCCACGCTGATATTGTCTTTACAGTCGTTCGTATTCGCGTATTTCGAATGGTATAAAATTTTCATTTTCGGAAACGTCGTCGAGGTCAGAAACACCAACGATGTTTACATCAACATAGGCTTCGAGCATCACATAAATCTGGGAGACGTTTTCAACATATACACGCGCGGCAGGAAACCCTTACTGAAAGGAACCGCGACGATCCTGAGACACGAGGACGCAGTTTCCCTGGTCGAATTCAGGCCTAATACCGAACTTCAGACGATCATGCAGCCGAAGATCGGCGACATAGTTAAATTTAAGTGGTTATAATCAGGTGATAAATAAATGAATTTAATAACGAGATGGTCAGTTTTTATAAGGGAGCGCTTCGAGCCCCTGAGCCACACAGTAATGATATTCGCCTTCGCCTCCGCGAACGCCGCCATGGCCTACGCCGCCGGCCCTTTCGACATCAGATCGAGAGCGGGTTATCTAGTCGCCGGATTCATGCTCGTCTGGCTCGTTTTTTTTCACATGCGGCTTTTCGACGACATTAAAGATTACGAGACCGACAAGCTGGTCAATAAAGAACGCCCCCTGCCGCGCGGCGTTTTGAGCGTCAATGAGTTCGGGGCGGGCATTCTGGTCTGCGTTCTGAGCGAGATCGTATTATCCGCCTCGCTCGGGTTTAAAATTTTCAGCACTTATGCGCTTGTTCTGGGCTTCACCCTGATAATGAGGCAGGAATTTTTCATAGGCGACTGGATGCGCCCTAAAATGGAATTATACGCCGCCACGCACACTTTCTCGGCTTCGATGCTCGGTCTGCTGATCTACTCGATATTAAAAGACGCAAGCATAGTCGAGATACCGGCGGCATACCTTTATATCGCGCTGGGCAACTGGTTCGTTTTCAACGTTTTTGAATTCGGCCGCAAGACCTTTTCTTTGAAGGAAGAGCGCGAGGGCGTGGATTCCTACTCGCTGCGTCTCTCGCCTTTCGGCGCTTTCGCGCTGCTGGCGGTAAATATATTCTTCGCTTTTTTCATGCTCCATCTTTCCGCAGCTAATATAACGGCTGCCGCGGCCGGTAAGGGACCGCAGCTGATGCCGATGCTTATAAGTACGGCTATTGTGTCGTTTATGGTGATATGCGCCGGAATGGTCTACAGCCGCAAGCCGTCCGATTTCAACGCTAAATTTTACAGGGGCGCCGTTTCTTTTTATCTGGTCGCATATCATCTGGCTATAACTATAAACGGGGTTATCTATTTATAAACTTTTTCTTTATGAAAAACAAGACTTTTTAAAGCGCCGGCCGGATTTCAGGCCGGCGTTTAATTTTTGACGAGTTTCATTACGGCTTCATATAACGCGGCACCGTCGCCTATTGGCTTTGTAACGTATCCGTCCATGCCCGCCTCTATGAATTTTTCGCGGTCTCCCTCGAGCGCGTAGGCCGTGAGCGCTACTATGGGAACGCGCCGGACGCCGTTGACCTTTTCTATCTCCCTTATCAGTCCGGCCGCTTCGAAGCCGTTCATCTCAGGCATCTGGCCGTCCATTATAACCACGTCGAACCCCTGTTCCATGTACAGCCGCAGAGCTTCCTTTCCGTCAGTAACTATCTCGACCTTCCATTTAAAGTGCTTCGCTAGCGTTTTTATCAGTTCGCAGCTCACCTCGTCGTCCTCGGCGACAAGCACCCTTATTTCTCTTCCATTACCATGAAACTTGAGTTTTTCGGCCGACGGCGATGAGCCTTCGCGCGCAGAGACGCTCAAATCTATTTCAAAAGGCAGTTCGACGATGAACTCGCTTCCTTTTCCCAGCTCGCTTTTAACGGAAATAGTGCCTCCCATAAGTTCCACGAGCCCTCTGGTTATGGATAATCCCAGGCCGGTGCCTCCGTATTTTTTAGTGAACGAGCCGTCAAGCTGGTGAAACATTTCGAACACTTCGCCTATCTTATCACGGGCGATACCTATACCTTCGTCGATGACCGAAAGGTTTATCCTGCAGGAAGCGCCCTCTTCGGAGATTTGAAGGAGCCTGATCACTATTTTTTTACCGGACGGCGTGAATTTGACGGCGTTGGTCAGAATATTGAGAAGTATCTGTCTGAATTTCAGCTGATCGCCTAAAAGCCGTTCTTTTATGAACGCGTCTATTTCGAAATAAAGTTTGAGCCTTTTCTGCTTTATCTGAGCGTCAACCAATATTTTAGAATTTTTAACTGTTTCGCATATGTTAAAAGGCTTTTTGTCGAGTTTTAATTTTTTAGCCTCTATTTTTGAAAAATCAAGAATGTCGTTTATAATATCAAGAAGATGACCGGACGATATTTTAACCATTTCGTTGAACTCGCGCTGTTCTTCGTTCAGCCCGCTCATCGCCAGGATATCGGTGAATCCGATAATCCCGTTCATCGGAGTGCGAAGCTCATGGCTCATATTGGCCAGGAAAAGGCTCTTTGCTTTATTCGCGGCTTCGGCTTTTTCCCTGGCTTCTATGATCTCGGCTTCGTAATTTTTTCGAGCCGTTTTATCCCTGAAATTAGCCGTTATAAATAATTTACCGCCTAAAACAACGTTGGATGAATTTATATCGGCGGAAAAAACCGTGCCGTCTTTTCTTCTTACGCAAATATCTTCAGCCAGCTCAATCTCTTCCCTTTTCATCTTTTCAAAGAGATCGAATACCCGCGGCAGGTCTTCTTCGCAATGAAGGTCGGCGACCCCCATATTTTTTATGGCAAGTTCATCATAGCCGGTCATTTCACAGAATTTTTCATTGCATATTATAAATTTCCGGCTTTCCGCATCGGCTATAATCATC
>MGFH01000008.1 GCA_001791795.1 Candidatus Wallbacteria bacterium GWC2_49_35
AACGGCGGTCTTCGGCGACGACGCGAATCTCGATAACGAAGCTATGGTCCTTTCACTCATGATAATCTCCTGTATATTTATTTATAAAATTCCAAGAATTTTGCTGACGGAGCTTATTAATAATTTAGCACGGCGCTACGGTTTTTATGAATTTAGGCAGTATCTTAACGCGGCAGTCACCCTGGACGGTTTCGCTGAATTCATTCACGAGGTTGCCGTCGACGTGCAGCAGGCTCTTTTCGTGAAGCATTCCCCATATGCTCTTCACGCCGCGCAGGTTGAGCCCGAAAGTATTGCTGTCCTTGATCTCCGGACGCGCCGTGTGGCCGTGAAAATATTCAACGAACCCCGAGCTGACAAGCCTGGTTCCGAAGCTCAAAAGCATCATCAGCATAAGTCTTTTATAATAACTGAGGTCTTTGAATATGATAAAATGGATGGTGCCGTCGTTTTCGTGCTTGTACGGCGCGAAGTTCGCGTAGCGTCCGACGCGGCTGCACAGAAGCATTTCGAAGCCGAGGCATTTCATGAATATATTTCTTCTTAAAATAGACGAATAATAAGTCAGGCCTATGGCCTTCGAAAGCATGAGGCTTAAAAAGCCGTTTGTGAGATAAGCCTTGTCGACGAGACCTTCGACGCGCCTGACGGTGTCGGCCGTTACGCCTACTCCGCAGTTGTTTATGAATCTTCGAGACATCGGCGCGCCGTCTTTTCCATGGAACGATATTTCGCCTACGTCCATACCTATTATGTTGACGCTGCCTTCGACGATATTTTTAATTATCTGCAGAGTGTCGCGCCAGTGGAATATGTTCAGCCGCCTTGAAAAATCGTTGGCGTTGCCGCCGGGTATCGGCACTATGACGGTGCCTTCGGCCACATGCTGCAGTACGTCGTTGATGGTGCCGTCGCCGCCGCAAATTATCAAAAAGTTAAAACCCTCGCGCTGAAGCGAAGTGACCGCCTTCTGGATGTGGGCCTTGCTGCGGGTGAACGAAACCGCTACGACGTGGCCGGTCTCCTTCTGGAAACCGTCGAGCTGGCGGTAAAGTTCCTCGTTGATAAGAGGCCTGTAGTCGCCGCCCTTCGAATATTCATTTATGATCAGCGCTATTTTATATTTCGCGCTCTTTTCTTCATTTTCTTTAGCCATATTCTCGATATTATTATGTTATAAAAAATCGTTTTACATGGTATGATATTTGACAAAAAAATTATACCACATACCGGTGGTTTAATCAAATCATATTATAAATTTATATTATCAAATTAACGAAATAACTAAGAAAAGTTGATAATTATCGTCCGCACTTTAATTTTTTTTGCTTTGTTTTTAGATAGTTATACCTTTCATTTGCCTTCTTCACTAATATGTTTGACACCGCGTCCTGTATCTGATATAATTAGCCGATAATTTGTAAATTGTTTTAATGAAAAAGGCGGTTGCGAATGAGAATAATTTCATATAAAAACCCTTTAAAATTTATAACTATTACTGCCCTGACAGTTTTTTTATTTTCAGCCGCAATATTAATATTTATTGATATTGACCGCGCCGCGGCCGCGAAGGAAAAGAAGAAAAAATTCAAGGTCGGCCTGGTGGTCGACACCGGCGGGCTCGGCGACAAATCGTTCAACGATTCCGCGTATTTAGGCGTTCTGGAAGCCGAAAGAAAATTGAAGATACTCTCCGACGTGGGCCAGCCGTCGAACAAGCTCGAAGAGGAACAGCACCTCATAGCGTTCGCCCAGCAGGATTACGACCTTATAATAGGCGTTGGATTTGCAATGCAGGACGAGGTTTCGAAGATCGCGAAGGAATATCCAGAAAAGAAGTTCGCTATAATAGACGGCGTTATCCCCGATGTTCCAAACGTCGCCTCGCTTCTGTTCAAAGAACACGAAGGCTCCTTTATGGTAGGCGCCCTCGGTTTAATGATGTCGAAAACGAAGAAACTCGGCTTTGTCGGCGGGATGGACATTCCGCTCATCAGGAAGTTCGAAACGGGCTACCGCGAAGGAGTTCATTACATCGACGCTTCGGCCGAGGTGCTCGTTAAATATACCGGCTCCGATCCTTCGGCCTGGAACGATCCCGTCAAGGGGCGCGAGATAACTCTTTCGCTTATCACTCAGGGCTGCGACGTGGTGTTTCACGCGGCCGGCGGCACGGGCGGCGGCGTAATCCGCGGCTGTAAAGAAAAAGAAGTGTTCGCGATAGGCGTCGATTCCGACCAGGACGGCGTCGAGCCCGGAACGGTGCTGACCTCGATGGTAAAAAGGTGCAATATAGCCGTATTCAGGACGATCCAGGAAACCATGGAAGGAAAATTCCGCGGCGGCATCCATAATTTCGGCATAATCGAAGACGGCGTCGGGATCTCCGAACTTAAATTCACCCGCGATAAGATACCGGCCCAGTACCTGAAAAAACTCGAAGAAATAAAACAGGACATAGTTTCAGGCAAAATAAAAGTGACCGACTACATGGCCGAATCACAGAAAAAATAACGATTCTGGAAATGGAACACAACCGATGCTGCTGGCTTATCTGGCTCTCGTCGCCAGAATTTTCCTTCTCGGATACGAAAAAATACTGGTCAAGAAAATGGGCGCCGGCTCGGAAAATTCGGCCGCCACTTTCCTGTATTTTTTATCTTCGACCGCTTTTATTCTGCCTCTGATATTCTTCATCCGGCCCGCTGAAAATTACTCTCTGGTGGTTTATGTCGCCATAAGCAGCTTCATCTACTGCATAGCGTTCCTGTTTTACGTCAAATCGATTTCGATCGGCGAAGTTTCACTTGTCAGCCCTCTATATAATTTTAACGTGATATTCCTTCTCGTTACGGCGGCCGTCTTCCTCGGCGAGAAAATAACGATCATGAAAGTGTCGGGCGTGCTGGTCCTGCTCTACGGAGCCTCGCTTCTGAACCGGCAGAAAAGCCTGTGGCTTTCGATCTCGGCCATGGCGAAAGACCGCGCGTGCCGGCTGATGCTGATATGCTCGTTTTTCATGGCCATAGGCCGCACTATCGACGGATTCTTCATTAAAAGTTTCGACCCGCTCTTATACGCGATATTAATTTATAGTTTCATGTCGGCGTTCCTTTTAGTATACGTTTTATACGACGGGCAGCTCAAAGCGGCCCGCGATCTTTACTATTCGCGCAAAGCCGTCACTCTGACGGCCGGCGCCGTGAACGCCTACACGTATCTATTTCTGCTTTACGCGATCACTAAAATAGATGTGAGCGTCGCGGAACCCGCCTCGATGCTCAGCATGGTCGTCACGGTAATTCTATCGCATTTCATGCTCGGCGAAAATATAAAAGGCCGCCTGGCTGGCGTTCTTGTAATAATCGCAGGCTCGTGGGCGCTGTTTGTGTAAGCTATGTAAGATGAATTATTGTATTGACTTATTAACTTAAAATTGATATAATCCATGAAAAAAATGCAGGTCCCGTTTTATTAAAGCAAACGCGGAAATGCATCACATAATTTCTTCGACCCGAAGGCCCTAAAGCGCGCTACGCCATGGGCTCAGGGCGGCCTGAATTTAATATTTCAGGCGAGGGCTTTTCCGGAAACAGATCATGCCTCCCGTGTTTGGAAAGAAGAAAAAACGCGCGCCCGTCCGTGTTTTTTCGGACGGGCTTTTGCTTTTACCAGGCAGAAGTTTATTTTGCCATCCTTCTTCTATTTACAAACGGGTAAAATTCAAATTCAAGAAGGGATGGTAATTATATGTTCGGGTTGTTTGAAATAGTAAAACCGGTTAACGAGCCTATTTTTGATTATTCAAAGGGGAGCCGCGCGGCGGGCGAACTTAAGAAACGCATAGCCGAGCTCGGCTCGCAGGAGATAGAAATACCTCTTTTAATCGGCGGAAAAGAGGTGCGCACCGGAAATTTCGGTTATTGCTCATCGCCGCACAATCATTCAAAAAGGCTCGCCAGATTTCATAAAGCTGGCGAAAAAGAGGTCGCGGCCGCGATAGACGCCGCCATGAAGGCTAAAAAAACATGGGATACCTTCACCTACAGCGAGCGCGCGAGCATATTTATGAGGGCGGCCGAAATGCTTTCCACTTCCTGGCGCGCCACTATTAACGCCGCTACGATGCTCGGCCAGAGCAAGAACGTGTATCAGGCGGAAATAGACGCCGCCTGCGAATCGATAGATTTTTTTAATTTCAACGCCTATAACATGACTTTATTATATAAGAACCAGCTCGGTTCCGACAAGGGCGTGTGGAATTACACCGAATACAGGCCGCTTGACGGGTTCGTTTTCGCGGTGACGCCGTTTAATTTCACCGCCATCGCGTCTAATTTGATATCTGCGCCGGCCGTGATGGGCAACACCGTCGTATGGAAACCGGCCGTCACGGGCATTTATTCAGCATACTTCATTATGAAGCTCCTCCAAAAAGCGGGACTGCCCGACGGCGTTTTAAATATGATCCCGGGTTCCGGCGCTTTGATAGGGCCGATGGTGATGCGCAATGAAAATATGGCCGGCATTCATTTTACCGGCAGCACAGGTGTCTTTAACGACATGTGGAAAACTGTGGCGGCGAACATAGATTCTTATAAATGCTATCCGAGGCTCGTTGGAGAGACAGGCGGCAAGGATTTCATTTTCGCCCACCCGAGCGCGGAAGTTAAATCCCTCTGCGCGGCGCTTATCAGGGGCTCGTTCGAATACCAGGGCCAGAAATGCTCCGCGGCGTCGCGGGCTTACATAGCGGAATCGGTCTGGAAAAATCTCAAAGACATGCTGATATCCGAAGTGAAGCAGATAAAAATGGGCGACGTGGAAGATTTTTCAGTATTCATGGGCGCGGTTATAGATAAAAGTTCTTTTGAAAACATTAAATCGTATATAGACCACGCTAAAAATTCGCCCGACGCCGAAATAATCGCCGGTGGAGGCTGCGAGATGAGCAAAGGCTATTTCGTCGAACCGACGCTCATATTGACGACGGACCCGAAGTATAAATCCATGCAGGAAGAAATATTCGGCCCCGTGCTCACGATATACGTTTATAAAGACGAAGATTTTGAAAAAACACTCGAACTCTGCGATGAAACCTCGCCCTACGCTTTAACTGGCGCGATATTCGCCGAGGACCGCCTCGCGGTTAAAACGGCCTTCGACCGGTTGAGATACAGTGCGGGCAATTTTTATATCAACGATAAATGCACAGGCGCGGTGGTAGGACAGCAGCCGTTCGGCGGCGCCCGCAAGTCTGGAACGAACGACAAGGCCGGATCGTATCTTAATCTGGTAAGATGGACATCGGCGAGAACGGTCAAGGAAAATTTCTGCCCGGCGGTAGATTTCAGATATGATTATATGAATACCTGGAGGTAATTGATGGCGAAATGGATAGTTTTTTTAACGGGCGCGGTTCTGATAATATTTTCATTCGTTCGGATCGACTTTTCGGCGGACCATGGCGGTTCCGGCGTTGCGCTGACAATTAAAGGCGCGGTTAAAAATGAGACGGTCTTAACACATAAAGATATTTCTAAACTTAAATCGTCGCTCAAGCGCGTTAAAATGTATAATGACGCGAAAGAATACGCCGGAAGCTGCGAGATGAAAG
>MGFH01000009.1 GCA_001791795.1 Candidatus Wallbacteria bacterium GWC2_49_35
TCGGTGTGTCTTTGCCGAAGCTGTAACCTTTTTCCCATGCCGCGGAACCTTTGCCGCCGCCATCGATCGGGGTGGTCACTTTGGTTTTTAAGCTCGACAATTTCTGGCCGAGAGTGGCTTTAGGAGCAGCCGTAGTTGCAGGAGCAGCGATCGCCGAAGCGTCGGCCGAAGGAGCTGCGACTGTCGTGGATGCGGCGGCGGGAGCTGCGGTTGTCGAAGCGGGAACGGCCGCAGGAGCGGGAGCGTTCGGGCCGGCGGCTGCAGTAGTTGTTGCCGCGGGAGCGGATGCCGTAGCTGTCGAAGCTGACGACGAATCGCCTTTAGTGAATACGCCTTTTACTTTATTAACGACGTTGGTCGGTGTGTCTTTGCCGAAGCTGTAGCCTTTTTCCCATGCGGTGGAGCCTTTGCCGCCGCCGTCGATCGGGGTCGTTATTTTGGTTTTTAAAGACGACAGTTTTTCGCCGATGCTCAGTTTAGGAGCCGGAGCGGCGGTGGTAACGGCCGCGTCGGGAGCCTGGATAGCTGCGGGCGCTGCGGTTGTCGAAGCAGGAGCTGCAGCTGAAGGAGCGGGAGCGGATGCCGTAACGGTCGAAGCGGCCGACGATGAATCGCCCTTCGAGAATACGCCTTTTACTTTATTAACGAGATTGGTCGGAGTGTCTTTACCGAAATTGTAGCCTTTTTCCCACGAAGTGGAGCCTTTGCCGCCGTTTTCGATGGGGGTCGTTATTTTGGTCTTTAATGCGGATAATTTCTGGCCGATGGTCGTTTTAGTAACGGGTTCGGTTACTACAGCGGCCCTGGTTTCAGCCGCAACTGGAGCCGCGCTGACCGCCGATGCGGGAGCGGAATCCATAACTGCGGACTTAATAGCCTGAGCAGTTTCAAGAGCGGGAACGCTTACTTTTACGGCTTCGAAAGAGCCGTCGGCGCCCGTAACGGAAACTTTAACCTGACCGTTCGAGAGTTTATCTATTTTAGCTTCGCCCCAGGACATTAAATGTCCGAGAGTATCGCGCAGTACGAAACGCTGTTTGCCGTCGGCCCATGTTTCATAACCGCCGTTACCGGCAGCGGTGAATTCGCCTTTCGCGTTTTTAACGTTCCAGACGCCTTCGGTAATTTTATTTAAAAGGTTTTCCTCAGCGGAAGCCGTGCCTACGAAAGCGAAATTAGCCGAAAATATCGAGATCAAGAATGTGAATAGGGTTATTATACAATTGATTTTTATAAACCTCTTCTGATACATAATACTTCCTCCTTAAGATTAATTTGAGTTGACCGTTTTGTTATCACCGCCCTTGCACAATTAATTCAAAGCGTCGATTCGGAGATCGATGGAATCGAATGATTCACTGTCTTCAAAAATCAAAATAAAAACAACTCTGGTAAATATCAAAACAATTATACAAAAAATACTGGACCCTGTCAAGAAATCGGGCTAAAAAAAGGGCGCCGATTTTTAACTCGCGAATATTAACCGAATATTGACATTTTGATGATATTAAGGTAAAATAACGCCGCGTTAATCAAAAAAATATCAAGAAAATGCTATATATGAAAGGTTTAATAATGCCGAAAAAATTCTTTATTTCAATGTCCGGTTCCGACAGACTGGCGGCCGGAAAAACTAATGTTTTTTTTGCCTCCCTGGCAGGAATCTTATTGGCCGTCATCTTCGCGGCGGGCGTTCTTCACGCCCAGACGCCTCTCAAAAAGGCGGTTTTCGTTCCCCAATGGCTGCCTCAGGCACAATTCGCCGGTTATTACATGGCCTATGAAACCGGCTTATATACCAGGCACGGCATAGACCTTGAAATACTCGACAGCGGATTTAAAACACCATCGGCCAGAATGCTCGAAGAAAAAAAAGCCGATTTCGTTACGATGCAGCTTTCGGAAGCGATCGAACGGCGCTCGAAGGGATTAAAACTGATAAATATAGGCCAGGTCTCTCAGCGGTCGGCGCTTGTCATAATCGCTAAAAAGAAGAACGGGATCAATTCGCTTAAAGATTTGAACGGCAGGCGGCTCGGTTACTGGCGTAATGATTCTCCGGGCCCGCTGCAGGCCTTTTTGAAAAAAAACAACCTGAGCGTCGAAATAGTGCCGATAACCTCTACCGTTAATTTATTTCTGCTCGACGGCATCGACGCCATCGTCACGATGTGGTACAATGAATATTACAGAATCCTCGGCTCAGGCATCGACGAAGAGGAACTGAGCGTATTTTTATTTTTCGAACACGGCATGAATCTTCCGGAGGACGGCATATACTGCCTCGAAGAAACCTTCTCGCGAGATCCGCAGATGTGCCGCGATTTCGTAATAGCGTCCCTTGAAGGCTGGGCTTCCGCCTTCGCCCGTGAAGAGCAGGCCATCGAAATAGTCCTCAAATACATGAACCGCGCCCACATAACCGCCAACCGGCCGCATCAGCGCTGGATGCTTTCTCGCATGTGCGACATAATTTCGCCGGCCGGCATGAAACGGCCTATAGGCGAGCTCGACGAATCCGATTATAACCGGGTGGCCTCGATGCTGCGCGAATATAAGATCATTGAAACAATTCCAGACTTTAAAAGTTTTTATATGAACAAGGCGGCCGGCGATGTTAAAAAATAAAAAAATTGCCTTCCAGCTGAGCTTTTTCATTTTGACATTCACAACGCTTATTTTCATAGCGGTCTTCGCCTACGATTACTTCGTTTCAAGGGAATTTTTACTGAGAAACGTCGAAGTGAACGCCAAAAACCTGACCAACTCAGCCGCGAATAAAATAGAAAGCGTCCTTCTGGCGGTCCAGAAAATACCGCACAATTTCGCGCGCATGCTCGAAAATTCAACCTATAACGAGGAAGAACTCAGATCCATGCTCAATTCCCTCGTGGCGGGCAATCCTGAAATATCGGGCGGCTGCGTGGCTTTCGCGCCGAACGCCTTCGTGCCGGCGCTCGAACATTACGCGCTTTATTCTTCCCGCAACGCGAGCGGCGAAGTGTCGGTCAATAATATCGGCGGCGCCTCATACGAATATTTCTACATGGACTGGTATCAGCTGGTAAAGGAACTGGACCGTCCGGTCTGGACCGAGCCCTATTACGACGAAGACGCAGGAAACGCCGTAATGTCGACCTACTCGGCCCCGTTTTACCGCAAAATTGACGGCAAAAAAGTTTTCCGGGGCGTCGTCACCGTCGACATATCCCTGGAATGGCTCGAAAACATAATGGCGTCGATTAAAATTTCCGAAAGCGGCTACGGATTTCTGATATCGCAGTTCGGTAACATCATAACGCACCCGCGCAGAAACTGGATCATGAACGAAAGCATCTTCACCGTCGCCGACGAATACAAGGCGGCAGGACTAAGACAGCTCGGGCGCAGAATGATCAAAGGCGAATCCGGTTTCGCCCCCGTGACCAACGCTCAGCTCGGTCTCGACTGCTGGATCTATTTCGTCCCGCTGAAATCGTCGAACTGGTCTATCGGAGTGCTTATCCCGTCTAAAGAACTGTTCCAGGATCTGCACACATTAATGAATATAATCATAGTCTTCGCCGGCGCGGGCATCTTCGCTTTATTTTTCGTTATAACCTATATTTCTAATAAGGTCACAAAACCGCTGAACGAGCTGGCCAGCATAACAAAAATCGTGGGCGCGGGCGATTTCGACGCAAAAATTCCAGAAGTTTCGTCGCGCGACGAAGTGGGAATATTAAACAATTCATTCATTCAAATGCAGAAGGCGCTTAAGGAATATATTCTGAACTTTGAATTGACGACCAAGGCCAAGGAAAAGATCCAGAGCGAACTCAAGATCGCCCGCGACATACAGATGGGAATAATACCCAAAATATTCCCGCCGTTCCCGAAGCATCCCGATATAGACATCTACGCGGTCCTTCAGCCGGCCAAGGAGGTCGGCGGCGACTTATACGACTTCTTCTTCATCGACGATGAACTTCTCTGCTTCGCCATCGGCGACGTTTCGGATAAAGGCGTACCCGCTTCGCTTTTCATGGCCATAACAAGAACGCTTTTGCGCGCTAAAACCATTAAAGGCATGAAACCGGCCGCCGTTTTAAAAAGCATGAACGAGGCGCTCTGCCAGGACAACGAAAGCGCCATGTTCGTAACTTTCTTCATGGGCATATTGAACCTGAGGACGGGCGCGCTCCAGTACGCCAACGCGGGCCATAATCCGCCGTTTTTCATGCGCAAAGATTTCAAGGTCGAGGAGTTCCCGAAGCCGAAGGATATGCCGCTGGGCATAATCGAGCGCGATTATAACGACTTCGACGCCAAACTCGAAAAAGGCGACTCGATATTTTTATTCACCGACGGCGTGAACGAAGCGATAAGCAACGACGGCGGATTTTACGGCGACCCCCGCCTCGTAGCGGCGCTTAATAAAGCCGCAGGCCAAAAACCGCGCGGCATCACCAACCTTGTGCTGGACGAACTCAAGGACTTCACCAGAGGCGCCGAGCAGTCCGACGACATAACCATAATGGGGGTCAGATACTTTTGATCCGGCGGAACAGACTGCCGGCCCTGAAAGGAAAGCGATGGAAAAGAGCGTAAAGTTAACGATAACTAACGAGCAGTCCGAACTGGACGCGATCGTAAATTTCGTCGAAAATATCGAGCTGGAATGGAGATTAGGCCCTAAAACCACGGGCGAAATTAATCTGATGCTCGAGGAACTTTTCATTAATACCGTTTCATACGGCTATTCGGAAGGCGGCGCGGGCACTGTCGAGATCGGCTTCAGCCTTTCAGACGGGATATTGACGCTTGAATTTTCCGACGACGGAAAAAGTTTCGACCCGCTGAGCATAAAAGAGGCCGACACCGGCCAGGATATCGAGTTGCGCGGTATCGGCGGCCTCGGAATGCACCTGATCAGAAAACTTTCGGACAAAATAGAATATAAAAGGCTGAACGGGCGCAATATACTTACTATCACCAAAAAGGTCGATTGATCTTTTTAAGAAAACACAAAAAAGAGAATAGAAATAACAGAGAATAGTTAAGGCTTTTTTTAATTTTAATTTTAAAAACGGCGCCCATAGGAATGAGCGCCGTTTTTTTATATTTATATTTTTATTTTATAGCCGGCATAGGGGCGGACACTAAAATCTAAATCCGCGAGGCGAATTTAAAGACTATGCACTTTTCACTATGCACTATGCACTGAAAATGCTCCGCCATGCTATTTTTTCTTGACGACTTTCAGCTGGTGCATGATCGACTTCATGCTCATCTCGGATTTTGCGTCCTTATTGACGCGCTGAAGCGCACTCTGAAATTCGGACATGATGTCATCGTCGACATTGTCCTCTGACTCGTAACTGTGACTGACGGGGTTCACCTTTTCTTTAACTTCCTGCTTGATCTCGCTTATATTCGCGGCCAGCTGATTTTTATTTCCCTGCGCGCCGAAATACCCCGCTGCGGAGGTTTTAACGTCTTTTTCGCCGGGAGCGGCGACTGCCGAACTCTGCGCGGTTTTATTTTCCTCGGCCCTGACAGCGGCGGCAGGAACGCTTTTCTTTTTAAGCAAGCCTTCGAGTATTATCGACGCTTTTTCGTCTTTCATGCATTTTAAATAATCCGCCACCATGTCTTTCTGAGGCTGGCGAAGGTTTTCGAAGGCCCTGCCGTATAAAGCCTCTATATCGTCGAGTCCGAGCAGGAACGAAGCGTTTATGACGGCGTTGGCTAAGCCGTCCTCCTTCGATGAACCGAGATATTTTTCGAATTCGCTGACCAGAAGATTGTGGTTCAGGCTTAAAATATAGTGCGTGGCGAGCGCCCTAACCTTCGCGTCCTCGTCCGCCGTCATCTTCAAGATCTTATCCAGTGCGCGCTCTCGGGCGTTCATATTCATGAGCGCGCCTATGGAATTCGCGCGCACGCGGGCGTCGGGATGAAGCAGATATTTTTTAATGAGGTCTATTTCGCCGTCTTTCGCAACCGCGCCGATTATTTTAATATAGGTAGCGATCAGGAAACGGTTATCTTCGTTCGAAAGGTTTTCTTTAAGTATCTCAACGATATTTTCGTCGTTGGTGGCCGAAACTTTTTGTATGGCGGAAATTTTCGTCTTGACGTCCGCCATTATTATTTTTTTCAGAAGGTCTTCGAGTTCGGATTTTTTGGACACCCTGGCCAGTATTTCGTCAATGCCTTCGTATTCGCTGACCAGTTCGTGAAAAAGCCCGCTCATTTCAAGCAGTTCGCTGATGTGCCCGCAAAGTTTGATCACGAAGTCGCGGTCGAGCTCGCTGAAGTTCTTCTTCTGCTCGTCGCTGTCGAGATAGATCGCGCCCAGGCATATCGATTTTTTTGACAGCGGGACGCAGACGACCGATTTGATGACGCCGCTTATAATGCTCCTGGATTTATCCGCGAAGCGCTCGTCGGCCGCGGGATCGTCTATAAAGATCGCGTGGTTTTTGCCGACCGCGTATCTGGCGACGGACATCGACGGACTGGATTCTGCCATATCGCTTTTATTTATTTTCGAGACTATCGGAGTTATAGCACCGCTCACGGGGTCTTTCATGATTATGAATCCGCGGTTGAGGCCGAGTATCTTCATGGCAATGGAAAGCATTAAATAGCACGACTTCTTGTAATCGGAGACGTTTTCGGCGGCCGTCTTTATCTCGTCGAGGGCGAAAAGATAATTGGCGCCTTCGCCGGAAGCGGCAACAGCCGCGCCGTGGCCTGACGCGGCGGCTTCGAGCATCTGGCTTATGCCGTCGTACTTGAGTTTAGACTCGATGCTCTGCACGAGCGTCGCGCTGGTCTGGACCGACGAGCCGCCCTGTATATAGCCTTTGATCATCAGCGCGAGTTCGGATGCCATTGACTTGAGGCTGTCGCCGGCCTGGGCCGCGGCCGTCTGGCCGGACGACATGGACGAAGCCAGCAGAGAAATTTTGTTTTTAACGTCGTTGACGCCTTTTAAAAAATCGTTCAAAGAAACAGGCTTTACGGCACGCGCGTGCCTGTGAAAGTTAGAGGCGATGCTGTTGACCGCGCCGTCGATGGCGTCGAATTCCTCATCGATAAACTCGAGCGAACTTTCACCGATCTTTATGAGGTCCTTATGCATAAGCGCCAGGGGAGAATCGATTTTGGTGTTATTGACGTAAACTCCGTTGGTCGAGTTAGTGTCTTCTAAAAACCATAAAGTATCCTTGATGTATATTTTCGCGTGATTGCGAGAAACCGAATTGCTTTTTAAAACGATATCGCAGTCGCTCATCCTTCCGATGATAAGCTGCTTTTTATTCAGTTCCACGCAGTAATTTTCGTTAAGGTCGCCGACGATCAGTCTGTTCATTTGCCGCTCCTTTTTCTTTTTATTAAAAATCCCAAAGAATTTAAATTTATTCGATTATAATTAATGTCCCGAAGCACGCCGGGTTCGGGCTCCGCAAAATAAATCAGTCATATATCGAAATTAAAATGAACGTGAGCAGAAAAATCAGTCCGATCAATCCAAGTCCGATGAGATACAAGTGATTTTTACTATATTCGATTTTCCTGATTTTCCTCAGCAGCGATTTATACGGACCGGCTTTTTGTCCCAGTTTTTCGGGCGCCAGCCGTTCCAGAAAAATTTCAGCGCGTTTCGCGGTCTCTTTGACGGCAAAACTTTCTTCCTCGGCCGCAAGCAGATCGCGTTTAAAATCGGCGCCGCCGGATGCCATTTCGCTGTATTTTCGAAAAAGCCTTCCGTCGACCAGCGCATCGAGCAGGCCGATCTCTTCCGGAGTCCCTTCGCCGTCGTATATTTTAAACGATATTTCCGCGACGAGCTCGCGGGTAATATTAATTTTTCTGAATATCATTTTCATTTCAGGGTTGATTATGCACAACAGTTCGAAAAGGCTGGCGTCTTCGGAAACGCCCTGCCGGCATAGTCCTTTTATGAGCGGGATAAGGCCGCGCTCGGTGACGTTCTTTAAAAGCCACTGCTTGATGAGTACTATCTCGCGCGAAGCGCGGTCCCAGTTGGCGACGAGGTTCATGGAAAGTTCTTTCAGGTCGAGACATTTGGCGCCGTAAAAAGAGAACGGCTCGTAAAAATCGTTTTTTATGATATCGGCCAGCCAGTCGCCGACCTCACGTTGCTGCCATCTTCTTTTATCGTCGCGGTTGAGCGTGCCTTTGACCAGCGGATAAAACTCGCCGGTAACCGACTCGACGCCGGGCACTTCTTTGGTGGTGATGCAGTAGGTTATCGTTTTCGCGTCCATATCTTCATACGGATGTTTTTTAAGAAGCATTTCAAGGACTATTATGCCGAACGACCAGTAATCGGAAGCCTTCGAAACCATTCCGCTGAGCGCTTCGGGCGCCGCGTAGGTGATGGTGCGGTTGTAATTGGTCTGATGGACGAGACTCGCCGAAACCGAGGATATGCCGAAGTCGGTGAGCGCTATCGAAAGCGGCTCGACGGCTCTTATAAGTATATTCGAAGGCTTGATATCGCGATGTATTATGTTTTTCGAATGTATATCGGAAAGGCATTCGTTGAGTTCGCGGACAAAGGATCTTATGAAACGGCCGTCGACCGCGCCGGGATTATTCTTTATGAAAGCGTCCAGGGCTCCGTGTTCGGCGAACTCCTGCAGCTCGTAGAACCGACCTTCCGCGGTCGAGCCGTAATCGATTATGCTGACCACACGGGCAGAACCCAGGCCGGAAAGCATTTCCACGATCTCGTGCTTGGGTTCGATATTGCGCCGGTAATACTTGAGAATGAATTTGCGGCCGCTCTCGGGGCCGGAAACCAGGTAAATATCGGCCTCGCCGGAAGTGACGCCGAGCATTTCAACGATCGTATAAAGCGTGTCTTTTAATTTGATCGAGCCTGAATTCCCCTGCGGTGCGCCGGAAATACCGAAGCTTCCGCCCGGCGGCTTATCGATTTTAAAGGTTTTTTCTGACGTGTTTTCACTCATTTTCGATGTTCTCGCATTCGCAGCTATCCTGCGTATTCACTCCGGCGTTTCTTCACGTGCGCGCCTCATGACGCCTGGCCGGATATAACCGGTTTGAGCCAATAGGACTGGTCGGGTGAAAGCGCGCCCATGGCTTTGACGTTCGCCATGATCATCTGCCTGTCGAACTTTTCCAGCAGCGTCGAAGCCTCTTTTCTCACGAGCCACTTTTTGTCGTTAAGCGATTCCACCAGGGACACTATAAGTTTGTTCCTGGCCGAAACGCTTTCCGACTTGTTTATTATCGAGCTTATTATGCTCAGTATCTGGAGCTTCTCGTTCTTCTTCGACATTCCGAACAGCTCGAAAATGTCGCTGATATGCTTTTCGCTGTCGGGGTTTATGATATTCTTGATGCAGATGAGTATCCAGTAGCGGTTGTTCTCGTTTGGCTCGGACTCGTATTTGCCGTACAGGTACTGCCAGACGGCCTGGCCATGCCCCGACATTATGGTCGCGGCGAAGTTTCTGACGTACCATGAATCGTCGCTGAAGCGCTGGTAGATAAATTCGATGATGGCCGCCTCGAAAGTGTCGCCGAAAGAAAGAAGGCCGAGCACGCGGTTCTCGGTCGAGCCGGAAGTGACCATCTGAGTTATCATTCCATAATATTGAGGGTCCATCGATTTCACCAGGAATTTGAAGGCCTCGCACCTGGTCCGAAAGTCGGTCGAAAAAGCGAAATCATGCACGAAACGGGCGCATCTTTTAAGATTTTTGTCTATTATCTGATGCACCTGGGTCCTTATCATGTAGGACGAATCGTCGAAGCAGTCGACTATGAGTTTGAACGCGTCGTCGAGGTCGATCTCGGAAAGGGCCAGGATGACGTACAATTTAGTATTGGTCGGCGACGAAAAAAGAATGCTGCCGAAAAATTTGAGCGAGCGTTCCTTCTGCTGGTGGGCAATGATCTGAAGCACCCAGTAGATCAAGTCGTCGTTGGTGAACGAATAAAATTCGGATATCAGGTAGTCCGCGACCTCGTTATCCGTAAACGACTCCAGAAGGCGGGCCGCGGTCTGCCTGATCTTCCAGTTGGCGTCGCAGAGGAAGCCTATAAGCTCGTTGCGGAAAGATTCGCAATAGCCGAAGTGCGTGAGTTCGTTCATCGCGATCTCGCGGTATTTTTCTTTATAGTCGCGGTCATTTACCACCGAAACCAGTATGTCACGGGCGTTTGGGGAATCGACGAGGGCGCCTAGAGTTTTAATTGACCAGTAAAGGATATTCTTGAATTCCGCCTCGCTGCGAGACGTGCGGCTGAGCACGAGCTTGTCGGCTATAGCGAACGCCGCCTCGCGCGCCCCTTCCTCGGAACCGGCTATGGCTGAAATTAATTCGGCGGCGGTCTGCTTCCTGACGTTCCAGTTGGCGTCGCTGAATTTTTCGATGATCTCAAAAACGCTGTTTTTATTCATTTCCGGCGTCATTTAGTTCACATCCTCAATTATCTTTAATAAATCGCTCACGCAATATCAGCGGAGGTCAGGACTATATTAAGGTTGGCCTTGATATGTTTTTTAACAAGCGCTAAAGCCGCGCCCAGTGTGTTTATCGAATAATTTTCGCCGATTATTTTTTTGAGGTCGGTCTCTTTAGTTATCTTTTTTATCAACCCGGCGGCGTCCTGCGCCACCTCCGCTTCCCGGCGGCCCAGGGCGCATCTCGCACAGGTTATGCCCCCGGCCCCGGAATCGTATATGAATTCCCCGGAGAGCGTTTTTCCGCAGTGGCAGCAGTTTTCAAAATTCAGCGAAAAGCCCGCGTATTCGAGAAAAAACAGTTCGAATTTTATCAGCACCTTCTCCGATGCGGCCTCATCGTCGGAAGTCATCAGGTCCATTATTATCAGAGAATTTTTCAGCGCGTCATAAATTTCGGGCATTTTATTGTCGAATTCAGCGGCCCGCGAAACCAGCTCGCACATGGCATACGCCTTGTAAAAAGAAGCGCCCATTTCCTTTATGTGAAAAAGCGGCGAAACTATCTTCGGCTGGGTAATGAGCGTGAAGGTCCGAGTCGCTTTCGGCGCATAATTGAGAACGCTCAGCGAATCGGTGAACCCGCACAGCTTCGACCCCGGTTTACATGCGCCTTTAGCCAGAAGGTTCTTCTTTCCGAGATTCTTCGAAAAAACCGTCACCAGCCGGTCGCTTTCTCCGTAAGGAGAGGATTTTAAAATAACGCACTCGTCGTAATAAATATTGTTTTCTTCTTTTGCGCCAGGGTTATTCATAAAAAATCATTTTTTGCGTTTCTCCGGCGCGGCGTGATACCCGAACATTTTCAGGAACCTGTCGTCGCGGCGCCATTTCTCGGCCACCTTCACCTTGAGGTCGAGATGGCTTTTGATCTCGAGCGCCTTCTCAATGATCTCGCGGGAGCGCACGCCTATTTTTTTTATTGTAAGGCCGTTCTGGCCTATTATTATGCCCTTCTGCGAGTCGCGCTCGACGTATATTATACATGAAATATAAAACGCGCCGCTTTCGCGCTCGGTCAGCTCCTCGCAATAAACCGCGACCGAATAGGGGACCTCCTCGTGGGTTATGTCGAAAACCGCCTCGCGGACGATCTCGGTGACTATGAAACGGGAGTTCGCGTCGGTGACCTCGTCTTCCGGGTAGAGCATGGGGCCTTCGGGCAGGTATCCGAAGAGCACGTCGATGAGCCTTTCGGTATTAAGCCGGCTCACGGCCGAAAGCGGTATCGTCTGCTCGAAATACGTCGAAATGCTTAACAGCTGCATGTTATCGCCGATTTTGAATTCGTGCTTCCTGTCGGTCTTCGAAAGGACCAGTATCTTCGGCTGCGGGGCCTTTATGACCATGTCCATGAACTCTTTCGGTATGGCTTCCGACGGCGCCGTGATATCGACGACGAACAGGATCACGTCGGCCATAGATATCGAGTTTATCATCGAATTTAGCATATACTCTTCCAGACGGTCTTTCGGCTTGAAAAATCCGGGCGTATCTATGAAGACTATCTGGCCGCGCGGGCATGTGTAAATGGCGCGCATCGGCGTGCGCGTGCTCTGCTTCTTCGAAGTGGTTATCGCCACTTTCTGCTCGAGCAGAGTATTCAATAAAGTCGATTTACCCGCCGAGGACATCCCCAGCACCGTAACGAAACCTGAACGCCTTGCGCCTTTATTCAACGATGTTTTGCTCCTTTTCTTCCGGGCGGGCCTTTTTGACCACTACCTTTATCTGTTTTATCCTGTGTTTGTCTACCTTTTCGACGATGAAGCGGGCGTTATCGACCCTGACCTCGTCGCGGACCTTCGGGATGCGGCCGGTAAGGCTTATCACCAGCCCGCCGAGCGTCTTGACGTCTTCGAACTCCTCGAGTTTGATGTTGATGTTGAGTTCGCTCGCGACATCGTCGATATCCATCATCGCGTTTATCAGATAAACGTTTTCGTTGATCTTGACTATTTCAGGCTCCTCAACGTCGTATTCGTCGCGGATCTCGCCGACGATCTCCTCGATGAGGTCTTCTATGGTGCACAGGCCGGCCGTCTGGCCGTATTCATCGACGACTATGCTCATGTGTATCTTCGATTTCTGCATCTCGCGGAGCATAACGCCGAGTTTTTTAGTTTCGGGCGCGAAAAGTATCGGCCTTATGAAATCTTTGAGCGTTTTTCCCTCGAGGTTTATGGCCTGGATAAGGTCCAGAACGTAAATGAAACCGAGCACGTTATCTATGTTTTTGTCGTATACCGGCATTCTTGAAAAACCTTCTTTAATGCCGACGTCAAGAACATCTTTCAGCGAAAGCGCCGAATTGATAGCCACGATGTCGTTGCGTGGCGTCATGACGTCGTTGAGAAATATTTTATTGAATGAAAATACGGATTCGATCATGCGGCCCTCGGCCTTCTTTATTACCCCGTCGGACTCGCTCATCTTGATAAGATGATGGATCTCCTCTTTGGTCATCGTGGATTTTTTGGAGGCGCCGGGCTTGAACATCCTTTTGATGATGCTCAATAGAAAGGTGAAATGCTTAACCACATAATAGAAAAGGTTATAAAAAAAGCGGATCACTTTCACGTATTTCAGCGAAAAAGCGTCGGCGGTGAGGCGGCCTATTTTCTTGGGGATGACCTCGCCGAAAAAAAGGAACAGCGGCGGCAGAAAGATCGTCGCCACGATGACGGCGAGTTTATCGCCCAGAATCCGGTTGAGAAGAAATGTGACGATTGAGGTGCCGAGAATGATGGCGATATTCACGCCTATGAGCATCGCCGATACTACCATCTCGTGCTCCTTTAAGAGCTCGCACATTATCTTCGCGTTCTTTATGCCGCCGCCGCCCTCGGCAAGAAGCTGTATGCGGACCTTATTGACCGATATGACAGCCACTTCAGCGGCCGCGAAAAAGGCCAGCATCAGTAAGGACGCCGCCGTAGTTATAATTATGAGTATTATTCCCATCGCCATAAAAAATTACACCTTTAATTTCCAGGCATTATCGGCCTGCTCATCGTCGGGCGGCTTGAGTTCCGCGCGTCTTTTTATAAGCGCCTTTTTAATGCGCTTGCCTTCGACCTGTATAATTTTAAACTTGAGGTTTTCGAACGTCACTTCTTCGCCCGGATGAGGAACATGCCCGATAAGGTCGTACAGCAGGCCGCCCAGAGTATCAAAGAGCTCCTCCGGAATGTTTGCGTCCATAAGCGAGTTGAACTCGGACACGGTGATCTTCGGATCCACCTTGAAGGTGTTCATATCTATCTTTTCGAACAATTTTTCGTCTTCGTCGTATTCGTCGAGTATCTCGCCGACGATCTCTTCTATGATGTCCTCCATGGTGATTAGTCCTTCGGTGCCGCCGTATTCGTCGACGACGATCGCCATCTGCACTTTCTTCAACTGAAGTTCTTTCAGCAGCGAATCTATATTCTTTGTTTCGGGTACGAAATAAGCCTGCCTTATGATGGGCTTGATGGAGCTGGTCTTATTGGCCTGCTGGTCCTTCATATAAGCCAGAAGGTCCTTGGCGTGGATGATGCCGATTATATTGTCGAGGCTGTTTTCGTAAACCGGAAGCCTTGAATAAGATGAATCCTTGAACATTTTAAACATATTTTCTATCGTGCAGTCGGACCTCACGCAAGTCATATCGATGCGCGGAGTCATGACCTCCTTGGTTATGGTGTCGCCGAATTCAAAAATACTGTGTATCATGTGCTTTTCATGCGGCTCTATGGTGCCTTCGCGCTCGCCGATGTTGATCGCCGATTTGATCTCCTGCTCGGTGGTGGCGGGCTGCGCCTCGATGCCGAAATAAGGCATGACGAGCTTATTCATATATTTAATTATAGGAATGACGGGGATCACTTTCGAAAAAAATATGGTCAGGATATATACTGGATAGGCCGCCATGCGGGAAAAACCCTCGCTGAAAACGATGGCTACGTTGATAGGCGTGACCTCGCATACGAGGATAATTATGTAGGTGGTCAGAATAGTTCCGACCGTGGCGCAAAGCTCGTCGGAGACGGTTAAATACCTGGCGACGTCGATAGCTAGAATAGTGGCTATGGAAGATATCAGGGTGTTGACGAAAAGATTGGCGAATATTATGGTTATAAGAAGTTTTTCAGGGTCGTTCAAAAGGTACGTGATATAACGGGCGGAGCGGTAGCCCGATTCCTCGAGCTTTTTGATGGTGTTCTGGCTGAGCGAGAAAATGGCGGCCTCCGAGCCCGAGCAGAAACCGGATATCCCGAAAAGAACCGCTATGAACATCGATAAATTTATTATCTGCGATAGATCAGACTGCAAAACAAAACTATCCTTTCGAGATTTTTATTAATGAACCTATGTTCATTCCGGCGGTCTTCGACGCGACGAACCTGTCGGCGTCCCTGCGCATTTTCGATCCCTCGAACCCGTCCTCGTCGTGGTCGTAGCCTATGAGGTGCATGAAGCCGTGAATCAAAAGATACGCCGTTTCTTCGCGCAGCTGCGAGCCGCCCTTGATAACGTTGTTCTTGAGTATGTATCCCGGACAGAGAAATATGTCGCCGAGCAGCATCGGAACGCCCGATCCGCCGCCGCGCTTTTCGATCTTCTCGCCGTCGTTGACCGCGAATGAAAGAACGTCGGTGACTTTGTTTTTTCCCCTGTATTCAAGATTAAGGCTTTTCATCTTCGCCTCTGAGCAGAAATATACCGCCAGCTCGTAATCGCCGCAGACATCGAAGTGGTCGAATAGTTCGGCGCATATGGCGCGTATAAGTTTTGCCGAATATGTGTATTTTGGGTCCTGTGCAATCACGGATACCTTCATATTACTCTCCTTTTGAAGCCTGGTCGCGGCCTTCGGAGGCCGGCAGCGGCGAGACGCCTTCCTGCGTGGAAAAAGCGCCGGAGCCGGGCGTCTGGCAAACGCTGATAGTTTCAGGCGTCTTATCGAAAGCGGGCGGCGCGGAGTCGGAGGATTTGGCGCCCTGCTGAACGGAAGCGTCTTTTATTTCGACCGCTGCCGCGGCGGACTGTTTCGTTTTCTGGGCGGCTT
>MGFH01000010.1:0-9678 GCA_001791795.1 Candidatus Wallbacteria bacterium GWC2_49_35
AGAAATAGCGAGAATGTCGATTCGCCGGACAAGGAATATGTTCGAGCGTGGCTTCTGAAAAATGCGGCGGGTTCGAAATTGCCGGATGAACTTCCGGAAGAGGTCGTAAAAGAAACGACCCGCCGCTATCTTGGATTGCATGAACTTATTACGGGCAAAAGTTTAAAATCCCGGAGTGAAGGTGGAGGCATCAAATCCAGGATATATTCGAACCTCGTGAAAAAGGGCGTCATAAAAGACGGATATGTGGCGCTGATAATGGGTTCGCCGGCCGACGACGGGCATTGCGAAAAAATTAAAAAATGCGTCGAAAAATACGGGATCATGGCTGAGAAACGCGTGGTTTCGGCGCATAAAAACGGAGGCGAAGTGATCGGAATGCTCGAGGAATATAACGATTCTATCGAGCCGGGCGCGATCATAGCGGTGGCCGGCCGTTCCAACGGCCTCGGCGGGACTCTGGCGGCCGGCTCGGCGCTGCCTGTTTTTAACTGCCCGCCGTTCAAGGATACGGCCGACATGGTTATAAACCTGAATTCGTCGCTGATAATGCCGTCGAAAGTTCCCGCCGCCACGGTTATCGAACCGGAAAATGCCGCGCTCGCGGCGCTTCGCAGCCTCAATTTACCGAGGCTGCGCAAAATTTTCATGGAGGAAATCAGGGAAACGAGAAAAAAACTCAGGGAAGAAGACGTGAAAGCGAGGGGAAGATAGATGTATATGGCGATTTCACCTCTCGATGGAAGATACGGAAAGCAGCTCGAAACTCTTAAGATATATTTTTCCGAGTTCGCGCTCATGAAATGGCGCTGCTTCGTGGAACTTTCATTCGTGGAGGAACTCATCGGAACCGGTCTGTTCGCGGGTATAACCAAAGCCGAAGCGTCACGAATCCAGAGCGCTAAGAGTGATTTTTCAACCGAAGACTATTTCAGGATAAAGGAAATCGAAAAAAAAATCAGGCATGATGTAAAATCGTGCGAAGTGTTTCTTGGCGAAAAATTAAATCTTGCCGGCGATAACAATAATTTAATCCATTTCGGCCTGACCTCGGAGGACATAAACAATATAGCATATTCATCGATTCTGAAGTCATATCTTGAAGATGTGCAGCTGCCGGCATTGAAAAAATTGATAACGCGTATGTGTGAAATATGTGAATCGTGGCGCGACGATGTCTTTCCGGCCCGCACGCACGGCCAGAAAGCGTCGCCGACGACGGCCGGAAAAGAGATGGCCGTATTCGTTTCTCGTTTATCGAAGATATTTGCGAAACTGAAAAAATTCACCTTCAAAGGCAAATTAAACGGCGCGACGGGCAATTTTTCGGCGTTCTGCGCGGCGTTTCCAGACTACGACTGGATCGATTTTTCTAATAAATTTGTCGGCCGCCTGGGGCTTGGTTCAAACTGCGTCACGACGCAGATCGAGGACCACGACGCCTGGGCCGAATATTTCAATATCACCAGGCAGGTCAATAACATCGTTCTGGACCTCGATTGCGATATGTGGCAATATATTTCGTATGGATATATTCGTGAAATGAGCGAGCCCGGCGCGGTCGGCTCGTCGACGATGCCGCATAAAGTCAATCCGATCAACTTTGAAAACAGCGAGGGCAATATCGCGATTTCAAATTCGCTGCTCTCTGTTCTTTCTGAAAAGCTCTGCAGATCAAGGATGCAGCGTGACCTTTCCGACAGCACTGTCGAACGCAATATAGGCGTTGCGCTCGCCCATTCTCATCTGGCGATTTCAGAAACGTTGAAGGGTCTGAATAAGATAGAACTGAACCGTGAAAAATGCCTTGAAGAGGTCAAAGCGAGCCCCGAACTTCTGGCCGAGCCGATGCAGACGATTTTACGCCTGGCGGGTGTCGCTGATCCGTATACTTTACTGAAAAATATCACCCGTGGAAAAGAGGCGACCGGTTCTGATTTGAGAGAATTCGTAAACGGACTCGATATCGCGGACGAAATAAAAAGAAAACTTCTCTCGCTGGATGTGACCCGCTATACTGGGCTCGCTTCGAAAATTTGCGATATCGCGCTGGATACGGCAAGGAGCGTGATTTTATGAACGTAGCTGTGATCGGATCCGGCGGCCGCGAGCATGCCATTGCCTGGAAACTCTCATCTGAGCCCGGTATTGAAAAAGTTTTCGTTCTGCCCGGTAACGATGGAATAAGCGGCAGCGTGAAAATAGATATGCTTGATTTTACGGCGATCGGTGATTTCTGCCGGAATTACGGCGTGGAATCATTGATCGTCGGCCCTGAAATCCCTCTTGAAGCCGGAATTACGGATTACTTTTCAGGGTCCGCTATAAAGATTTTCGGGCCTGACAGGTCTTCCGCGAGACTCGAGTCGTCTAAAACATACGCGAAGGAATTCATGAAAAAATACGGGGTCGATACCGCAAAATTCTCCGTAGCCGGAAACATGAATGAAGCGGAAAAAATCATCGATGGATTCGGCGGGAATTGCGTCGTTAAATTCGACGGGCTCGCGGCAGGCAAGGGCGTCTTCGTTTGCGGAACGGCGGAAGAAGCGATATCCGCCGCCGGCGGTATTTTTGAAAGGTTCGGCGCCGATAGCAAAATTATAATCGAGCAGCGGTTTTCGGGCGTTGAGGTTTCGATTATAGGTGTGACGGATTCTAAAACGATTAAAATATTTCCGCCGGTCCAGGACCATAAGCAGGCGTTCGATCGCGACCGTGGTCCGAATACCGGCGGCATGGGAGCGTTCTGTCCGGCTGATTTCTGCGGTGAATCGATGCTGGCGCGAATCAAAAAAAATATAATAGATCCGACGATGCGCGGAATCGCCTCGGAAAAAATGAATTACAGAGGTTTCATTTACTTCGGCGTCATGCTCACTAAAAAAGGTCCCATGCTGCTTGAATACAATGTAAGACTGGGCGATCCGGAAGCGGAGGTGGTGCTTCCCGCGCTCAAAAGCAACCTTAATGAAATGATCGCGGCGTGCCATCGAGGGACGCTCGAAGAATACGAGATGAAATTCAATGAAGATTATTTTGTCGACGTCGTTCTTGCGTCCGGCGGTTATCCAGGCAGCTATGAAAAAGGATTTGAGATCAGCGGGCTCGAAAATGCAGGCCGCGCCGCGCTCGTTTTTCATTCTGCGACGAAAAAGGCCGGCGGCAGATTTTATACCAGCGGAGGACGCGTTTTAAACGTCGTCGGTTCCGGGACGACTCTCGAAAAGGCTATTGGAGCGGCTTATGAGGCAAGCGGAAAAATAAAGTTCGAAAACATGCGGTTAAGAAAAGATATAGGCCGGCGGGAGAACAGAATATGAAAAAAAGGATAGTAATTTTAATTTCAGGCCGTGGCAGCAATATGGCAGCTATAGCGGCCAGCGCGAAGTCCGGAATTCTTTCGGACTGCTGCATCGTGACGGCGGTAGTTTCGAACAGAAGCGAAGCGCCCGGGCTTGAATTAGCCGGGAAATCAGGAATTCCGGCGGTTGTCGTCGAATCGTCGGGTATAAGCGGAATTGAATTCGATAGGAAATTAACGAAGGCGGTCGAAATATTTTCGCCCGATTATATAATACTGGCCGGTTTTATGAAAGTGCTCGGCCCCGTTTTCATTTCACGCTTCACAGGTAAAATAATAAACATACATCCGGCCGACACGAAACTTCACAGGGGACTTGGAGGTTATGAATGGGCTTTTAAAAAACGGCTCGGAACCACGAAGGTCACGGTCCACTTCGTCGATGAAGGCCTGGATACGGGCGAAATCCTCGGCCAGCGCGAGGTCGATCTGCGCGGCGCCGATACGCTCGAGGAGGTCGAACGGCGGGGCCTGGCGGCAGAGCACGAATTTTTCAGTGAAATTTTGAGGAAAATATTCGCCGGCCGGGATTCGAACGCGAATGAATGGAGTGATATCAAATGTGCGGAATAATCGGAATACACGGACCCGCCGCAGCGGCGGCGCCGCAGCTGATCTTCGGAATGGCGGCGCTTCAGCACCGCGGGCAGGACGCCGCCGGAGTGATCACTTATGAAGGCAACTTCCATGTTAAAAAAGGACTCGGAAGCATAAGTACCGTCTTCAAGGAAAAAAATATACAATATCTGAAAGGGCGTTCCGGCATCGGCCATGTCCGTTACGCGACGCAGGGCGGCGCCGAGGAACTCAACGCTCAGCCGTTTTACGTCAATTACCCTTTCGGCATCGCGATGGCGCATAACGGAAACGTCGTAAATTTCGCTGAACTCAACAAGACGCTGCACGAAGAAAAGCACAGGCTGCTCGACACGACGAACGATCTGGAACTCCTGCTGTATACTTTCGCGTCGGAACTCGAAGAGCACGACCTGAAAAATTACAAGGTCGATGACATATTCGACTGCGCGGCGGCGGTGATGAAAAAGGCGTCCGGAGCTTATTCGGTTCTTGCTATCATAGCCGGAAAGGGGCTTCTGGCTTTTACCGATCCCGCCGGCATCAGGCCTCTGGTAATGGGAAGAAAAGAAACGCCCGACGGGCCTTCTTACATTTTCGCCTCGGAAACAGTATGCTTCGATTATCTCGGCTTCGAACATGTACGGGATTTCGGCCCAGGCGAGGCGGTCTTTATCGACGATGAAATGAACGTCCACTCCAGATCAATCAATTCATGCGCCGCTCGATCTTTCTGCGTTTTCGAATACATTTATTTTTCACGCGAGGATTCACGCCTGAACGCGCGCCTCGTTGCCGGCGAACGCGTTAAGATGGGCAGAAAGCTGGCCCGCCGTCTGATCGAAAAAAAGATCGAGCCGGACATCGTCATCGACATACCGTCGTCTTCATATTTCGTGGCGTCGGGTCTCGCCGAAGAACTCAACATTCCATACAGGCGTGGATTCGCCCGCAACAACCATATCGGGCGGAGCTTTATAATGCCGTCGCAGATCGAGCGCGAACTCGCCGTCCGAAAGAAGTTAAACCCGATACGCGAAATAGTCGCCGGAAAAAAAATCGTCGCGGTGGATGATTCGATAGTTCGCGGCACGACTTCGAAACATCTTGTCAAACTTCTCAAGGATGCCGGCGCGAAAGAGGTATATTATGCCACCGCGGCGCCGCCGGTAAAGTTTCCCTGTATATATGGAATAGACATGTCTGTGAAGCGCGAGCTTCTCGCAGGATATAAGAGCGAGGAGGAAATTTTAAATATTATAGGGGCCGATGCGCTTATTTACCAGTCGCTCGAAGACCTTAAATCGCTTTATGAAGATCTGGGGTGCTGCTATGCCTGCTTCAGCGGCGAATACCCGACCTGTGCATCCGCTGATATTATAGGCGAAATTGAAAAGGAGAGAATATGTTCAAAAAGGGAATGAAAAAGATCGCGGTAGTTGATTTCGGCGGCCAGTATGCCCATCTCATCGCGAACCGTGTCAGAAAACTCGGCATGTACGGCGAAATTTATCCATTCGAAGGCTTTTCCCCCGCGAACGATGCGGATATCGCCGGAATAATATTTTCGGGAGGCCCGCGGTCGGTTACTGAAAATGACGGGTATACGGTAGATTTTGATATACTCGAAACGAGGGTTCCGCTGCTTGGAATATGTTACGGCCACCAGTTAATAGCCCGGCTCGCCGGCGGGACGGTGGCCGCGGAAAGCGCGATGGAATACGGGCTCGTCAGAGTCGAATGCAGCCCGGATTCGACTCTTTTTAAAGGAATTGCCCCGGGGCAGGATGTGTGGATGAGCCATGGTGATCACGTAGAAAAACTACCTTCCGGCTTCCGCTCGATCGCCTCGTCGGAAAAACTCGAAACGGCGGCTTTTGAATCGTTAGATTCTAGGATATTCGGCGTTCAATTTCATCCTGAGGTGACTCACACCGAAAACGGAATGAAAATCATCGATAATTTTCTTTCGCTTTGCGGCAGCGAACGCGAGTGGAAAATCTCCGATGTCGCCGCCGGACTGATTGAAAAAATAAAAATTGAAGCATGCGGCAAAAAAATATTTATGCTCGCTTCGGGCGGCGTGGATTCTCTCGTCGCTCTGACGCTGTGTATCCGCGCGCTGGGAAACGGCCGCGTGCATTCGCTTCATGTCGATACGGGCTTCATGCGCGAAAACGAATCGGTTGAGGTAATGAAACATCTTAATAAGCTCGGATTTGAAAACCTCAGGGTCGTCGATGCGTCGGAAAGATTTATAGGCGCACTGCAGGGCGTATTCGACCCCGAGGAAAAAAGAAAGATAATTGGAAGGGTATTTGTAGAAACTCTCCAGCGCGAGCTTTCATCGATGCGCATGGGCGACGGCTGGATGCTTGCCCAGGGCACGATCTATCCTGATACGATCGAAAGCGGCGGCGGTAAAAAAGCGGCGAAAATAAAGACGCATCATAACAGGGTCGAAGAAATTGAAAAACTTATCATGGAAGGACGTCTGATCGAGCCTCTCCGTGATTTATACAAGGACGAAGTGCGTGAACTTGGGATTTCACTCGGCCTGCCCGAATGCCTGGTGAACCGCCATCCGTTTCCCGGTCCCGGCCTCGCGATAAGAGTTCTGCTCAGCGATACCGAAGCGCCAGAAACCGGATTCGACGCCGACAATGCGCTCGTTCTTGAAATAGCCTCCAAATTCGGATTCGGCGCGAGGATTCTTCCGGTTAAAAGCGTCGGTGTTCAGGGAGACTTCAGATCCTACAAACATCCGGCCGTAATTTTTGCCGAAACCGGCGGAAACCCAGGCTGGGAATCGATAGCTGAATGCTCTAAAAAAATAGTCAATGAAGTCAAGAGCGTCAACCGCGTCGTCTTTTCGATTGAAAAACAACTGGAAGCGCCGGGCCTTAAAAAATATTCGCTCGGAAGAGAGGCGTTCGACCTTCTGAGAAAAGTCGATTCGCTCGTGAATGAACTGACGGCCGGAATCGAAGAAATATGGCAGATGCCTGTCGTATCGCTTCCTCTGTTCGATAGTTCGGGCGCCCGGGCGTTCGTGGTCCGCCCGGTTTGTTCGCAAAACGCCATGACCGCGGATTTCTACAGAATGGATTTCGGACTGCTGGCAAAAATATGCGCCGGAGTCGGAAAAATAAAAAACGCGGGTATCGTATTTTATGACGTTACGAGTAAACCGCCCGCGACCATAGAGTGGGAATAATATGTCGGGCCGGGAGTAAAAAAATATTGATCTCATATTATTGAATGGAAACATCAAACTGTTCAACTAAAAAAGTAAAATCAAGCAGGTATAAAATGCAAATTTTAGATGGGAAGAGATGTTCTGAATTTTATCGCGCGCAGATCAGTGAAATCGTAAAAAAAATCATTGCCGGCGGTAATAGTGCGCCCCGCCTTTCTCTGTTTATGATCGGCGATAACAAAAATTCCGAACTATATGTGAAATTGAAAGAAAAGGCATGCCGGGACGCTGGAATAGAAACCAGGGTGCATGTTTTGAGCGAAAACGCTTCAGAAGAGCGTTTAAAAGAAATGATCTATGAAGAAAACGCAGACCCTGAAACCGCCGGAATACTTATTCAGCTTTCGTTACCCGGAAAATTTAACGAGAGCAGGATACTTGAATTTATGGATCCGGCCAGGGATGTTGAATGTTTCCTGCCGGTGAATATAGGCGGTATGTTTTTAAGAAACGATACGAAGATCGTTCCCTGCACGCCGCTTGGCATCATGAAACTTTTAAAATATTATGAAATAGATGTGGCCGCGAAAGAAGTTTGTATCATAGGCCGTTCGAATTTAGTGGGAAAACCCCTCGCTTTACTTATGCTTTCGGCGAACGCCACCGTTACAGTTTGTCACTCGAAAACCAGAAATCTCGCGGAAATTACAAAACGGGCCGATATTTTAATTTCTGCTGCCGGCCGCGCCGGGATGATAGATGATAAATTCATAAAACCTGGAGCAGTTGTAATAGACGTCGGATCCAGCCGTGTTAAAAAGGCCGACGGCAAATACGAAGCGCGTGGAGATTGCGATTTTGAAAAAGTGTCGAAGGTAGCCGGGCATATGACGCCTGTCCCCGGAGGAATCGGCCCGATGACGATAACCATGCTTTTATATAATACCGTTTATAATTATATTTTAATGAAAAAACTCGATATAACTATGAATATATAAAATCTGCAACAAAATTTTCATTTCCGCCCGACGCTCATTTTATTCCGTGAAGTTTCTTGCCGAGGACGCTGTCGTAATCTGGAGTGTTTTTATAAATTTCCATTCTCGGATCGCCCGCGAATTTAGCCGATTTTGATATCAGCGCGTCCTGTTCGGCCTTCGTCATCGGAACGAACGATGTGCACGCCGCGATATTTTCGCGCAGATGCGTCATGTTATTCATGCCGACGACCACCGTGGAGGCGTGCTGTGAAAGGGAATATCTGAGGCAGTCTTTATACGAAATCCCTGTTTTTTCAGGGACCCCGGACATGAAACCGCCCATCGATTTGAAGCCGATGGCGCCTATATTTTTGCGCAAAAGCACCGGCAGCACGTTCCTTGTAAACGAATTATTATGATAGTCCATAATTCCGAGCGGAAGCATTACCGCGTCCCAGTCGAAACCGCAATTTATCATTTCAAGATGGAATTCGGGACTCTTATGCCCCGAAAATCCTATGAATCTTATCTTTCCCTGCTCGCGGGCCTTCAGCAGGGCGTCCAGCGCGCCGCCCATATATACCGCGCCGATATCGTCGGCGTAATTTATTTCGTGGAACATGTAAAGGTCGATCACGTCGGTGCGAAGCGCCCGCAGGCTGTCTTCGAGGCTTTTAATGGAGCCCTTCGCGGAACGCGAGTGGTCGCAATTTTTAGTCATAAGAAACGCTTTTTCGCGGTAGCCGCTCCGAAGCCCTAGGCCCATGCGCCTTTCCGCCAGCCCGTCGTTGTATTCACGTGAGTTGTCGAGAAAATTGATTCCGTTATCTATGGCAAATCTCACGAAATCCGCCGCTGTGGAGTCGGTGAAGTCCTGCAGGCTGATATTGAAGCCGCCAAGGCCTATGATCGAAACGCTGGCCCCCGTTTTTCCAAGTGTTTTTCTGGGGATAGTTTCGCCTCCGGCGAAAAGCGGAAGGCCGGCCAGCGGTGAAAGCGCCATTCCGCCTATTATCCCGCCCATCAATTTAATGAACTCGCGCCTTGTCATTTTAGACATGAATTACCTCCGCTATATTATTATTTGTAATGGCGGCAAATATCGATGCAGGAGACCTTACCGCTGCCGAGGCGCGATAAGCGTCACCGCGTATTATCCCTGCTGCTTCTTACCCCGACGAACGAGCCCCTGTAGAAAGAAACGCTGTAATATCCGTCATCGTCTTTACAGGTAAACGCGGTCGCCGTATGTACGCTGGAACATGATATTATGCCGCTGCCGCCAGGGCTGTAACTTTTTTTGACTGACGCGCTTTTCAATATCGCTTTTACGTCGTTCTCGTTCATTCCTCCGTCGATCACGACTTTACCGGAATGATCGGTCAGCGCCTTTCCCACAATCTCGATAGATTTGCCGCCGCCGTTGTCTTTTTCGAACGTGATGGTTACTTCTTCAGTGGAGGTTCTCCAGTTTTTGGTCACTTTTCCGGTGTAGACATTGGTATTCGAGTATACCGGCCGGCCGAATCTTCTGGCGCATTCATCTAAGGTCGTTCCAA
>MGFH01000010.1:9733-9905 GCA_001791795.1 Candidatus Wallbacteria bacterium GWC2_49_35
GATCCAGATCATTAAAAAAAGAAAACTTAATCCGAAAAAAAACTTCGACAGACTATTCAAATGTTTTACCTCTTAAAATATTTCAGTGTTTTATTTATCGTTGCTTTTGCCGGGTTTTTCGCCGGAGGAATTTTTGCCTGCCTTGATTTTAAAAAGGTGGATATTTCAAAAG
>MGFH01000011.1 GCA_001791795.1 Candidatus Wallbacteria bacterium GWC2_49_35
CGAGGTCGTATTTGCGCGGATCGAAGAAGAGCATGTTGAGCAGGGTGTGCGCGTTTTCTTCGATGAAAGGTTCGCCGGGGCGCATTTTCGAATACACGTCGGCGAGAGCTTCCGACTGGTTTTTCGTTTTATCGTATTTGAGGGTGTTGGCGATATATTCGTTATTCGCGAAAAGTTCCATCATTTCTTCGTTTGAATATCCGAGGGCTTTAAAAAGCACGGTCACGGCCTGTTTGCGTTTTCTGTCGATGCGCACGTGTATCGTGTCTTTGATGACGTCGAGTTCGAACTCGAGCCATGCGCCGCGGTAGGGTATTACTTTGGCGAGGTACTGTTTTTTAAGTTTGTCGTATTTGTAATAAACGCCGGGGGAGCGGTGGAGCTGCGAAACGACGACGCGTTCGGCGCCGTTGATGATGAAGGTTCCGCGGGCGGTCATGCAGGGGAGGTTGGCGAGGAATATTTCCTGTTCTTTGACTTCGCCTGAGCTCTTGTTGATGAGGCGCACTATTATCGAAAGTGAAACGCCGTAAGTGACGTCTCTTTTTTTGCATTCGTTGGGGTCGTATTTGATACGGTAGGGAACTCCGTCGATCGAAGCGAAAGTGCATTCGCGTTCTTTAAAGGTGCAGTCGTAGTAAGAGCACTCTTTTACCTTGCCGCCCTTGGTGCTGGGGCAATCTTTGCAGCGGGCGAGTCCGAGTTTGTATTCGACGAACTCGAGTATGAGATTGCCTGTAAAGTCCTGTATCGGGAAAATATCGAGGAATATTTCCTGGAGTCCCTGTCTGAGGCGGTTCGTAGGCGAACGATGCGCCTGAAGAAAATCACGGTAGGAAGATAATTGAACGTCGATTAAATTCGGGACGTCGATAATATTGTCGTCCGCGCCGAAATTTAACTTTTCCTGGCCAGTTGTGTAATTTTGAATAACCCTGGGCATTAATCACAACTCCTTACATTGATGTATTTTTCCAAAAAAAATACGATTATATATTATTTACAAGGTTTCGCGAAATAAATTGGTCGAAAAAAATAAAAATAAAATAATAAAACCTCCGGCGCCCGTCATCCTTTTTTTCTTAAGGACACGATGCCGGAACTCTTTTAAATTATTCAGTTATCGGGTTTTTTATAATTTTCAATTCGGTTGGACCGGTGACCAAACATAATAATTGATATTATTTTACGAAGCTATTTTCCCGTAAAATAGCCGATTTTCAAACGTACTCCAGCAATTATAATTTAAGTATGTTACATCTTAACAGATTTTTATTAAAAAGTCAAGTTGTTTATGCTTTATTTATTAACTTTTTAAAATGTAACTGCCATGAGTATTTAGAGGGCGAGAGATTTATTAGTAAAGTCTTATATTTTTATACTCTTAAAAGCAGGTATGGAAGCGTGTTATGACGCTTCCATACCCCTGGTTACAGTTTATTATCTTTCAATATGGCCGGTTTTATTTTGTTTTTAACCGCAATTATTTTTTGTCGTCTTCGACGGGATCTTCGTCACTTTCAAAAACCGGGTCTGACGCGAGTACCAGTTTCACCATTTCGTCCCAGCGGGAGTTTATGGCGAAATTCAGCGTCGAATAGGTTTCGTTGAAGCTTTCCATCGGGAAATAGATGGCAAGGCCTGTAGAGTCTTTTTTGGCGTCGCCGGTGGTCTTGCTTTCGACGATGAGTTTCTTGTAAGCCATTTTCAGTCTGGCCGCGGCGTCTTTTATTTCGGCGTTCCTGGTGTTCATCGACATATAGATCGCCAGATCGCCGATATCGATGTTATCGTAGTGGTAAAATTTCTGGGCGCTGGCCACAGCAGAGGCTATTGCCTGAAGTTCGGCGCGGCTTTCGGGTATGGCCTTTATCTGCATTTCGCACATCGCGTCGAGCGCTTCGACGAAAGGGACTATGTATGAACAGTCTATAGCCGAAAGCGTCGTGCTTTTTACGCGCTGCTGAGGCTTGTGGCGGCTCGCGGCGGCCGTCGCGTACGGCGAGTCGATCGAATCGTCGTGGGCGTTGTAGTAACTCTGAAAATAAGCCTGAGGTATCATTTTAGCGAGTTCATAAGCGCTCATCGCGGGGTTTTTATAAAGGGGCGTAAGTATAAGATCGTAAGGCCAGCCGTCGCCCGGTTCGGTTTCTTCGGAAGCGACTATGAATTTCGCGGATTCTTTGAGCTCGTATGCGACTTCGATCATCTGCATGAGGCAGGCGTCCATGCCGAACACGTCGAGCGGCTTTCCGAGAACGCCGTGGATCGAGATAAGCCCTACGCCGAGATCGCGAGTGCTCATGTGGTTATTAGAATCGTCGTCATAGGAGATGCCCTTGAACGCGCCTGCGGCGTGGCGTTTTTTCCAGCCCGCGCCGTGGTTCCATACTGTAAGCATATAATTTTCGGCCGGATAGTTTTCCGCCGACCATTTTACGAATTTAACCATTTCCTTGAAATCGCCCATATCGACTTCGCCGAGGTCCGCGACATTTTTCGATTTGAGTCCCCAGTCGTCCGCGCCCGACTGCGGGTGCCTGCCCGAGACGAAATAGCGTCTGGCTGGAAGTTTGAAGCGGTCTATCTGGACCACCACGTTAACATCGCCGCACAGACCGGCTTTTTCCATTTCTTTAAGATCGGTGACGCCGAATTCGTCGAGGTCGTTATCGGCGTTGAGGAAAACCATGAATGTCCATTTTTTGACTTCGGTTTCTTTCGCCGAAACCGCCGCGGGGGAGAAGATGAACGAAACGGCGAGGGCCGCCAGGATGATACCGAGAACGTGCTTTTTCATAATAACCGCCTTTTAAAATTATTTATAAAATATTTAATATGCAATTGAATAAATCTAACGATTATATATTAAAATCTTTACTTTGTAAAGGCTTTTTAATTTTTTTTGATATTATTATAGTTTTATTTGTCGAAAAAAAAATTAAAAGTCCGCCCGGCGTGTTATTTTTTATTGACTTAATATGCCGGGTATTGTATAATCGGCAGAAATTTTATAAAGATGAACGGGGAATGCATGTATTTCGGAATCGGTATAGAACACGGGAAAAACATCGAAAATATAGGCATATTATGGCGTACCGCCGAAAACTTCGGCGCCGATTTTATTTTCACCGTCGGCGCCCGCTACAAGAAACATATCACCGACATCTACGATTCTTTCCAGCGCGTTCCGCTCTATAATTACAGGGATATCGACGATCTTTACGCGCACCTGCCTTTCGGCTGCCGGCTCGTAGGCGTCGAAAACTCCGACGGCGCTTCCGACATTCGCGGATACACCCACCTCGACCGCGCGGTATATCTTCTGGGCGCCGAAGACCACGGCCTCACAAAAAAAGCCGCATCGCTCTGCCACGAGACCGTCTTGATCCCCTGCGAAAAAGGCTGCTTCAACGTTTCGGTGGCGGCGAGTATTATCATGTACGACAGGCTTTTTAAAACCCCGGCGAAATAAAAACCGCCCGAAAAGCAGTTCTAACTTGCTTTTCGGGCGATCAAGCGCCGGTTTATTCAGATTTATTTTCTTTTCTTGTCTTATGTTACTTTACTTTACATCTTATAGGGATATTCCGTCGGAAAATTCTTGCCGAAGGTCTTTTCGAATTCGTCTAAAGTGCGCGGGATAAAGAACTGCTTTTCGACCACGCCGCCGCCGTTTTCTTCGTATATGAATACCATTCCCTGCTCGGGATAAGCGGAAACGCGAAGCGTGAAAGCGTAGAAGGAATAGCCTTTTCTTTTAGGCTCGCCGAGCGCTTTATGAACTTGCTTTATGTTGAGTTCGGTTGTGTCTTCTACGGCTATCGCCATATGGACCACCTGGCCGTCTTTTACGGTCACTTCATTGGGGTATCCCTGTTTTTTTGATTCATAAATGTGGCTTACGGTATTATCGTCGTTCTTGCGCGTTTTTTCGGTCTTGCCCATTATCTTAAGGGCTTCATCGGCGGAGGTTTTGCCGGGCATTATATTTTTATGCAGCAGGTCGCCGGCCGCCTTTACTTCGCAATAGGCCGCGCCGGATTTAAGCAGAAAGGCCAGAACTATTAAAATGGCTATGAAAACATTAGGTTTTGCTAGCATGTTAACTCCTTTAAACTTTGAAATATTTTCCGTTAAGATTTTAGTGCCTCCCGTTCTTTTACACGGTTAAAACTGATTATACATCATTTTAAACTAAAATTCAACTAAAAACTTGGGCGATTTGAGCGGCATGGAAAAGACATCGGGCCGCGGAGCCTAAAAATGCATGAATATGGCCAGAAGCTGGCTCGATATTATTATCGCGAAAAGCGAGAGCGGATAGGCCGAGGCGAAAAACGAAACGGGGTCGTCGCTGCCTATTATCGTCGTCAGCGTCGTTATGGCGGTCGTACTGTTGAAGCCGCCGCAGACGCAGGCGAGACTTTTTATGAAATTCATTTTCAGCAAGCGGCTGCATACGATAAATACGAAAAGCATGCTCGCGTTCATGATCACAAAAGTGGATAGAAGCATCTGCGCTAAGACCGTCATGTTCAGACCGCTTATTCCCGAGCCCGATTTGGTTCCTATGCCCGCAAGAAACAGGCCGAGCCCGAGTTCTTTCAATATCGACTCGGCCGAACTCGACATATTTCTTCTTATAACGCCCAGATAAGTGAGATAACCGAACATCATGCCTATCAGAAGTGCGCTTCCCGAAACGCCCAGCGTGAGCGCGCCGAAACCGGGTATCGAAAGTTTCAGCTTGCTCAGAATGAATGCCAGCGCCATTCCGAAGGATATCGATGAAAGGTCGAATTCTCCTGACATCGCTTTTTTCGTTCCCAGATAGCCTTCCAGCTTGTCGAGGTTCTTCGGGTTTCCAAGCGCCATTATGGTGTCGCCCTTTTCAAATGTAAAGTTGCCCTTTGGCTCGAGTTCAATGCCGTTTCGCCATATCTTGCTGACGATGGTGTGGTACTTGTTCATAAAATCGATCACTTCGAGCTGAGAGTGGTGAAGCGAAGGGTTGTTTATTATTATCTGCCTGGATTCTACGAACGGGTCAACCGAAAGGTCGTCGATCACTTCGCGTCCTATAAGGCCGCCTGCCTTCCCGATAGGTTTTTCCTCGCCTACCAGCAGCAGCACGTCGTTTTTAATGAGCCGTATATTGTCGACGATCGTCATGGTGAGTTCGCCCCTGTAAAGGCGGGCCACATGAACGCAATATTTTTCGTCGAATCCGAGTTCGTGGACCTTTTTGCCGATCACATCTTCGTTTTTTACTTTAAATTTTCTGCGGATGATATAATGATGCTCTTCCTTTTTTTTATACCCGGCGCGGCGGGCTTCCCTGATTATATTTTTATGCAGCAGCGCTGGAAGCAGCTGCACGAAAAAAACAACGCTCAGAAGGCCGAGCGGATAAACTATCCCATATACGGAAAGCATCCCCGTCCCCCAGCCGCCGTCGTATAAAATTGCGACGCTCGAGGAACTGTTGAGGCTTCCAGTGAACAGGCCCAAGGCGGTTTTCGTCGAAAAACCGAACAGCTTAGAGGCGGCGATCGTGAAAAAAACGGTCGAAAAGGATACGCTGAGAGCTATTATGATATAAGGTATCCCCTTTTTTCCGCACGAGTTGAAAAAACTCGGGCCGCTATGAATGCCTATGGCGTACATAAAAATCATCAGGCCCAGCGCCGTTATATGTTCCGAAGAGTGCAGGCCGTAAATGCCGAAGATGAAGCCGGTCATGAATATCGACGCGCTTCCGGCGGAAACGCCTTTGATCTTGACCTTGGCCAGAGCGAGCCCGGTGAACAGTATCAAAAATGTTACGAAAACCGGCTCCCGGGCAACTGATTGCATTAACTGGTACAATTTTGGGCCCTCATGACTTTATTTTTTATGAATGAAGAAATATACCATATTTTATAAATATACTCAAATTCAGTGTGGACGAGATTAAGCCGGTTATATTCCATTAAGCTGATTTTATTCGGTTTTGCGTAATTTTATCGCGGCCGCCTTGTTTTGCGCTCCGCCGCGCGGACTAAAAATCATTTTTAAAAATCATATTTTTAATATTGATTTATTTATTTTTATATTATATCATATCTGCACCGCGGAACAAGAAATAATCATGACTTTGAAGAGGCCTGGCCGGACTCGTTTCCATCCGCCGGAATAATTATAACGAGGTGCGCGCGTGAAAGAAGAAGTATTATTAAAAGGCAGGGGGTTTTCAACCGCCTGGAATAAAACCATGCGGCTGGCGCTGCTGCTGATTTCCACACTGCTGCTGGTTTCATGCTTCAGTCCCGAAGATTCCAGCGAAGTCGCTAAAACCCCATGGGACGCATATAACCGCGCGGTCGTCGCGTCAAAACATCCGGGCGCGGCCGATATCTGCAGAACGCTCAGCCCCGTCAGCGCGTCGAATTCAAAACTTATATGGAACCCGGCCGACCCCGAAGGCGCCAAACGCGTTCTCGTCTCCACATGGGCCTCATGGCCCGGATACGCGCAGAGTAAAAAAATAGGGCTCGTTCGCGAAGTGTGGGTATCGCTCGCGCCGGAAGTGCGCGACATCCTGAAAAAAGAGAACGTGCCCGGCTCAAATATTATTTTAAGGATCGATCAGCTGCTCGGAATGCCGCCCACTAAAAGCGAAACATGGTTCGTCGAACTCTGGGTGCGCCCGGCTGACCTTTTCAGGCCGACTCCCGATCCCGAGATCGACGATACCGAAGCCGGCCTCGATTTTCCCGCCGGCGCCCCGCAGAACCATATCGAATGGTTCAATAATCAGGTCCGGACCAACACATACCCGTGGACAAGGCTCGGCTATACCTACGATTGGGGAAACCCCGCCACCAAAGTGGGCGTCAGCGAATATATAATCCGAGTCAGCTCCGAAGTCGAAGTCAATAAGGTCGCGCCGACGCTCGAATATATCAACTAAATTATTAATTTATAAAGAGGGGATCTTATGGAATTCATATTCGGGACATTAATGGGTATCGGACTCAGTGCCGCATGCGGGTTCCGCGTGTTCGTACCATTTCTGGTCATGAGCTTCTCGGCTAAAATGTCGTACGTTAAACTTACGCCCGGATTCGAATGGATCGCAAGCGACCCTGCGCTCGCATGCTTCCTGATCGCCACTATCGCTGAAATTTCAGCTTATTACGTGCCTTTCGTCGATAACGCACTCGATACCGCCGCGGCGCCCGTGGCCGTCGTCGCCGGAATTATTCTTACCGCATCAGCGGTCGGCGATATTTCGCCGTTCCTTAAATGGACGCTGGCTATCATCGCAGGAGGCGGAGCCGCCGCCACAGTTCAGGGGCTCACTACCGTCACGCGGCTCACTTCGAGCGTGGCCACCGCCGGGACCGGTAATCCCGCCGTCTCCACCGCCGAGGCGGCCGGATCGCTCACGCTGTCGCTGGTTGCGATATTTCTGCCCGTGATCGCGTTCGTGATTTTTATTGTGCTAATCATCTATTTTATCAGGAAGAAAACTAAGGTCATACCGGCCGCGATACCGGCTGAGAAGCAATAGGTTTTATATTTTCTTTTTTAATAAAAATTTACAGAATGGTTCGCGAGTGAACCGTTTTCATAAGTGAATTTTGCAGAGAAAAAATCCTTGCGTTCGAGCCATTTTAAAAATATTTTGTCGCCGTCCCATAAATTCAGATTCAGAAGTTCACAGTCGTCCACCCATTCGAGGTTTCCTTCGTTCGATACTATCATTTCGCCGTCGAAATCGTCTATCACAAAAACGAATACATACCAGTCCTCGCCTTTGCTGAATTTGGGAAAGGTGATCGCGCCCTTTAAAACGAGGTTTTTCGCCCGCAGGCCGCATTCTTCGTAAACTTCGCGCGCGGCGCATTCTTCAGGCGTTTCGCCCTGCTCGAATTTGCCGCCGAGGCCGTTGTACTTCCCCTCGTGCATGTCGTTCTCTTTTTTTACGCGGTGAAGCATCAATGTTTTGCCGTCTTTTTTCAGATAACACAGGGTGGCGAGTTTCATAATTTTATCTGCCTTTCTTGATAAGTCTCTAAAAAATAATCACATGGCATTTATCTTGTCAGCCAGCATCGCCGACATTTTCTGCATCACTTTTTTGAATCCCGGTTCGGGGCCGTCTGAGAATATATTTATGGCGCCCGCTTCGACGAGTTTTTGGAAATCTTCGTCACGGCCCAGCTCGCCCATCAGGTTCTCTTCCAGAAAGTCCCTGGCGAAACTTAAATACTGCTCGCGCAGACGGAGTTTTCTGTTGCGCGATATCATGTTTCGCTCATATATGTGGTCGCGGTGCTCGATTATCCTCTCCAGCAGCTCGTCAATGCCTTCGCCCGAAACGCAGCTGGTCTTGACTATAGGAACCGGCCACGGATCTTTTTCGCCCGCTTCCATCAGTTTGTCGCGGCGCAATGCGAGCATGTAATTTATCTCGCAGTAGATCTTGTCGACGCCCGGTCTGTCGGTCTTGTTTATCACGAATATATCGCCGATCTCGAAAAGCCCTGCCTTTATTGCCTGTATCTCATCGCCCAGACCCGGCACTTCGGCTATGATCGTCGTGTCGGTCATTTTCACAACGTCGATTTCGAGCTGGCCGACACCTACCGTCTCGACTATTATATAGTCGAACCCGTACAGTTCGTAAATTCTGAGCACGTAGGATATCGCCTTCGACATTCCGCCCAGCGAGCCGCGAGTGCCCATGCTCCTGAAAAAAAGATCCGGCGAGGTGAAATTAGACATCCTCACCCTGTCGCCTAAAATGGCGCCGCCCGTGAACGGACTCGACGGGTCGAACGCCACTATGCCTACTGTCAGGCCGCCGTGCGAACCCAATATCTTTCGGGCGAGACGGTCCACTATCGAGCTTTTTCCGGAGCCCGGAGGCCCGGTTATACCCAGCACTAACTGCTTTTTGCCGGCCGTTCCATTTCCGCTTACGCCCGCGAGCCGCTCGTAATGGCGCTCGAGCCTTGTGAGTATCTCGAAGCCTTCGCGGTCGAAATTCTCTACCAGCGTTATTAACCGCGCCAGCGCGCGCTGATTTTTATTTGTGAATTCAGTGAAAATATCCATAATTACCTGCACAGTTCCAGTTGTTCTTTAGCATATCTGTCCAGCGGCGCCTGCAATTGTTTCAGCTCTATCGCCTTTTCATAAAATTTCTTCGCTTTTTCAAAGTCCAGACAGCGCCGGTTGAGCTCGCCCGCCAGATAACTCATCTGCGCCATGTGGATATCGCCTTTGATCTTGCCCGCGGCCATGTCATTTTCAAGAGCGTCCGCCGCCAGGCGCTGAAATTTGCGCTCCAGCACGATGGATTCCCTTACCTTTTTGTCCAACGCGACATAACGCGCTTCGTCGAGCGTCGGTTTTAAAATTTCAAGCACCTTTTCGGCTTCCTTATTCTCACCGTGGCTCCTGAGTAAAAATAAAGCGCCGAGCGAGCAGTATAAACGGTCTTCGCCCTCTAATGCCTCCGCCTTTTTCGCAAGCATACGTCCGGCGGCCAGCTCCATCGCCGCGTTATTGTTTTCACTGGTGTCCATCGACGCCATGTCAACGTTTTTGCGCAGCCATTCAAAGGTTTTTTGAGCCTCCACACTGCGCAGGTCGAAGTAATACTCGTTCTCGAGCCTTACCGCCCAGCTTGCATTGATATACTGCGTAAAAACCTCGCTGGTT
>MGFH01000012.1 GCA_001791795.1 Candidatus Wallbacteria bacterium GWC2_49_35
GTATATTCGATAATACTAATAAACTTTTCGGCTTTCGTTGTTATGCGTTATTTTACGGGCGGGCTGGGGGCCGCGTCCATACTGTCGCTCATGGCGCTCAATTTTATCGCCGCGTTTTATCTGGGCGGCCGTAAAACGTGGGTGGCCTCGGCTCTCATATCATATTCGCATTTAATGATATTTGCGTATGTCTTTTCTAATTTTTATTACATAGACATATTCAATGTTTTATGCTTCTCCGCGTCGCTGCTGCTGGTCGCGTATTCCTACATGATAGGCAGCGCTTTCATAGCGTTCATTTTTCTGGCTTTCGCTCAGATCGCCGCAATGAACATATATTTCGATTATTTCAACGTCAACGTGCTTTTCAGCGGCGTGGGCGAACTCGGCGAAATAATACTCATGCCGCTCATTTTTATTCCGCTGGTGCTTATGTCGTTCTACCATAAGCTGAGATCCGAGACCATGTTTTGCGGCGCATACCTGACGGTTCTGATAACAGGCCTGTCGTTCTACCTTTTCATAGTCAATCTGAAACCCTCGCCCGGAGCCGTAGCGCTGGTCAGCGCCGGTTTCGTCCTCGCCTTCACCGCCTTCATCCTTCCTGCGAAACCTCCGGCGGACAAAGAATCCGAAGGAACCGCCGAAGACTGCGAGTCCGGCGCGGAAATTTACGCCCGCGCCTCCGGCGGCGCGCTGGCCGTTAACCTCGCGGCTATCGCCATATGCACGGCGCTTGGCGCCTATTCTTTTTATTATGCGAAGAACCCGCCGCGCGTTTTCGAATTTTATTCGCGCGGCGCATCGCTTTACCACGACGATCTGGCCGGATATTATGCCAGATTTAACGCGCCGTTTTCCAGCGTATTGGCCGACACCAATATTTACCCCGCTCTTAAGGTATATAAGCGCAAAAATTTCAGGGTCGATTCCGGGCCGCCATGGAAGCTGGTCATGGACGATAACGCTCCGGCTTCCCGCGGCGGTTTTATCATCGCCGCCCCGGCCATCGACATTAAAACCCTCGCTGGCGGACTGAAATCGGTCACGCTCGATTATCCTTGTCTGAACGCGCCGATCGATGAAAAAAAGGCGGCCGCTATTTCTCCGCGTTTCGTATATAAAATAAAAGCCGGCGTCCATAATGACGCAAGCGCCTCTCTAATGGAATTTTCGCTTGCAGGCGACCGCTTTTTAATGCTCGACGAAAATATGCCTTACAATAAATTCGATAATCCAGTCAAGAATTTTTTCGCCGTATCTTGCGATAACAGCCGTGCCGCGGTTTATGATTTTTCCGGCAATATAAGAATAGTAGAACTGGGCGGCGCCCGAACGGAAATGATAATAAGCGGCTTGAATTCTTTTAAGAGTGTTGCCGCGTTCGGCGCGGCCGATTTTCTTATTCTTTGCCGTGACGGCGTTTATAAAACAACTATATCCGATAAGAAAATAGAGCGCGTTCCGCTGGCCGCGCATGGAACCCGAAACGAATTTTACGATATCTGCGCGGAAAGCGGAGGCGGCGGGGCCGTCCTTGCCGCGGGTCCCGGCAGCGCGGTTATAATCGCTGACGGACTTAAAATTATGCCGCTTGCGATAGACCTTAATGATTCCAACCGCCCTGTTTTTTTCGATGGCGATATTATCGTCTGCTGCGACTACTTTTCGCAGACCGTAAATATACATAAAATTAAAAATTCGGGCTCCGGATATGAAATCGCGGGATCGCTCAGCGCGAAAACCGCCGTCGATTCGGTTGTAAGGGCTGCGGCCGCCGCCGGTTCCGCCGGCGAAGGGCGCAATATCGTTATCGGCGAATATGATCCGAAATTAATGAGGATAACCGCCCGCGCAATAAACGCCTCGGTCCCTGTCTTCGCGGGCACACTTGAAATAAGCGTCGCCGGTCGGTCCGCGGCGTACTGCGAATTCGTACCCGTATTCGCCGGCGGCCGCCCGGCCTTTATCCTCGGTTACGGCGACTCGCTCAAAATAATCAGGCCCGGCTTTTTTTACGACCGCGAAACGCTCGTGCCGCTTGCCGCCGCTCATCTAAATCCCGCGGCGCCATATCTTCCTTCTAAATTGATCGCAGGCGGCGGCCTGGCCGTCATGGCGGCTGATAACCGGATAAATATAATCGATCTGAACGGCGAAAAAATGACGGCCGCGTTCGAAGCGGCGAAATGAAAAGTTTATTTTTCGAAGTATATTTGCAGAAGAAAGGGCATGAGTATCTGGTTAGGCGCCGTGGTGTAGCCTTTTTCACTTAACTCGAAGCCGGATACCCTGTTGAATTGCTTGCGGCCCATAAATTCCAGAAGCGATTTTTTGGTCCCCTTGAGTGAAAAATTACCGCTTAAGGCCAGCTGGCAGGAGTGTTCGCTTAAAATAACCGAAGATATCTCATATTTATACGAGCAGTATTTGATTATGGACGAATAATCAGTCAGAAGCATGCCGGCCGAATTAAGCGCCCGGGTGTGTTCGCGGTGCCTGGCGACAGTCAGGGAAATACCGTATACTTTCGTTGCCGCCGCAGTCACGCGGCGACGCGGCGACGCGGTGCTTTTTTTCTCGGACACCACGCTCAGAGAGACTATTTCGGCGTTAAGAGCGTTCATTTCGAAATTGATGGTGTCGATGAAGTCGCACAGATGGATCAGGTTCGACGCCGCGAAATTGTAATCGATCTTTATCATGTCGCTTTCCGGGCTGTTTTCGCTTATAAATCTCAATCTCAAAAAACTCAGTCCGCTCGAATCGGCGGCTTCTTTTATCAGCGCGATAGTTTCGGCCGCGCCCGTTTTGCCGTAATTTTCTTCGCCGGCAGCGGCGGACGCGGCGGAACGCGCGGCTTCCGAAACCGGAAGCATTTCAGCGCGCAGAATCTCCGGCCGGACGCAAAGCGTTCCATAAGCGAGCAAGGCCGCCATCAAAGAGGCTGCCGGAAGCATAAACGATTTTCTGTCTATAATTGTTCGTATAGTTTTTAAAATCATAGATTTTCAGATTCTTTCATCTTAACGCCGCCGTGAATTCGAAACTGTAATAAAAATATCCGGCGTAATTATCGATTTTTTTATCTATAAGTATACTTGAAAATTTTTCTATTCCGCCGTATTCAGAGAACGAGCCGATGAACGCGAGCAGGCCGTCCATATGCCTCGCGGTACCTTTAATTTCGATCCGTATATTTTTGAGGTAGCAGAACTTCGAGATTTTTACGTTGAAGTCGGAGTATGCCGTCGTGATGGATCGTTTTAAAATAGCGTAATGCTCCGCCCGCGCGCCGCCGCCTGCTTTTTTGGGGGCTGACGGCTCTTTTACAAAGGAAAAAATGCATTCATTGGCGCCGCCCGCGATTTTCGAAGCGTTCGATTCGATCGACGCAACTTCGTCGACCGTAACCGCCGCCCGCTCGAACAGGGCGTCGAAATAATTGAAAAGGTTGGAGGGTTGAGCGTATCCAACGGCCGCTTCAAAAAAAAACCGCTCATCGCCGTGAGCGTCTTTTGATTTTACGCATTTTTCGTTTGAAATATTCAGTGATTGTCCGTCGGCCTCGAACCTGATTTTTTTCAGGTAAATTTCGTGTATGGCCGGTTCGCAAATATCTGCGGCGAACGACAAACAAGTTTTATTATCGATAGTAATAATAAAAATGAAAAAAAAACTTAATGATATAATTAAAAATCCGCCGGATTTTATAATATTCATTAATAGCCGCACTGTATCAATATTTCATACACATTTGGAGTGTTCAAAACATTAAGCTCAACTCAGGCTTTAATGTCGATGTTCTGCCCCACGCCCGCCGGAGCGGATTTCTGCTGCTGTTCGTTTTGAACTGACGCCGGAACCTGTTGCTGCTGCTGGCGCTGGTTTTGATTGACATCTTCGGCCGAGGGAGTTTTGCCGTTTTGAATATCCAGGATGTTAACGGAGAAATTAGCTGTGGGCGTAACGCTGCCGGTTTGCATAACAATCCTCCTGTCTGATTTTACTCTGACACTATAATTAAATTATATCACAACCCTTGTCATTTGTCAAATTTTATAATAGTGGATATTTCTTGTCGAGTTATTGCAAGAAAATGATTGACTTTTTAATTTATGTATGATAACATCATTTTGCATAACTAAGGAAATGAATTAAGTTTACCAATCCTAAAAATTAAAGGAGGTGGAACATTTGAAAAAAACTTTAATATTAGCTATCGCGCTTTTATTCGCGGCTTCGTTCGCTATGGGAACCGCTTATGCGGCTGAATATCCGAACGTGATCGGTTTAAAACCCTTTACTTCGCAGACGGCTTATCTCTCTTTGATCGGCTATATCCAGTATCTTTCCAAGAATCAGGACGGCCAGGAGATCTCCAGAGGAGCTGCTTTGGAAGTGCTGAATTCACAGAAGTACGGCAAAACTGCCGAACCTAAAAAAGTGAGAAAAGCAAGAAAACATAAAGCTGCAAAAAAAGTGAAAGCCGAAATGGCTGAACCCGCGGCTGAAGCTCCTAAAGTAGAAGCCCCGCAGGCTGTAGAAACTCCTAAAGTCGAGGAAGCTCCTAAAGTAGAAGCCCCGCAGGCTGTAGAAGCCCCTAAAGTTGAAGAAGCTCCCAAAGTTGAAGAAGCTCCGGAAGCTCCGAAAACAAACTAAAACGACTTATTATTTTATTAATATGGTTTTAGAAAAAACAGGTGGATGATCAATTCATTCACCTGTTTTAATTTATATTACGATTTCAGCTTATACACGGTTCTATATTTAAGCCGGCCGTTAACTGAACCGGCGTAAATTTTCGGTCATATTATGAAATACCCGCCGATATTGGTCACGAACCATATGAATGTCGCCAGGTCGGGTTCCTGCTTGATATACTCGAATACTGGCACCTTGCTCTTATTTACGTCGCCTTTGAAGTAATAAAAGGTTGATTCCATCATAAGCGCCATTTTATTGAATTTAGTCTTTTTCAAAGCTTCGACGTCGGCTTCGAGCTCTTTCAGGCCCTCGTTGTCGGTGTTTTTATATTCGTTTTCGCTGAGATCGCTCAGGCTTTTCTTGATGGCGCCGATGCTCGCCATGTTATTTTTGATGGCGTTTTTCGCGCCGAGTTTGAACGCGCTTATGCAGCATTTCATCGCTTTCTGCTCTTCCGACGCCGATGCTGGCAGCTGATAGGTCAATATCTTAAGGGAAAGAGGCATCATTAGCGGCGAATTGACGGCGATACCGGCCGATGCGGCGCGCACCGTCAGAAAAATATTGCCGGAATCTATCTTCAAAGCCTCCATGGTGTAAGCCAGAGAACCCTGAATGTCGCCCTTGAACTGAGCTTTAAGCGATTTTTCATATAGCTCGCGTACTTTCGGATCTTTGACGTAGAAATTGACCAGCGCACTCGCTTCACCTTTGCTTTCGAGGTTTTTATAGTATTTTTCCGTCAGCGAGTTCTTCAGGAAAAATTCGAAACTTTCGACTAGCGAATATTCAGGACGTACCGCGAACGGGTTTATCGACCGGATGTCTTTTACTACGAACTTGGGTGGCGTTTTATCGGCGAGGAATGCGAACAGATCGTTCAGACCGCCCGTTACCTTGCTCATTTCGCCGCATCTCATCGCCGAATGGATGTAGCACAGATACTGATGGGCGAACGGCCATATCAGTGACGAACTTTGCTGAACGGCGGCGTTGAAGGCGTCAGAGGAAACCGAAGGCGATTTTTCAGCGCAAAGTTTGAAAAGTTCAAGCGCGCGCTTGTTGTCGCCGAGTTTCGAATGGGCCATCGCAAGGATATAGGTCGCGGAAAACGAATCGGAGCTGCCCGCAACGGCTTTATTGCCATATTCTATCGCCTCTTTATATTCGCCGGCGTAGTAATGGAAAAGCGAGATCTTTGACAGAAGTTCGGAGTCGGCGGGGAATTTTTTGGCCAGATCGCTGAAAAAGTTGATAGCCGTGTTGAACATCTTTTCACGGTAAAAAGCAGCTTCCATTTCGCGCAGTAAAAGTTTACTGTTGTTCGACGGGCTCTTTTCGAGCTCGACGTTCATATTAAAGACCGCCTCACTCATCCGGCCGGTTTTGATGCATGAAAGCGCCAGATAATAGTGAGTTTTCATTTCGACGGCGTCTTTGAAGGCGTCGATGTATTTTTTTAAATAACTGTAAGCCTGGTCGTATTTCTGTGTATCGAACAGAAGGCGGCCTTTAAGCCAGTGCGCGCGGGTATTCTGGGGAACCGCCTTTAAAAGTTTTTCGATCAGCACCGCGGCAGTTTCGTGATTGCCGCTGATAACGTTCAGTTCGGCCACCATCGTGTTAACGGCTATATCGTCAGGTTTTTCCTGCGCGATTTTTTCGAACGCGGCGAGTGCCGTTTCGAAGTTGTCTTTTTTCATCGACTGGTAAAACAGGCTTTTTAGACTGGATTCGTCGGTAGAATAGTTTTTGATGTTCTGCTGGATGAGCGGCATGGTTTTATCGTAGGCGCCGGTGCGCTGCGAGATCGCCGTAAGATAATCTTTGTAAAAAGCGTCCCCGGGATATTTCGCGATCTCTTCCTGGAGAGTTTTCAAAGCTTCGTCGATTTTGCCGGCGTTTAAAAAAACTTCGATCAGCTGGACTTTGAGCATTTTTTCAGTATCGGCGTCCGGTTTTTTTTCGAACTCGGCTTTTAATATTTTGTGCGCGTCGTCGAAACGTCCGGCTTTCGAGAATACTATGGGGGCAGCGCTTATGTAAAACGCGTTAGACGGGAATATCACGTTCAATTTATCGAGCAGCAGCGACGCCTCTTTATTTTTTTGCTTCGCGCCGAGATGAGTTATCAGAAGGAATAATGGCTGAAGATTTGCGCCGGCTTCTTCGTTTTCGAACTGAAGATAAAAATTGGCGATGTGGTCGAGGTCTTTTATGACTCCTTTTTCGAGAAGAAGCGCATAGCTGTCGTAAACGGCCTTGCGGCTTTCTCTGCCGGCGTTCGCGCCGGTGTTTTTGCACTCATTCAGCGCTTCTTCGTAATTTTTCGCCTCGATCATAGCCGATATCGAAGGCCCTTTTTTAGAGTCGGTTGCGGTGTCGGCGGGAGCTTGCGAATTGGCCGCGGTTTGCGTTAAAAGAATCATGGAAATAAAAATTACGGCTGTCAGGCTGAAATTTTTAAATTTACTGATCATAAAATCACCTCATATATTATTCATAAGTTATTCAAATATCAAATTCTCTCAAATTGTAGCATTAATTGAACCTTAAGTCAAGCGGATGAATCCAAATTTATATAAATATCCAAGCAACCGTTACGCTGCCGCGGTGGTAACAAAAACGAATCAGTAATTTCAATAAAATTGGCGCAGTAAGGTATAAATTTATTGACAAAGTCGGATTTTGAATATAAAATATAATGGCATCTTAAATTATTTTTATGAAGGGGCGTATAATAATGTTTTCATCAGCGCGCGAATTAATCAAATTCATCAATAACTCGAAGATCGATATGCTCGACTTTAAGGCGACCGATTTAAGAGGTAAAATGCGTCACGTCACGATTCCCGCTTCCAGAGTCACCGAAAAAATGCTTGAAGAGGGCGTCGGGATCGACGGCTACTCATACGGGTTCGTCAATATCGAAAGATCCGACATGGTCCTGATACCCGACATCAAAACCGCTTTCATCGACCCGTTCTACGACGTCCCCACCGTATCGGTTTTTTCTAATATATGGAGCGTCGAGGGCGACGAGTGCCACCATCCTCAGTGCCCCCGCAATATCGCTAAAAAAACCGAAAAATACCTCTACGAATCCAAGATAGGCGATATCATGCTGCTCGGGCCTGAATACGAATTCTACGTCTTCGATAACGTCGAGTTCCTGAACGAGGCGCGCGGCTCGTCATATTCCATATTCACCAAATCGCAGCCGCTCACTTCCGATCCGTCCAAATATGACGGCTATAAAATGGCGGCTAAAGGCGGCTACCACGCCTGCAACCCGCAGGACTCGCTTTACGAATTCCGCTCGCAGGCGGCGCTGCTGCTCGAAAAATGCGGCGTAGCCGTTAAATACCACCACCACGAGGTCGGCGGCGGCGGGCAGGTCGAGATCGAAACGGCTTTCGACTCCATATTGAAAATGGCCGACGCGACCATGCTCGTTAAATACATCGTGTTCAATCTCGCTAAAAAGATGGGCAAGACCGCCACATTCATGCCTAAACCCATATACGGCGAAGCCGGAAGCGGCCTGCACGTACATTTCAAACTCCTCGAGAACGGTAAAAATCTCTTCTACGACGCTAAAGGCTATTCCGGACTTTCGAAGACCGCGCTTAATTTCATCGGCGGCATTTTAAAACACGCCGGCGCCGTCACCGCTTTCGCCAACCCGTCGACCAATTCATATAAACGCCTCGTGCCCGGCTTCGAAGCGCCCACCTGCATAGCGTTCGCGACGTCCAACCGATCCGCGGCCATCAGGATCCCCGGCTATGTCAAGTCCATGGAAGATAAACGCTTCGAATTCCGCTCGCAGGACGCTACGTGCAACCCATATCTTTCTTTCTCGGCGCTCGTTATGGCCGGCATCGACGGCATACTCAACAAGATCGACCCTACCAAAGCCGGCTACGGCCCCTTCGACGTCAATTTATACGAACTGCCCGCCGCCGAACAGAAAAAACTCAAATTCCTCCCGCACTCGCTCGGCGAAGCGCTCGAAGAACTTAAAAACGATAACGCTTTCTTGAACAAAGGCGGAGTATTCCCTAAAGAACTCATCCCGAACTGGGTCTCGATCAAAACCAAAGAAGATATCATGCCCATGCAGAATAGGCCCCATCCCTATGAATTCGAACTCTATTACGGGCTGTAACCGCAGTTTCACGAGTTTTAATTTTAATTCATATATTTTATAAAAGGGCTGTCCAAAAAGACAAGATTGGACAGCTCTTTTTGGCATTATTTTAGAAAAACTTAATGTGAATGGGTGCCAAAGAATTTTTTTCGGGGACGCGTTCGAAAATCCCTCCGGGATTTTCGCCGCTTGTGCTCGTCGCCTCTCGCCCATCCATGGGCTCCGGCGACTCCGCAACACCCCTCCAAAAATTTTTGGCACCCATAACAAATGTTGATGAGTATTCACAAAAGAGAATTCGGCTTTGAAATGAATATGTCCGACCTGCATCTCAGACTGGCTTTTGAAGTTAATGAAATTAACGTTGTTCATATATGCTGCAGTTATAAAAAGTGTTTTGAAAGGCGAATAGCCTCCCGTGAGCTGTAGTGTTGATATACTGCGGTGCCATAATAGCCTATCAGGCGCAGACGCGAAGCGGCTGCGCCTGAAAAAAGAAGGCAGTCGAGACAAAAATTAAAGGCTGGA
>MGFH01000013.1 GCA_001791795.1 Candidatus Wallbacteria bacterium GWC2_49_35
GGGACATCCGTCTCGGCATACACACCGGGCCCGTAACGGCCGGCGTCGTCGGAAAAAATAAATTTGCCTACGACATATGGGGAACGACCGTGAATACCGCATCCAGAATGGAATCCAGCGGCGCCGCGGGACGCGTCAACATATCAGGCGCTACTTACGAACTGGTAAAAGACCGCTTTATAACCGAGCCTCGCGGAAAGGTCCAGGCCAAGAATATGGGCGAGATAGAAATGTATTTTGTCAACGGCCTTAAACCCGGTCATTAAAGCTTGTTCGATTAAACCGCAACGTTTTTTTACGCGAAAAGCAGAAGGCTTATGGCCATTACGGCCATTCCGGAGATCAAGCCGTATATGGCGATATGGTGCTCGCCGTATTTTTCGGCCGTCGGAAGAAGTTCGTCGAGCGATATATAAACCATTATACCGGCCACGGAGGCGAAAATATATCCGAACATGGCTTTATCAAAGAAATTTAAAAGCAGGAAATATCCGATAAGCGCGCCGACCGGCTCCGACAGGCCTGACATGAACGAATAGAAGAAAGCCTTTTTGCGGCTTTTGGTCGCGTAATATATCGGCACCGAAACGGCTATGCCTTCCGGTATGTTGTGAATGGCTATGGCGAAGGCTATTCCTACGCCTATGCCGGGTTCCTGCAGGCCGCCGATGAACGTTGCGAGCCCTTCCGGGAAATTGTGAATGGCTATCGCCAGCGCTGAAAACATTCCCATTCTGAGCAGTTTTTTATTTTTTGCCTCCTCTTTCGCTATTTTCAGGTCCTCTTCGCCACATCCGGAGCACATATCGTCCATAAACTCCGTTTCGTGAGGGTTTTCATATGACGGAACGAGTTTGTCTATAAGCGCTATGACGGCCATTCCAATAAAAAACGATAGCACCGTGAGTGAATATCCGTTCTTAGGGCCGTAAACCGCTTCAAGCGAGACTTTCGCTTTTGCAAAGATCTCCACGAAAGAAACATATATCATTACTCCTGCCGAGAACCCGAGCGAACCTGAAAGGAACCGCGGGTCGAATTTTTTGGCGAAAAACGCTATGGCGCTTCCGATACCGGTCGCAAGGCCGGCGAAAACGGTGAGACCTAAAGCGAATAATACATTTTCAGTGTTCATTTATTTTCCTTCGATAAATAATGAATATCACTCGATAAGTTATTGACATTCCCGTTACCGATTATGAGTAGCTGCCCGGCAATGATTTTTTTTGCGCAGCTAAGAACCATATTTATATCTTATTTTAAATAAAATGTCAATGATTTTGATTTTATAATCCCGGCTTTTATGGCGCTGGCGTCGAATTAATTAATTGACAAATAATTTAATCTTTGTTATAATTTCGATTATAGCAAATTACGATGCGGAGAAATTTTGAGAAACGGCAAAAGATTATTTAATTTAATAACTTTTTTCATTATCGTAATGTTTTCATCTGTTTCGATGGAAGCATATTTTCATCATTTTTTCCACGAAGTTTTTACGGAAGACGTCGAAAAATGCCTCGAACATTTCGAGCATTTAAGAAAGCTCGGATGCCATATAGAGCCGCCGGCCGGTCTGAAAAAAGAGCCGTGCCAGTTCGATAGATTTTTATTTTCGGTCGAAGGCTCTTATTTTTCATTGTTCAATAACTCTTTGAAATATTTTCAGTTTATTAACGGCAGCAAAAATGAGAAGCCTCAGATTTTAGCGGGCTCTTGTTTTAATCACAAAAAAAGCCGCGCCCCTCCTTTCCGCTTATCATAATCAAATCAATTCAGAGCGTTCCATTTATAATTTTAACAATTTCATAAAAAAGTTAAAGACTGTTATCGATGTCAGTTTTTAACTTATCGTTCACCCGTGCCGCTTCGTTTTTCGCGAATGATATTATTGACGCAGTCCCGGCTGCCTGAATATTATTTTTTGCAAAAGCGTTCGGCTGTGCCGTACGCGCGCGGACGAGGTTTATTAATATCAGCGGCCGTGCCGGTGCGTTAAAATAATTAAAAAGAAAGGAATTTTCATGAGGAATAAAATAATTAAATTTTCGTTGATAGCCAATATAATTCTGGCGGCGGTAATTTTTTCGGTTCCGGTCACCGCGGCGGCCGCCGAAAATGCCGTTTCGGAAAAACTCGTCAGGGAGCTTATAAACGAAGTTAAAGAATTGAAAAAAAGCAATGAAGTCTTAAAGGCTGAATTGGACGCCGTAAAAAAAGAGCAGTCCGATATTCAAAAAAAGGTCGCGTCGCTTTCGCTTTCGCCGTCGCCTTCAGCCGGCGCTGAAGGGCTGAGCGATCTCGAGAAAGAATTGAACGCCGCCGCGGCCGGAAGCGTTTCGCCCGGCGCTAAGACCGAAGCGCAGAACACTCTGGGCATGGCCGGCGCCACCAATCCCGATATGGGCGTCGTGGGGATCGCTTCATATACGGCGGCTAAAAAGTACGAGGACCAGGGCGGGTCGCCTTCCGCCAACACATTCAGTTTTGACGAGGCCGAACTTAATTTTTCCGGCTACGTTGATCCGTTCCATAAATACGATCTCGTTCTCGGTTTTCACGAGGACGAAGTGGGCGTCGAGGAGGCATATCTGACTAAATTCGACCTTCCGATGAAACTGGCGGGACGCCTTGGAAAATTCAGGTCGTCGATGGGATTTATAAACCAGCACCATGTCGACGAACTCCCCTGGGCGGGCGAACACGTGTTTTTAGATTCGTTCCTCGGGGAAGAAGGCCTCGTGACCACCGGGCTTGAACTAAAGAAGACCTTTGCATCGAAAGGCAAATGGACGCCGACGCTTTCATACGAACTCGGTTCGGGCCACGAATACGATATGGCGGCCGGCACCGGCACTCCGAACAGACTCGCGATGCACCTCGATAAGAGTTTCGCGCGGGACAGGCGCAATTTGATAAGGCTTCGCAACCATTTCGACATCGGCGAGAAGAAAGATTTCGCGCTCGGGCTTTCTTATCTCGATTCCGACCATCGCTCGCTTAAAACGTACGGCGCCGATTTTCAGTACCGTTACCGCCCGCAGAGCTATCAGGGCCTTACGCTTCTGGGCGAATTTATGAGGCGCGACGACAGGGCGTATAACGAAAAACGCCGAGTCGCGGGGTTAAACGATAAATCGCCGCAGGGATACATGCTTAACTTAGAATACCAGTGGGATCCCGTCTGGAAGGCCGGCGCCGTTTACAGCCGCTTCGACGATCCCGCCGGGATACTCTCCGGTAAATGCGATTCGAAAATCGTTTATATTGCCCATCCGCAGACCGAATTCACCCGCTATCTGCTGCAGTATGAGCAGCGCGAAATGGCCGGGCTCGAAAAAGACCACCGTACCACGCTGCAGCTGATATTCAGCACCGGCTACCACCGCCACAAACTTAAATAAACCGCAGTAAAGCATGACTTTATAATTTTTATAGAAAAGAAAAAGGAGAATTGTATGAAAAAAATCAATATATTTTTAATATTGGCGCTTATGGCGCTTTTTATTCATATATCGTTAAATCCGGCGGCGGTCGAAGCGGCCGGTAAAAAATTAAATATAGTCACTTCCATGAGTCTTTTTGAAGAGGCGGCTCGCGAAATAGGCGGAGAACACGTTAACGTGTCGAATTTAGGTCCGCACGACCAGGACCTGCACTTCGTTCTGATCAAGCCATCCCATATCAATCTGCTTATAAATGCCGACGTTATAGTTCACACCGGCTTAATGGGCGAGCCGTGGCTTCCGGCCCTGCTCGAATCGGCGAGCAACCGCAATTTGATGCCCGGCAATCCAGGCGATTGCGACACCTCGGTCGGCATAAAAATTTTAGAAAAACCCGCCACGGTCTCCAGGGAGATGGGGGACGTCCATCCGGCCGGTAATCCTCATTTCTGGCTCGATCCGGTTAACATAATCATAATAGGCTCCAATATTAAGAATAAACTTTCGTCGCTGGATCCGGCTCACAAAGCTGATTTCGAAAAAAACTTCGCGGCTTTTTCAGATAAATGGAAAAAACTGACCTTAGGCTGGGCCAAACGCCTTGACGCCGTCAGGCCCGTTAAAACGATCGATTATCACGTATCGTGGTCGTATTTTTACGAGCGGTTTAAAATAGAGCACATATGCACCATTGAGCCGAAACCCGGCATCAAGCCGTCCGGTGCCCATCTGGCGGGCGTTATCGCTAAAGGAAAAGAGCAAAAGGTCGACTGCATGATCGCTGAGCCTTTCTTTCCTCAAAAAGATATCAATATGGTCGCTAATGAATTGAAAGTCCCGTTTTTTGTAGTGCAGCAGACGCCCGGCGGAAAACTGAAAAAAATGGAGGATGTATTCGAAGTTCTGATCGCTTTTTTAGAGAGCGTTAAAAAGAAGGAATCGAAATGAAAAAATCGGCCGGTAATAATTCGGGCCGCGGCGGCGGCGAGATAATATTGAAGGATGTGACCATCGGATACGCTTATCCGATAGTCACATCCATAGATTTAACCGTTAAAAGCGGCCAGTACTGGGGTATTATCGGCCCTAACGGGGCGGGAAAGACAACCTTGTTTAAAACCATTCTCGGTTTGATCCCGCCCCTCGGGGGGCGCGTGGAAAGAAATCTTCCGCCCCCCGGCCGTATCGCCTATGTTCCGCAGCAGACCACCTTGAAAGCGAGTCTTCCCGTATCGGTCGAAGAATTCATCATGATGCCGGCGCGCTCCTGGCTTCCGTTCACCGGCGCGTCCCGCGAGGCCGTCGAAAGATTCAATAATTACACCGCTAAACTCGGCATCAAGCATCTGATAAAAAAGCAGGTGTCGGAGATCAGCGGCGGTGAGCGTCAAAAAAGCCTTATATGCAGGGCTTTAATGATGAACAGCCCCGTGCTGCTTTTCGATGAGCCGACCAACGGAATGGACATCGCCAGCGAAAAAGAGATACTGGATTTGATCCGTAAACTTAATAAGCAGGAAGGATACACCATAATATTCGTTACGCATTTTCTGGCCAATCTTTTGAACGAGGCCGAGCATTTCGCTATTTTTGCCGGAAAAAGCATAAATATCGTGCCGCACGAAGTGCTGATAAAAGAAAAAATCCTTCAAAAGCTTTATAAACGAACCATAAATATAGATTGCGTGGAGAGGAACTTTTCTTTGAGGATAGGAGCTAAATTGTGACGTCTTTGTCTTTTCTTACTCTTGGATATATGCAAAAAGGGCTGGCCGCTTCGCTGCTCGTGGGAACCGCGTGCTCGATGGCCGGAGTTTTTATAATATTAAGGCAGATAGTTTTCGTAAGCATGGTGCTTGCGCAGCTTGCCGTGCTTGGATTTTCGGCGGCGATATTTTTCGAATTTCCTTATATCTTCAAATTTCTTACGGCTTTTGCGATGACGCTCGCCGGAGTTTTATATATGGCGCTGTTTCAACTTAAAAACAAAACTCCGGCCGATGCGACGCTGGGTATGGGTTTTATTTTCTGCCATGCGGCCTCGCTTCTTTTGCTGGCCAAAAGCACCGCGGGTCTCGAAGAAATAAGGCATCTGACATCCGGAAACCTCCTGTCGGTGACCGGCGAAGAAATAACCGCGCTCTGCGCCGCGTGGGTCTTTATGGCGGTCATTCATTTTACCGGCCACCGTTCGTTCGTATTTGTCTGCGCCGACGATGAGTTCGCCAGAATTTCCGGAGTGAAGGTCACTTTGTGGGAGGTCCTGTTTTATATAAGCCTGGGGCTTATAATATCCGTTTCACTGCAGGCGGTCGGCGTTTTTTACGTTTTTTCATGCCTGGTATTTCCGGCGATGACGGGGCTGCTGGCCGCCCGGAAAATATCCTCGATCCAGATCGTCAGCTTTATAGCTGCCGTTATTGCCAGTTTCGCGGGTATATGTTTTTCGTATATTTACGATTTTCCGACTTCGGAGTCGATCATAGCGTGGCAGATAATTACTTATGCCGCGGCGGCCGCGCTGGCAAAAGCTAAACGGATTTTACTGCGTTACAGGCCGCTCCGTTATTACTATAAAATCATGCGGCGGCGCATTTCAACCTTTTATAATCAAAAATTCGGCCCCCGGAAAAAACGCGATGCTTAATTAAAAATTACTTCGGTTATACAACTATGGAGCCGGGCCCCGCGCGGACAACTTTTGCTTGACAAAAGGCCGTCATTGGGGTATATTAATTCACACAAAATCATTAATATTGCGTAAATATTCCGGATGATTTTTAAAATGAATCCGTATTCATTTATTTATCTTAGATGCGGATTAATCATTATAAAATACTGATGTGCCTAGGTTCAAAAAGCGGTTTTCTTATCAGCTTCATTAATTTTACCGGCATTTTTTAATTTGTGACCGCTTATGCAAAACTACTTGAAACTTCTAAAGGCGAGACAAGTAATTAGACAGATAAATTACATTCAATCAATATCGCTTCGTCTTTACTTTTTTAACAATTCAATAAAATTTAAGGATGGCCAATGAGTTATCGGCAAACGGAAGAAAACGGACTTTTCGAACTCGCGGAGATCCATCGCGAAAATATTGAAACTAATTCACTTTACAGCGACGACCTGAAACCGGTCGCTATATCCGAGCGCACCTGGAGTATGAAACACATAGCTTCGCTGTGGGCCGGCATGAGCATCTGCATTCCGACCTACACGCTTTCGTCGGGGCTTATAACCAGCGGGATGAGCTGGCAGCAGTCTGTTTTTACGATCTTTCTCGGAAACTTGATTGTTCTGATACCCATGATCCTGATAGCCGCGGCCGGAACTAAATACGGAATTCCATATCCGGTTTTCTGCCGTGCCTCGTTCGGCACGCGCGGCGCCCATCTGCCCCTGCTTCTGCGCGCCGGAGTGGCCTGCGGCTGGTTCGGCATCAACTGCTGGATCGGCGGCGAATTCATGTATATCGCATTCGCGGGTTTTTTCCCGTCCCTGGCGCTTTATCCGAACGTTAAATTTATCATATTTCTGCTGTTTCTGCTGGCGAATCTCGCCATAGCCTACAGGGGGCACGAAGCGGTCAAGATGCTCGAAGTTTACTGCGTGCCGATCCTCATAACCATAGGTATTTCGATATCGGTTTGGGCGATCTATGTAGCAGGCTCACTTTCGGAGCTGCTTAGCGCCGGCGAAAGATTCAACCTGGGCCGTCCGGTCGCGGCGCGGCCTTTCAGCGAACTTTTCCTGCCGTCGCTCAACGCCATGATCTCTTACTGGGCGCCGCTCGCGCTCAATATTTCCGATTTCACCAGGTTCGCCCGCAGCCAGAAGGACCAGGCGTACGGCCAGCTTATAGGCCTGCCGCCCGCCATGGCTTTCTTTTCGATGGTTGGTGTTTTCGGTACTCTCGGCTCGATGATCGCGTTCAATCAAATGATATGGAACCCTGTCTATACGGTCGTGGCGTTCAAAATGCCGTGGCTGAGCCTTCTTGGCGGCATACTGGTTTTCGTCGCGATCATAACGACTAACATCGCCGCTAATGTGGTCGGGCCGTCAAATATATTCTCGAACCTCAGCCCGCGTAACATTCCATACAGATACGGCGTTCTGATAACCGGCTTCATCGGCCTTATCATTATGCCCTGGAAGCTTTACGCCGAACCCACCGGCTACATATTCAACTGGCTGGGCACCTACGGCTCTTTTCTCGGGCCGCTCACCGGGCTTTATATCGCCGATTACTATATCGTCAGGAAACAGTATTTAAGTATTTATGACCTTTATTCCGACGGCGCGGGATTATACAATTACATCGGCGGAGTGAATTATATCGCCTATATCGCCTACGCGATATCCGTAACGCCTTTCGTCATGGACCTGGCTTTCGCATCGTTCGGCGGCGCAGTCGTCAATAATTCCTGGTTCATCGGCCTCGCGCTCTCGTTCACCGTTTACTCGGCGCTTATGAAATGGCGCTATCCGGGTAACGGCAAGCATTAAAGCCCGGCGGCCGCGATCGCTTTATTTTATGCTCATTGAATATTAAAAAACCCTAATATACTCGATATACAAAAAAAGAAAGAGGTTTCTAATGGAAAAGAAAATGATCTTTTGGGCGGTTCTGGTATTTTCGCTTATGGTTTTTTCGACGGCCGGCGCCGATCAGTCGCTGGTTTTAAAGAACGGTTTCAACTTCGTGAGCTTCACCGCGCAGGTTTCGCTGACGGCTCAGCAGTTCAAAGCGTTAAACGCGGCCATAGAGGACCTTTATTTATACAGCCCGGCGGCCGGAAGTTTTCTGAGCGTTCAGGAAGGCACGCTGGCGTCGGTTTCGGCCGGCAAGGGGTATATAGTCAAAATATCGTCTGCGCAGGATATTTCTTTGAGCGTTACCGGCGCGGAACTTTCTTCGATCGGAAATATATCGCTGAAAGCGGGATTCAACCTCGCCGGATTTTCAAAGATGCCGGAAGCCGTTAAATTCAGCGAGCTTATGGCCCGCCAGCCTGAAATAAAAGGCATGTACAAATGGAGCGCAGCCGCGGGCACCTTCATTCAGGTGGTCAGGAACGCCTCCGGCGCGGTGGAACAGCTCGACGGCTCGGACCCCTTGATGAAGGCGGGGGAATCGTATTTCATTAACATGGCCTCGGAGCTGCCGCTGAACTATGACGGCGCTTCGGTCGTCGTGGGAACTCCGCCGGCCGGGGCCGTGATCGCTTTCGTATCGAACAGGAACGGGCGGAACGAGATATTCACTATGACGGCGTCCGGTGCTTCGCAGAAGAAGATATCGAACCATCAGGAAACCGTCCACAGCCCGGCTTTATCGCCCGACGGGACCACGGTCGCCTACGTCGTCGAAACCGCCGGAAAATATGATATATATTCGATGAATATTGACGGGACCGCCGTTAAGCGCCTCACAACCGACGGAGACAGCAGCTGGCCGGCCTGGTCGCCCGACGGTACGAAGCTCTCGTATTCGAGATCGCTGGCTGAGATATGGACCATGAATTCCGACGGTTCATCGCAGGCGAAGATCACCCTCACGCTTCCGGGAAG
>MGFH01000014.1 GCA_001791795.1 Candidatus Wallbacteria bacterium GWC2_49_35
TTTGAAACGCTCGGCGATATAGACGGCCTTTCCGATAAGCTCGAACTTTTATCGTTCGCGGAGGGCGGATGCGGAAAAATGGACCAGTGGCCGCTTCCGGTCGGATTCGGCGGCCCGTACATGCGGGTTAAAAATATGAATGTGCAGTAGTGGGGAAAATTATCATGATAATAGAAAAATATATTCAAAAAGACGAAGAAATATCGTTGAAAATAGTCCAGACGAAAATCGATTCGCTCAAGCGTAAAAACATAATCAGGACGGGCTGCAGAGCGTATGACGGTAAGTACATAGGCATCGCCGGCGCGCTCGGCGGACACGACGAAAAATTCCTTGAAAACGAAGCCCGTGCGGCGCTTTCATTGAAGGTGCCGTATGAATATGAGCCCGGCTGCGATCTGAACTTAAGTAAAAACCTGTCATGCGATATATTTGCTGAAAATGAACTCATAAGCGAAGTCGAAACCCTTCTTGAGGCCGTCCGCATCGCCCAGCCTGATTTTTCATTCTCGGACGCGGTAAAGCTCATAAATTACGAAGAGCGCATATTGAACGACCGCGGTCTCGACCTTTGCTACAGGGACAGAATCTTAGTACTGTCTCTTCTTTTCAAGAAAAAGACTTCCGTTAATATATTAGACGGCTTCGTTTCGTTTAAGGGTCGAAAGTACGACAGGGCTGCCTTTTTAAAACATCTCAACGCCGTTTGCGGCGCTTATAATAATCTAATTGATCTTCCGGCCGGCGAACGCTTTCCGGTCATATTTTCGACGGAAGACCCTACTCCGCTGATAAAATTCGCCCAGGATCTGCACGGCCTGCGTTTCGGGACTAAAAGTTCAATTTTTTCTGATAAATCAGGGCAAAAACTTTTTTCTGATAAATTCGATTTTTATTTCTGCCTCGATCCGGCTGAAAATCCGGGCTCTTTCTTCGACGCGGAAGGCTCCGTGAACGAAGGATTTGAAACGCCTCTGATCAAAAACGGCGTCCTGATATCGCCTTATACCGATAAAAACACTTCTAAAACATACGGCCTGCCTTACACAAAAAGCGCGTCCTGCGAATATGACGGCATTCCGCAGCCCGCGCTCACGGCCCACAGGATCGCCTCTTCGCAAAAAACGGCGAAGGAGCTGCTGGGAGGCCGTCCGGCAATATTTGTCATGATCGCAAGCGGCGGGGATTTCACTCCTGAAGGCAATTTCGCCACTCCGGTTCAGCTGGCGCTATATTTCGACGGCGAAAATTTCATTGGAAAACTTCCGGAACTTCAGATATCCTCTAACGTTTACGAGATGTTCGGCGGCGCGTATATAGGCGTTTCGAAGGACAGTTATTTTCCGCTTTCCCGCGAAAAGTGCCTTATAATGGACCTGAAAGTTTCAAAAATGTAGCCGAGGCGGGCATTTTATTTTATCATACCGCTTCTTTAAATTTAGCGAAAAAAAACTGCCGGGCAATTTGGTCCACCTGGCAGGTTTTTCGTTTATAAGCCGGTATCTTCATATCGCGAGCAGCGCCGGATCATTTAGCCGTGCCGGTTTTAGGCTTCGGAACCGCGAACGCTTTGTCGTCTATCTTTGCGAATCTATAGCTGCCGTAAACGCTGTCCTCGCCCAGAACTCCTTTTTTCGGATACGTGCATAATCTTTTGAAAACTTTAAGTTTTCTATCGATTACGTAAGTGTTCATAAATCCTGTTTTTTTATTGAGTATGTATATTAGAATATTATTATTTTTATCTTTTGATTCCTTTAATTCGAAAAGATCGATATTGTTCGATACAATAGAGCCAATATCCATCGCCGCAATTATTTCGGCGGATTTTTCAGGAGGAATCGCAGTCAGTTTCGCGTCGTTCTCCGAATAAAACCATGATCCGGCGCCTGATATAACCATTCTAACCTTCTGAGCCGCGGCGTGAGTATCGGAACGGAAATTCGAAGGATCTCTGTAGTAGAAATATTGAGTTAATTTGGCCGGCGGCTTGGTTTCATTACTGGTGGTCTGAACCGTAACGGCCGCGTCGTGAGTGCATTTGTTGAAAACCTCAAGAAACAGCTTCAGCACGGCGCTTTTTTTAGCGTCGGGCGCGGGCGGCGCCGGAGCCGCGGGAGCGCTGTTAATATCCGGCAGCATATTCGCTTTTTTTAAATTATCGGTGGTTTTGATCATTTCCTCGAGCGTCTTATTATGCTCAGGGCATTTTATAACGGTTTCATATCCTTTAACGGTTAATATATACGAGCTATCCTTATTGAGCGAACATTTGGGCTCTTTTTTCAAATATTTTTTTGTGATAAGCTCCGTGATCGTCAGCTGATCTTTCGGGGCTCCATTTTCCATAAGATAAAGTTCACACGCGCCTTCGATAGTTTTCATATTCGAGCAGCATGCCATAATTCTCGCGGCCGAGGCCGCCTTTACAGGATCGTTTTTCACTGAGGTTTTTGCCGGGCCGCCGCCCGCATTTCCGGAACCGGTTTTAGAATTGCCGGAATCTTCGGCATCAGGCGTTTTGCCTTCTTTAGTTGCGCCTTTACTTTCCAGAAGTTTTATCATATCCGGCTTGTTGGCTTTATATGCCCAGAAAAGCGCCGTTCTGTTAAAGCTGTTTATATAGTTGACGTCCGCTCCCTTTTGTATCAGAAGTTCGGCGACCTCTAACGAGCCGGTTTCGGCCGCCAGTATAAGGGCTGTGCTGTTGGCGGTTCCGTCCCGGCTGGTAAAGCCTTTGGCGTCCACCTCGGCGCCGCCTTCTAAAAGTATCTTCGCCGCCTGAACGTTATTTGTCGCGGCCGCATACATCAGAGGAGTGCAGTTATTAGGCGAACGCACTTCGATATTTACTCCGCGTGAAATGACCTCTTCGAGCGCCGTGCTATTGCGTGACTCTATGGCGGCGAAAAGTTCGTTCTCGTCGTCCGCCATGACTTTTGCGTCAAATCCTGAGCCGGCGAATGTTCCGATCATAATAACCGAAATTAAAATTACAGCGGATACGCGCTTGACCGATACCATATTTTCACGCCCTTTCATCACTACAAAATTCCATCTATTGCGGCCGACAAAAATCTTTTCTCCGCTCGCTGGTCCTCGGCGCCTTAGGCGCCTGCGGAGGCTTCGCTCCGAAAAATTTTTGCCGGCCTTACATGTCAACCAATTAATTTCGTTTACTATAATAAATATTGCGGTTGAGTTAAAAATTTACCTGGCGATGATTTTGAAAAGATCTCCGGCGGTCCCGGCGCAGAATATGAAACTGCCTTCCGGCGCGTAGATCTCGTCTTTATCGACAACGCTGTCGTATATTGCATTTTCTTCAGTCACGACTATTATTCTTCCTTTTTGAGGTTTATCGAAATTAACAATGGCGCCTTTTTCAACCCTGAGCCATTCATTGTAGTTTTCAGACTTTATAACTACCCTGTTGACACCGGTTATTAATTTCCTGGCGGAGTCTGCCGGCGAACAAAGGCCGTAGTTGGTTTTAATACAGGTTTCGCCGTTCATGTCAATGAGTCTCAGATCAGCCTGGTCGCGGAAAACGGCTACGGCGATGCCTGCGTACTCAGGATTTTCGATCTTTTTAACTCCGGCGAAATTAACGTATCCCGGCAGTTCCTCGTAAAAATCGGTTTTAGCGATACCGATGCTGCCGGCGAGAACGTAAGGCTTTTCGTTTCTAACAAGCCACGCTTTACCGGCAATGTCAGTTTTAAACGATACGGGATCTTTAATTTCATCGAGTTTCTGATATTCTATCGTGTCAACGCCGTAAGTTTTAATTTTATGCTGCACTAAATATTGACGGCCGTCGATCTCGGCAAAATAACATTTCGCTTCTTTTTCAAAATTATGAAAAAAGCCGGCGTTATATACATATGCTATAACCGGCGCAGCGTGGATTTTTCCGTCTTTGACCTCATTATTGTTTTTATCCGCGGCTGCGTTTTCGCCGCCGGATCTTTTTTCTTTTTTGGCCGGCTCCAGCGGATATATCTCAAACCCGTTTTTATCTTTGTTGAAGACTATCTTGAACGGCGCCGTGGATTTAGCGTAAATGCCGGCGAACTTAAGCAGGTCTTCAGGCACTTTCTGCGCTTCGACGGGCTTTTTAGCCGTAACGGGAGGCGGGGTTATCAGATTCTTATCTTTCATAAGAGCGTCGAGTATAGGGCGCGTGAGAGCCTCGCCCGAAGCATGGCCGTTGATCATAAGACCTATAGTAATTCCCTCGTCAGGCAGTATCTGCAGGTTGGTAGAATAACAAATCGTATTGCCGCCTTTGCCGAGGGCCTGAAAACCTTTGGCCTCGAGTTCGTCCAGGTTCGAATATTCCCAGCCGAATTCGCTCATCATCGGCCTGTGTTTCAGCTCGTTATAAAACCGGTAGGGCTGGTTTCTGCGTATCTCGGCGAGCGAAGCGGCCGACAATAATTTGTTTTTGCTTTTCGGATTGAAGCTGTTTCCGAATCTGCAAAGATCCTCGGCAGTGGATGAAATGCCGCCGCAGGCGTATACCTCGACGATCTCGGGCGGATATTTTTTACCGGTTTTCAGATCGTAATATTCGGCGATATTTTTGCTGCCGCACTCGCCGACGCTCGGACCCGAATTTTTCATTCCAAGCGGTTTAAATACGCGTTCCGCCAGAAAATCCATGAATTTTTTCCCGCTGAGCCTTTCGACTATTATCTCGGCGAGCGTGAAGCCGTCGTTACAATACATGGACATGGCTCCGGGAGCGTGTTTCAAGCTCGCGTTTTTCAAATTATCGAGAAGCAGCCCGTGCATACCGCCGTCGGGCTCGTAGCCGAAATAGAACGTGCTGCCGGGAAGGCCGGACGAATGGTTGAATATCATTCTGACGGTTATATCTTTATAACGCTCGTCTTTCATCGTAAAATCGGGGATGTATTTAACGATCTTTTCGTCGAGCGAAACCTTCCCTTCGTCGACAAGAAGTAAAATAGGTACGGCCACGAACATTTTACTGGTCGAGCCGATATTGAATCGCGTATTTTTATCGACGGGCCGGTTCGTCGCGCGCTCGGCGGCGCCGAAGCATTCGGAGTAAACGAGCCTGCCGTTGTCCATGACCGCCACGGTGGCGCAGCTGCCATGGCCGTCCGTCAGGGCTTTCCAAATAGTTTCGCGCGCGGCGGCGATTGTGTTTTTATAATATTCCCTGTCCTGAACGTGCCTGGTTTTTGCATCGCCGGCCGCCGCCATAAACAATATCATCAAAATTGCCATCAAAATTAAACTTGATCTTTTCAAAATAAATCACTCCTTAATAAGTCTAACTTAAATTTAATAAGAATATAACGGAAGATGATTTCAACACAAATAACTCTTTATGAAATTTAAACTAAAAAAACGTTTACTTTTAGTGATTTGAAACTTTAAACAATATATTACATAGACCGGTTTTTGTCAATTAAAATTTGACATTAAAATATTCATACGCATTTAGTAATAATTGAATCGAAAGGCTTTTTTGTGTTAAAATCTATCAGCGGTGTAAAAATAATAACAAAATTCAATTTTTATATATAAGGAGATTGGAATATGAGCGTAACCTTCGAAAAAGACATAAACGCTAAGGCCGTAATGGATATCGCCGAAAAAATGGCGGTCGCGGCGAGAACCGCGCCGAAAGGCCGGGGCGTGGATAATCTGGCGATAGCCATAGTCAGCGGCGCAGACATGGCCAGGATAGCCGATAAAATGAAAGAGATGGACCAGAAGCACGGCGTGCCGCTTTCAGCGACGGCCAAAAGCCCATTCTTCGACAAGAAACAGTAATTTAAAAAATTAAAAGGCGCCTGAATTTAAGTTTTCAGGCGGCCTTTTTATTTCATCGATCCGTTCAAATTTTAAAGTTATTTTCCCCTCTGCAACCTCTTCATTTCGACGCGTTTCATCACGGCCGAACTGATCGCGGAATATTCGGATGCGATCTTCGCGGTCTTATTGGCGACTGTGGGATATTCCGCAAGGTAGAGCATTTCAGCGAGCGTCTGATTATCGCCGAGTATGACGTTGACGAAAAATCGATCCGCTATGGCTTCATAGGTGTCGGCTTCGAGTTTTTCGGCGAGCATCTTTCTTATGATCTTTTTGACGGCGTTAATGTCGGAAAGTTCCATAGCGGCGCCTTCGGCAGCCCCGAGAAATTTTTCCTCGGCCTTTTTCGTAATCTTCGCGAAAAATCCGTCGGCTCTGACGAATATATTCCTTCTGTCTTTTCCTTTTGCAAGAAGAGTCTTATCGGCGATAAATGAAAGGACGTTATTCACGGAACGCGTAATGCCGCCGTCCTCCGATATCCCTTCGAATCTGTCGCTTTCGAGTTTATCCATTTCTGAGACTATTTGAGGTTTGTCGTGCGCGAGATATTTAGCGACCGTCATGTATGTGGTCACTATGAAAAGGTGCTTATTGATATGCCCCTTTATTTCTTTTTCGTTTGAAACAAGGGTGATTCGCTTCATCTTCGCGTATTCGTTCCTCGCTTCGATAAGGGTCTTCGAGTCTATAAAATTGATTTTGCATTTTTTGAAAAGTGCTTCGCAGCGGCTGTAAGAGAGCACATCGGCGATGAATTCGGTTATCCTGTGGTGCGGTTTCTTTTCGATGGGAAGCACCACTTTATTGTTGGCGTAGCCTTTTTCGGCATGAGCGACGATATCGGCGCACTTTATATGCGTCGCATATCCCATGGCGCGGGCGAGGAGTATCTCTTTTTCAGGGCTGGGTTTGCGGTTGGCGACTGCGACAAGCGCGTCGACAAAAACAGGATCGTGATAAACGTCATAATTCGCGGTTTTTTCGGCGAGAACGCCTATGTCGGGTTCGGTCGAGCCGGTAACGAATGTCCCTATGAGATTATCGGCGACGGGAAGACGTGATTTTTCACCTGCCATAAGCACGATCGACATGTGCGTGATGGGCCCCCAGGCGTAAGCCGCCGAAGTAAGCGCCAGCGTCAGAATCAAAGCGGCCAGAGATATTGCCGCGGTCAATGTTCTTTTTAACTTCATAACTGTCTCCTTATATGATATCCAAATTTTTTCTTAAGTTTAGATTTATTTTTGTTTGGTGTTTTAAATAATTTCATCATATTCGCCGATCTTTTCCTCGATTTCGTAAAGCGAGGCGGCCTCATCGGACAATGAGCGGTATTCTTCAAAATATTTTTTCTTAAAGTCATTATATGTTTTTTCATTATCCCATGCATCGATCAATAAATATTCACGATCGTCTTTGTGAAATAGTTTCGAAAATTTATACGATTTTGATTTTTTAAATAACCGGCTCCATTTTCCATTTTCTTTATATGTATCGATATAATCGCTTTTATATTCAGGTCTGATTATATACTTCCATACGATGATAAACATACGCGCCTCAAATTTTTGATTTTTTTCGTTAAATTCCTTTTCCCCGGTGTTGCTATTTCGCTTTCTCTATTACCCCGACAAGGGTTTTTTCAAACTTTTCATCCTCTTCGGCCGTGCGTTTCTTCGGGTTCGGCGTCCTGCCGCCCGACCGCCTTACCTTCGCCGATTCATGCCTGAAGCTGAGCAGCGAGTCTATATTCGAATTATCATATATAAACCCGTTCTGACTGATCACGAAATTCTTCGGCGACATCGCGAGCGCGGCAAGGCCGTGATCCTGCGTCACGATGATATCCCCAGGTTTTATGCTGTTGACGATGGCGTAATCGACCGAATCGGAATGCTGGTCGACGGTGACGACGGTTGAATAACCGTCATTTATGATATGGCAGGTATTTACGAACATGATCACCGGAATCAAGAAGCGCCTGGCGGTCCGTATTATTATTTCCTTTACGGGACAGGCATCGGCATCGACGAGTATTCTCATAATTCGGCCTTCTAAATATCATTCAAACTTAAGCGCTTCAAAATCCCTGAAAATCAGTTTCACGCGATTTCAAAGGTTAAAAAAGGATTTTCAACTGAGAATATCTTATCACACCGCCGAAAGCGTGTCAATAAGTTTTTAATCGCGCATATTTTATTGACATTGATTTTTCTTTTTGCTACAATGATTTTACATAAAAAGGAGCGTTTTGATTATGAGCGAGATTCGTACGATACGCCGGATTATAACGGGAACGCGCACGCAGGACGGCGCCGGCGTGAAACTGGTAAGGGTTTTCGGATACCACGACACGAAAGATTTCGATCCGTTTTTAATGCTTGACGCCTTCGATTCGACTTTATTTGTTTACATCATCGAAGGGGCCGCCCGCTTCGCCGCCGAAGGCGGCGAACTAATTACCGAAAAACACGCCGTATTATTCAATAACGGAAAGAAATTCATGGCAAAAGCCGCCGATAAAGGCGTAAGATTTTTGCTGCTTGAGGGAAAACCCGTTAAAGAGCCGATCGCGTGGGGCGGGCCGATAGTCATGAACACTAAAGAAGAGCTGGAGCTGGCTTTCAAAGAGATCGACGAAAATAAATTCATCAAATAACGGTCGAAGCTAAATAAGTATATTCGCATAAATTAATAAATTCGAAATAATTTTTATGATTTAAGTTTGAGCTGATACTAATTATGAAGATCGCGGAAACATATAAAAAATTATATATAGGCCTTTATCTGTGCTTAATCCTGTCGATAGCCGCGGCGGACCGCCCGCTCGAGCTGTTCGAATCGTATTCGCTCATCGACGTCGGCAGCATAAAAGCCATAATCGCGCGGATATCGGAAACTAAAAAAGAAGAATTGAAAACGAGCGGGGCTAAGACTTTCGGCATGCGCATCGGCGAAAACGTAAGATACGAACTTCCACTGCCCGAAGTCGGCGCCGGAGGATATGATCGAAAAGAAACGCTGGCGGGCGATACCGGTGAAATTGCCGGCAATGACAAAGTAAAATCTTCGCCGGGCGGCGGCCCCGTAATGAAAGGCAATCCGCTGCTCGATCAGAACAATTACGCATTCGAGATGTCGACCTCACAGGGGCTTGTCAATGTGCTCATAAGCGGCCGCAGCGGAGGAAGTTTTTCGGTTTCCTTCGAAAGAAGTTTTGAAAAAAAGGGCGTTGACAAGTATCCGTTTTTATATTTTTTTAATAAGCATTTCACGGTCTTTGCGCTCTGCGTAATTTTGATCTTAAGGCTTCTGCCGCTTTACTCCTTTAATTTCTCCGGAAATGCGCCCGACATCAACCGCCTTGAAAATATCGTATCGGGCCTTCCGCTTTTCATGCTTTCGCTCGTCTGGGCGGCCGGCCTGGTGAGGTTTGCGGTCAATCTCGCGGGCTGTTACGCCGTGCTGGAAAGTATTCCGATGGCGGCGCTCGCGCTTTTCGCGGTATCGCTGATCATGTTCATCGCGCTGACAAGCCTTCTCACGATGGGTTTCACTCACGAATACATCAAAAAATATATAGCAGCGCCTTTCTTTGAAAAATACAATCCTTACGGCATCAGGCAGGGGACCTCGATAAGCCTTTCAATAAGGTTTTTCATAATAGTGTTTTCCGTTGGAATGGCGCCGACGGCCATAGGGCTTTATCTTCCGCTTTCGTTCAACGCCGGAATTTTAAACGGCCTTTCGTCCATCACAACCGTCCTTGACAATTTTGAGATACTCATTCCGATACTGATAGCCTCGTTTTTCGCCATGTATTTTTTCGCGATGCAGATAGCCTCGATGTTCTCGTTCAGAAAAAACATCATAGTGCCCGTCAATAAACTGATCGAGCGGATGAAACTCGTCGCCAAAGGCGATTTCAAGTGTAAGACATCCGTGCTTTGCGTAGACGAAATAGGCCAGTTGAAGGGACATTTCAACTCGATGCTCGACGGGCTCGCCGAGCGGGAGAAGATCAAGGACACATTCGGCCGGTTCATGTCGATCGAGATCGCCGAAAAACTGCTCAAAGAGAAAAAGGTTAACCTTATGGGCGAGGAGATCGAGGCCACGATACTATTCTCGGACATCAGAGATTTCACGCCGCTCAGCGAAAAACTAAGCGCGGCCGAACTCGTCGACTTTTTAAACCTTTACTTTTCGCATGTCGTAAAACCTATCCATGCGAACGGCGGCGTCGTCAATAAATTTATAGGAGACGCCGTCATGGCCGTTTTTGCTCCTATATTCGGCAATGCCGGTCACGAAGAAGCGGCGGTCAGGGCCGCGCTTCAAATGAAGGCCGCGCTCGCCGAATTCAACGCGCTTGAAAAATATCCGGCCGTAAAAGCGGGCATAGGCATTCACAGGGGCAGGCTCGTCGCAGGAAATATAGGCACGGAAGAACGCATGGAGTACACGTTCATCGGCGATAACGTCAATATCGCCTCCAGAATAGAAACCGAGACGAAAAATTTCCAGACCGACATTTTAATGAGCGAAGACGTCGTAAATATTATCAATAAAGACAATTTCAAGGGTTTTGATTTCGTTAAACTCGGCCCTGTGGTCATGAAGGGAAAATCTGTGCCATTATCGCTTTACGGCATAAAGCAGGAATTTTATGAGCAGTAAAGAGATAGATATCGACGAAATAACCGAAACGCCGTTCGACCGATCTTACTGGGCCGACCATGAACACCTTCTGGCCGGCTGCTATCCGGGCGACATAGACCCCGAGCTCGCGCGCAAAAAGATCACATATCTTTTAAGATACGGCATCAGGCATATCATCAATCTTATGGAGGAAGGCGAACGCGACAGATATTACAACGAATTCGCGCCTTATGAGAACACCTTAAAAAAAGCGGCGGAGTCCCTCAAGGTCGATGTGACATGTAATCGCCACCCTATAAAAGATTTCGGCATAGCGCCGCCCGAAAAGATAAGGGAGATCCTCGACGAGATCGACGCAAAGGTAAGCGAAGGAAAAAGGGTTTATATTCACTGCTGGGGCGGGATCGGGCGGACCGGCATGATCGTCGGCTGTTATCTTGTAAGGCACGGATACGCGGACGGAGCGAGCGTCATAGATAAGTTAAAGGAACTCAGGGCCAATATCAGCAACGGTTTCATAGCCTCCCCCGAATCGGCGATGCAGAAAGAGGTCGTCAAAAACTGGAAATTCGGCGAGTGAGCCGACGGCATGATACAGCTCATAAAACGCCGCATCCGGCATGATTTTTTAATTTGCCGGCGCCGGTTTAAAAATCTTAAAAATTTCAATATTATAAAAATTTAATATTATAATTTATAATGCAAAAGAAGGAGATCATCATGAAAGCACTATTCAAACGGCCGTTATTGTTATTTTTATCCACCGAGCTGTTTTTTTCGCTCTCACTGGTTTTTTCAGCGGTTTTATCGCCAATTTTAATTATGCCGGCCCTCGCCGCCGAAAGCGAAAGCCGGAAGCACGAGATCGATATATTCGTCGATAAGGCCATGGATAAAGATCCTTCGACGGCCGGAATGATAAAGGCCATGGACGAGGGCGAAAAATTGTGGGATGCCGAGCTGAATAAATATTATAAACTTCTGTCCGAAAAGATGGATAAAGAATCGAAAGCGGAGCTGAAAAAAGCACAGCTTGCCTGGATAACCTTCCGCGACGCCGAATTCGCAATGATCGCCGATATTTACTCGAAACAGGAAGGCACCATGTACCGCGTCATAGCGGTCAGCTTGCGCATGGAGGTCGTGAAAAGAAGAGCGCTTGACCTGAAAAATTTATACCAGGAGCTTTTCGTCATAAAATAACCAGTACTTTATAAAACCTTTAGTCTCAACTCTCGATTTTAAATAAACCCGGTTATACATGTATAAAATCATCCTGTATTAAAATATTAAGTTTTAATTTAGTTGAAAATTATCATTTACTGTGCTAAAATATTTATACACTATGATTTTTAATACTAAAATAAAAACCATATTTCTGCTTGTATATTTATTTTTCTGGCTCTCCGCTGCCACTCCGCATGCGCAGGGTCAGAGCGGCATATTGAGCGAATCCGATCAGAAATGGCTTTCAGAACATAAAGAAGAACTTATCTTCGCCCCCGACCCGGCATACGCGCCTTTCGAATTCTTCGATTCAAAATCAGGCATTACAAAAGGCCTCGCACACGAATATATAAAAGCCATCGAAAAAAGGATCGGCGTGGAATTTAAAACGGCCATGGCGAATTCTTTCAAAGATATACTCAACATGGCTAAAGAAAAAAAAATCGCCATAGTCAACGCGGCGACCGCGACCCCTCAAAGAAGCGAATACCTTCTTTTTACAGACCCCATACTTGAAATAAAGAACGTGATACTCGTCAGAAAAAATGTGACGGGCGATCTTACCCTGGACGGCCTTAAAGACAAAAAAATATCCGTGGTCAGCGGTTACGCCGTCGCCGAGTATCTTCATAAAAATTATCCCTCCTACTCGTACGATCCGGTCCCTACCGATCTTAACGCTCTTCTTAACGCCGCCTACGGCATCTCGGACGCCGCCATAATAGACCTGGCTACGGCCTCCTACATGATCGAAAAAGAAGGAATCACCAATTTAAGGATCGCCGGCGACGCGGGTTACCCTGTCAAACTCGCCATAGGCTCGCGCCGCGACATACCCGAGCTCAACGCCATATTGAACAAGGCGTTAAAAGATATCGACGAAACCGAACGGAAAAAAATTTACCGCAGATGGGTGCATATCGACGAAAGTAATATTTTTGAAAGCCGCACTTTCTGGGCGATAGTTTTATCGATCGTCATTTTTTTCACGATCACCGGTTCATTGATCCTCGTCTGGAACCGCCAGCTTAAAAAACAGGTGGAGATAAGGACGGCCGACCTCCGCGAGGCGCGCGACAGAGCCGAGACCGCCTGCAAAGCTAAATGCGCTTTTTTGGCGAATATGAGCCATGAGTTAAGGACTCCCATGAACGCAATAATAGGCTTTTCAAGCGTTCTTTCCTACGGCAGACTGACGGATGAACAAAAAGAGTGCGTCGAAATGATAAAATCTTCGTCCGTCCATCTTCTCGAGCTTATCAACGATATGCTTGAATTCGCAAGGCTCGAGGCTAAAAAAATTACGTTGAATATAAAACCTTTCGACATAAGAGATCTGGTTAAAAACTCAATATCGCTTTTAAACGAACAGTTGAAAAATAAAAACATCAAATTATTTTACGAGATCGATTCATCCATAGATTATAATTTATACGGCGATCCGCTGAGAGTAAAGCAGATATTGCTCAATCTTCTTACCAACGCCATAAAATTCACGCCGGCGGGTAAAATCATAATAAAAGCGGCAGAAATTGAAAAAACCGATAAAACGGCCGTAATAGCCCTGAGCATCATCGACGAAGGCATCGGAATACCTTCCGACAAGATCGACGAAATATTCGAAATGTTTCACCAGCTCGATAATTCATCGACCAGGCGCCACGGCGGAACGGGGCTCGGGCTTTCCATAATTAAAGGACTCGCTGAGTTGATGAACGCAAAGATCAAGGTAAAAAGCGAGGTCGGAAAAGGCAGTTCATTCACGGTAGAAATTCCCTTTGAAATATTTTCAGATCAATTAAAAGTTGCCTCAGAAAATGTTTTTACTCAAGACGTTTACAAAAAAGACAGTTCAATTAGTATAATTCTCGCCGAAGACGACGAAGCCAGCTGCCTGCTGCTGAATTCCCTTGCAAAGCGCTTCGGATGGAACATAAAGATAGCGGGCAACGGCGCGGACGCGGTCGAACTTTATCTGGCGGGCGGATTCGACGTCATACTGATGGACGGCCAGATGCCCGAAATGGACGGTTTTGAGGCCACCATGAAAATTAGGGAGCTCGAGGCGGGAACCGGAAAGCGGATCCCGATAATAGCCCTGACGGCTTACGCTATGGAAGGCGACAGAGAAAAGTTCATCGCGGCCGGAATGGACGATTACATCACCAAGCCGATAGACAATATAGATACTTTTTATAATACCGTCATGAAATATATCGCTAAAAAACAGGCGCGAATCGTGGAAAAACCGCTGTAAATAATCGAGCGCTAAATATATTTTTCCATCCGGATGTCTTTGTACCAGCTCCCCTGCCAGCATGTAAACTTTTCGATAACACCGAGCTCGATATAACCCATATTTCTGTACAGCCCGATCGCGTTATGGTTGAACTCGAAAACGCCGAGTTCGATCCTGCTCAATTTAAGTTTCCTGCATTCATCTTCGATGAAACCTATCGCCGTTCTTCCGATCCCGCGGCCGCGAAATTCCGGCCTGCCGATCGTGATGCCGATCCAGCCTGTATTTTTGACCTTTTTTAATAATTGCGGCGGGTCGA
>MGFH01000015.1:0-15732 GCA_001791795.1 Candidatus Wallbacteria bacterium GWC2_49_35
TTTTTCGCCGCCCTTAGCGTCGAATATGATCGCGTCGCCGTCGACGGACGAATAGAGAATAACCTCGCCGATGGAGTTAGCGAAGATGCGGTCGTATTTATCGACGCCTTCGCCGCCGAAGTCGACGATCTTAATGTCATAGGCGGCTTCGCTTTTACCGGCGGTCTTTTTGATCTGGTAATATTCGCCGTTTTTGGAGTCGAGAACATAAATTTCGGAGCTGGACACCGCGTACATATCGCAGAAATCGAAACCGTCTTTCTTTCCGGCTTCTTCTTCTTTGAGGTTTTTGACTATCTCGACGGCCTTGATATTGACGAAGGCCTCGTCAACGCAGAGCACCTTGCCGGCCGAGCGGTCGAGTATGTAGAAGTATCCGTCTTTATCGCAGCGCAGTACGGGCAGTTTAGACGAAACCGTTTCGAACGGGCCGGAAAGTTTATTAGCGGCATCGCCGTATTCGATTTTAGTGGCGGCCTTTTTCAGAGGGGTTATGTTGTCTCCTGCGGCTTTTTTGATGCCGGCGGCGGCTTCGAAGCCGGGTTCGATGAGGGTTATTTTATAATCACCGGCCGGCGCGCGGTCGGCGTTATAGTTCTGGTAATAGGCTTTATTTTCGGCGGCGTCAAAGTAGAACTGGCTGCCGAGGGCGGCGCAGACGGGAACGGTCTTAGTGTCGAGCATCTGGCCGTTAGCCGAAAAAACCGCGACGGTGTAGTATCCGGCCGGGTACTCGTCTTTACTTTCCAGCATGAGCTTCGTCTGGATGGAATCGTCGAAAAAAGCGGCCATGACGGCGCCGTTTGCGTCGACGCCGATAATTTTAGCGTTCCTGAATGTGGGAATATGGATGGTGAACATAAGTTCGCAAAGGCCGGTCGCGATCTCCTGTTTGTAGAAAGCGAGTGATCTGTTGTTATGCGGGGTAATGGAGTAAATATAATTAGAATCGGCGTAGATGGAGCATAAATTCCAGCCGAATTCTTTGACGCCGTTTCCGTCGGCGGTAAAAACCGCGACCTTATTTTTAGCGTAATCGCAGGCTAATATGCGGCCGTCGGGCGTTGCGAAAATCTGTTCGAGCTGGGTGAATTCGAAGGGTTTTTCTCCGCGCGCGCCGAAAGTTTTAACGAGTTTTTTAGCCGCGATGTGGAATATCTTGGAGCTGATGGCGTCGGCGGCGTAAAACTCGGAGCCTGCGGAATCGTATTTAACGAAGGCGAGGCCGGACAGGGCGATCTCGGCCGTCGCGAGTTCTTTTTTAACCAGTTCGAGAACATTGACGCATTCGAGCAGTTTCGAATCGGGTCCGAATACCTTGACGGAGTTGTTGAAAGTGTCAAGAACTGCCACGGTGCCGTTTGGCAGAACGCAGAAATCGGCGGGTCCCATCGGATAGGGTTCTTCGAATCCCTCGACGGTATGGTTGTAATACATGAGCTGGTTTTCGGCCTTGCCGAATTTAACGCTGAAATCTTTGAGATCGGCCGCGAGCGCGGCTGAAACAAAAGCCGTCACGGCGGCCGTGAATATAACGGCTGCAATGGCTGCTGCAGTGAATAATTTCGCGTGATTGAAAGATAGAACGGTTTTCATTTTTTCTCCTTTTACACCTTGTTGAAATTTCTTTAATTACGACTTTTAAAAAAAGAAAAGCGGGGCATCGCATCTGCAACGCCCGGCGAATAAATTCGGATGTTAAGTTGTTTGTAATTTTTTATTTTGTTCTTTAATTATGTTAATCCTCATAATAACCCGAACCATTGAAATTGAATGTGAATTCCGCGAGCCGGCGCGTAGAGAGCCGGCAGTTAAGCCTGCCTGAGCACGCGGCAGATCGGGCAATAATAAACGCTGTGGCGGCGGGGCATTTTCTGCGAGGACGAGTTCGATATGGCCTGGCCGTCATTACCCATAATGCCTATGTGCGTATCGTTATCTTTAACTCCGTCGCCGCTTCTATCGTAGGTTTTCCATGTGACGACGTCGCCTGGTTTGAACGGGGGCGCGGATACTTCTTTCCAGCCGCGGGACCTTAAATCGGAAAGCACGCCGAGCACGCCGAGCTGAACGCGGCTGACCGCGCCGGCATCTTTAAGGGCGGTCGAAACGAACTGGGCGCAGGCGAGATTGCCGTAGTTGACCTCGGGCCCTCTGAAACGCGTCGAGCCGATATATTTTTCGGCGCAGGAAACGATCTTGGAAGCCGAAGCGCTGCCGCCGGAGGAGTTAGAGTTATTGTTCGATGAAGAATTATTGTTATTGGACGCGCTGCTGCTGGAGCCGCCTTTGGTTATGTAATTCGAATGGACGTAAGCGGTCGAGCCGTTGTATTTGATCTTGTACCAGTCACCGCTCTTGCCGACGATCTGCACGTTAGCGCCACCGTAGAGTTTGCCGACTATATTGCCCCAGGGGCCGGATCTGACGTTAAGATAAGTGGATACCTGAACGGTGCCGGAGCCGCTTGCGCTTTCTTCCTTGTCAGAAGACGAGCCTGAAGTATTGATATAATCGCCGCTGACGAAAGCGGTGGAGCCGTTATATTTGATCTTGAACCATTTTCCTTCTTTGCCGATGATCTGAACGCCGGCGCCGGGAACGAGGCCGCCTATTATTGAATTATCGGTTCCGGGCCCGGTGCGCACGTTAAGCCCGCCGCAGTTGTATACGAGGCCGCCCTTGGGAACATTGGCATTATCTCCAATATTGTCTTTGGAAATGGAGCCGCCCACATTCTGAATGTCGGACGCCGCCGAAGGCGATATCGCCCACAGGAGCAGCATGATGATTATAAGGTAAGATTGCCACTTGATTTTGAAAACTCTTTTTTCGTTCATACTTACCACCATCTTTCAATTTATTTTTTAAAAATTTTCGCTAAATTACCGTGATATCCAGTTATACTTCGCATGCCGCTGAAAAGTTCCAGAAAATATTTACAATCCTGAAAATAATTATATAGAGCATAGTTAAATTGTCAAAAGCAATGGTAAATCGTCAAAACAATAAATTATAGTCCGTTTTAAAAATATCCAAAAGTATTTCCCTGATCTTCGCGGCATTTTGTCTTCCGCCGCAGCATACGCTTTCTCTGGCAACTGCGATCGTGGTCACGCGGCTCATCACGCGTGAAAAAGCCGGCTTGATCCTGGCGAAAGCCGATCTGATATCTTCTTCCCGCCGGACGAATATGCCGTCGTCAGGAGACTGATAGGTGAAGTAATCCAGGTCAATATCTAAAATAACGCTTGCGGCGGCGGCCAGCCTGTCGTAAAAGAACTTATAGGTCGGCGTTCTTTCAAAATCGCAGTCCGGCGCGAAGACATCCTGCATGGAAGGCAGGCAAAGCAAATGGTGCGGGTTCGAGCGCCTGTCGAAAAACGGAGCGTTCAGGGGGACCATGGATCTTTTTTCAATTTCGTAATAATCTTCGTAAGCGATGGCGATAGCGTCGGAGCAATAATCGTCGTAAAAGGCGTAGGCTATAAAATCGTTATTAGCGATGGCCGGAATTTCGTGGACGTTGCGGATGAACGAAGTTTCGCAGTCGCCGTAACCGGCGAACTTTTCGAGATCCTGTTTTTCCGCCATAACGAAGTCGCGGTGCCGGTCGATGGTTATAGCCATAGACGACGCGGGCGCGTTTCTCAAACGGTCGTCGCGCCAGGCGGCCAGGGAATAGCGGTGGTATTCGAATTCGAAGTACCTCGCGGGCCGCCCGTTCAGGCTGACCTCGCTGCGGATTATAGCGTGCACTTCACTCATACGGGTTCAGATTATATCATTTTTATCGGATAATTGCAACAGTCTTGTAAAAAGCTTCCTGTAAAATAACGCCCAAAAAATATTCTGTAAAAAGGCATTAAAAACTCGGTTTAACTTCCGGGCATTACAGCTTGCCTATGGAATTCAAATGTGATATAATAAGTTCCATGCGAATAATTCATTGTTTCAAGATGAAAAAAGTGTGGAACGAGCCTGCTGCTGCGATCCGGCGCGGTATCCTCGCGGCCGTTTTCATCCTGGTTTTCGTTTCATGCATAGCGTGCAGGTTTCCGGCGGCGGCGAAGGAAGACGGCAGAAGTTCAGACTACACCGGATTAAAGTCGGCTATCGATTCAGCTCTCTCCAGGCCCTCCGAGCGCGAAGTTATCACCGGAATAAAAGAAGCGTGCGCCGGGCTCGATTCGATTGAAGCTGAGCTCACTGCGTTCGAAATATTTTTTATAATCCAGAAGCGCGAAGAATGCCCGAAACGCTTTTCAGAATTCGAAAAACTGCTTGAAACGGCCGGCGACGAATATTTAAAAAGTTATTATTCCCAGCTGGCTCTTCTTTACTCTTCGTTCGTCAATCACGCCCTCGGTTCCGAAGTTCTGACCGCAAAGGAACGCGCCGTCGCTCCCGCGCACAAGATCGAGCTGACCGGCCTTCTGCGCTATAAATATTTGGCTTCGATCGAAGCGGCAAAAAAAGACGCGGCGGCCCGTAAAACCAGCGCCGATTTTATATCTTATCTTGAAAAAAAATGCGGCTGGCGCGAGGACGGCGTCGCGTCCGGCGGCTCGGAAACCGGCGAAAAAATAGCCGCCGCTTTCAAAACCGCCGCTTCGGATGGACGGTTAATGAAACTAATCGGCCGGCGCTATCTTTTAACTCTGATGGTTTACAAAAGCGTTTCGAGTTACGGCGACGCGCAGAGTAAAAAGAAAGCGGCCAAACTCGTAAAGGATAACTTTCCAAGAAAACTTTTCGAAATATGTTTTCCGGCGGGCATTTCCGAATAAACGTTTCCGCCCGGCTGAAATCATCTATTTATAAATAAATCAAAAATAAAACATCGGGAAAAACACGGGAAAATGAAAAGCATTGCCACGTTTCGCTTTGCTCATTATCAAAATATGATCTTAAGCGTGACGCCGACGCCCGACGCTATGGACGCCGCGACGATGAGCGCGTCGAATCCGCGCGCCGAGCCTGAAACCAGGTCGCCCGCGATGATCTCGCGAAGCGCGTTGATGACGGTCACGCCCGGCACCAGTATCATTATGGAGCTGACTATGAGAATGTCGGCGCTGCAGAAACATGCGTAGCGGACAAGCGCGGTAGCCATGAGGCATATCGACGCGGAAACCAGAAGGTTGATCAGCTGCGCGGGAAACTGCAAAAAGGAAAACCTTTCCACTAAAATCTGCGCCAGAAAACCGATCGCCATGCTCGCGAAAAATTCATTCACGCCGCCGGCGAACAGGACTGAAAAGCAGGCCACGGCGAACGCCGCGGATAAGTACTGCTCGTACTTTTTATATATGACCATCGTTTTTATCTTATTGAGTTTTTCGATCAGGTCTGAATAATATATTTTCTGCATATAGTAATTAGTCAGCGCATCCATAATGGCGGCCAGCTTTCCGAGATCAAGGCTCCTTTTCGACACGCGGACGAGTTCGGTGAGCGGGTGATTTTTCCGCTCGAGCAGCGTGGCTATTATCCCCGTCGGTATGACGAAACTTTGAATTTTATTCAGCCCGTTGACGCGGCAGAAAGTGTCGATAGTCTCTTCCACCTTGTGCGTTTCTGAACCACTTTCGAGCATGAGCCTGCCGATGTCGACGGCGGCCAGGAAAGCGCTTTCAGCCGAAACCGGGCAGGCGCGAGTGTTCTCCTGCGTGCGATAGCGGCTTATGACGGCTTTATTCAGGATTTCGAATATGAACACGAATATGAAAATGGCCATGGCTATGCTGAAACCTATGGAAACGGTCTCCTTGAACAGCAGGAACGCCGTTTTATCGAAGTGCGAGATGAAGGCGAAAAACATCTTGTATATGGTGGCGCCGGGCACAAGGACGAAAATCCCCGGAACGAGGAACACGTCGAGCGGCACGCGCCGTTTGAGCGATATTATCTGGGCGAAGACCGCCACCGCCGAGGTCGCCCAGAAGTTGGCGAAAACGAGCGAAGCGGTGAGTTTAAAAACGAAAAGATAAGTGAACCAGGCTATAAAGCCGTTAAGTCCCGACAGAAAAAGGAATTTGCGGGGGCAGCCGAAAAGCATCGAAAAGAAAAGCGTAGCGAAAAAAGCGGCCGCCAGTTCGCCGTATCTGGAGGCGACCTCCGAAAAAACGAAAAATAAATCGTTCATTTAACGACGACCTCTCTACATTGGTGAGCGTTCATCCCTGCCTGGGCATTTTAACGAAAACGAAGCCGTCCTCGATTTTAGTTTCATATTTTTTAACGTAAATATTAGGCGCAAAAGTCGAAGTGCCTGTTTTCAGGTCGAACTTCCATTGATGATAGCGGCACACGAGCGTCTGATCGCCGACTATTGCGCCTTCGTGCAGAGGCATTCCCATGTGCGGGCATTTGTTGTCGACGGCATACACGGCTTCGCCTATTAAATATAACGCCAGTTCAAGGCCGCTTTCGATCTTATGATATACCCCTTCGCGCTGGATGAGCCTTGAAACCTCTATAGTCCTGATATATTCGAATTCCATAATTTATCCCTCCGTTTTTTTAATTTAACATAATTTAACTCAATTATCAATAAATTTCTTGACCTTTAGCCAAAAATTTTATATATTTATTGCTGGCGTTTCCGATAGCCGGAGCCAAATAAAATAAAAGAGTGATCGTATTGAGCATTATAAATAAAAAGGCAGTCAATTTAATCGTTCTGGCTATTTACGCCGCCGTTTTCGCGCTCTCGGGATATTATTATTCGAAAGGCGCGTTCGAGGGCATCGAGGCCAGGATAATCGACTCTAATTTCAAACGGCGCGGCACCATTGCGACCGACAAAAAAATTCTTATAGTCGGCTTCACTGACGCTTGCATGAATTTGATCGGAAAATGGCCGTGGAAAAGGACGGTCCATGCTTCTGTGATCGAAAAACTCGAAAAGGCGGGCGCGAAAGCCGTCGCCGTCGACGTTCTTTTCCAGGATAAAAGCTCCGCGGGCGCGGACGACCACTCGCTCGCAAGGGTGCTGGCCGAAAATAAAAATATAGTTCTTTCGGCGGTAATGTCGCCTAAAACCATCTACCAGGACGGAGTATTAATAAACACAAAACAGTCCGTAATGCCGACAGCCGAATTCGCGGCGAAAGCCGGCGGCATAGGCTTTATAAGCGTCAATTATGACGCGCTCAATCCGGACGGTATTTTAAGAAGCGTATCACTGGCCGATATCGACGAGAACGACAAAAAGCTCGAATCGTTCGCGCTGGTTACCGCGCGCATTTCAGGTCTCGCTCCGGGTTTTGCGGTCCCTCCAGGCGCGCGCTATTACCTCAATTACCACGGCCCCGCTCAAACCTACGAATATTTAACTTTTTCGAAGATCTATTCCGACAAACTTGAAATGAGCCACTTCAAGGATAAAATAGTGCTGATCGGCCCTCTGGCCACGGCCCTGGGCGACCTTCACCACACCCCCTACGGCACGATGCCCGGCACCGAAGTGCAGGCGAATGTTTTAAACTGCATACTGTCCAACTCTTTTTTAAAAAGGCTTCCGGGCTGGGGCGCCATGTTCATTTGCGCTTTGCTTATGGCCGCCTGTTATATCGCGCTTTTATGGCGGGGGCTTCTTTACTCGGCGGCGGCCTGCTTTTTATCACTGACGCTGATGGCGGCCGCCAACATTTTCATGTTCTCTTTCGCCGGATGCATCATAGATATCGTTCCGATCATAACGGCGCTTCTTGTAAGTTATTTCATCTCGGCGCTGTTTTTTTCATACGCTAGTCTTCTTATGTCGAACTCGCTTTTAAGCAAAAGGGTCCGCGAGTTGAACGCGCTTTATTCGATATCAAAGAACATCTCTGAACTGATCAACCTCGACAAAATTTTAAAAGACGTTCTCGATGAAGCGATCAAAACGATCGGTACCGAGCGCGGCTCTCTTATGCTCATCGACGAAGACGAACAGAAACTCGAGGTAAAGGTCGCCGCCGGCATCGAAGGCCCTGTCGAACACAAGGTGCTGATCCCGATAGGCGAGGGCATCGCCGGCAAAGTTTTTTCGGACGGCGTTCCCATGGTATCTAACGATATCGCGCGCGACGAACGGTTTAAAAATTTTGCCGAATTCGGCAATAAAGAAGGCGCAGGAGTTTCAGCGGTCAGAAATATTCTGTGCGTTCCACTTTTGATCAGCGAAAAGAAAACCATCGGCGTTATCAACATCGTCAATAAGACCGATAATTCTATATTCAGCCATGACGACGTCAAACTTATGGAGACGATAGCGCACCATGCCGCGACACTTATCGAAAACTCCAAGTTATATAAACTCGCCACTGTAGACGGCATGACCAGTCTATATGTCCACAGATACTTTCAGGTCCGTTTCAAAGAAGAATTCAGCCGCGCGCTCAGGTATAATAAAAACATATCAGCCCTAATGACGGACATCGACCACTTTAAAAAATTCAACGACACTTACGGCCACCAGTGCGGCGACATGGTTTTATCGCACGTGGCCCGCATAGTTCGTGAAACCATCAGAAATATCGACATAGCGGCCCGTTACGGCGGAGAGGAATTCGCGGTCGCTCTGCCCGAAACCGACGCCGAAGGCGCTTACAAACTAGCCGAACGCATCAGGAAAAATGTTGAAGAAAGCGCCTGCTGCACTCCCAAGGGCGATCTTAAAGTGACCATAAGCCTCGGGGTCGCGTGCAATTGCAATACCAAATCCCCGACGCATCTCGCGCTTATCGCCTGCGCCGACAGCGCTCTGTACAAATCAAAAGAGGGCGGACGCAATCGCGTGACTGTATTTACCGGCGAAAGGCTCCTTGCCGATGAAAAGGAAGACGAATAACTTCGGTCCGGCCGAATAAAATGCCAGGATCCCTTCCTACAACTCGCGATTTTAAACCGCAGGCAATTTCTTTTGCTTTATTTTATCCAATAACTTGACAAGAAGCCTGCTCTAAAATATAATTAGATTAGGAGAGTTTTTTTATTTTTGTTGTTTTCTTAATTTTCATAAATTTTCATTTTCTTTGTCAATGTGCAACTTATATAACATTCATTTATATTAGCGCAAATTTAATTAAGTAAAAAATATTAACTGAAAAAGAGCGCTTTTAAGCGCTTAACGAAAGGAGAACCATTATGAGGACTTTTCTGAATCCGGCGTTTTTAAAACTCATGAATCTCTTTCTTATCATGATGTTCGCATCCTCAGTGATATTCATTGAGGCGAGACCGGCCGAAGCGTTTTCGCTCGGCAGCATAGGCAGCGCGATCTCAGGGGCCGTAAGCGGTATCAGCAAGGCCATTTCAGGCGCCGTAAGCGGAATTTCCGGGGCAATCTCCGGGCTCATGGGCGGCGCGTCCGGCGCGCTCAGCGGGATCATGGGCAAAGTTTCAGGCCTGCTCGGTCCGATAGCCTCTTCAGCGGGTAGTTTTTTAGGCAATATGGCGACATCGCTTCAAAGCACGCTTGGCTCGGTGGCGAAAGCGTTCAGCGGAGTTATGGGCGGTCTGCAGTCTCAGGCGGGCGGCATTTTAAGCGGACTTCAGGGTATGCTCGGAAACGTTGCCGGCCAGGCGCAGGGCATAGCCGGCAAGATCGCCGGCTTCGCGCAGAATATGGCGGGCAACCTTCAGAATCTGGCCGGCGGCCAGGGCCAGGGCGGCCTGGGCGGTATCATTAACGGCATCGCCGGCAAACTTCCTGGCGATCTCGGCAAGATCGCCGGCAACTTCGCCAATGTGATCAACCAGAACGGCGGCGGGCTTCAGGGTCTGCTCGGCGCACTTAGCGGCAAGGCCGGCGCGGGAGTGCAGAACATTCTCGGAAACTTCAAAGGCATCGTCGGCAACTTCCAGAACGTGCTCGGAAACGCCAACGCGGGCAACCTGCAAGGCATGCTCGGCGGGCTGGGCGATAAATTCCTCGGCGGCGCCAACAACTTCGTCAACAACATAAAAGGCGTTATCGGAAACCTCAAGGGCGGTTTCGAAAATATACTCGGCGGTCTCAAGGGCGGCCTTCCTAACATCGGCGCGTCGATTAAAGATATCGTCGGCGACGTTAAGAACGTTTTCGGCGGCCAGCTCGGCAATTTCCAGGGAATCGTCGATAATATCAAAAACGTTGCGGCCAACGCCCAGGGCCTTTTCAAAGGCGGCATTAAAGACATTTCAGGCAATTTAAAGCAGCTTCTCGCATCAGTTCAGAATGTCGTCAATTCGGGCGACGTTAAAAACTTCGCGGCCCAGCTTTCCGGACTTGCCGACCAGATCAAATCCTCGGTAATGAAAGACGTTGCCGGCGGCGCCGACGCGATCAAAAAAGCCGCGGAAGACGTTCAGAACCAGGTTGAAGGCGCTGCCAAACAGGCTGGCGATGCGGCTGTCGATCTCGGAAAAACTCTCGGAAGATAATTTATAATTTTCACTGATTATAAACTTAAAATAAAAAAAAGGGAGACGAACTCTTAATGGGTTCTTCTCTCTTTTTATTTGCGGCGGTTTAGTATTCTGGTAACCGGACCGGCGGCGAACCGCCCCGCGCTAAAATTATACGGCCTGCAGTGCGGCTTTTCTATTCGTCGTCTTCCTCTTCGCGGTCGGCCTGGATGAAGGTCGGATCGCCGTGTTTTATGTCCTGCGGAATGCTGTTGAGATCGCCCGCCTTTTCAATGGCGTCGCGAAGGGCTTTGGCTGTCGGATCGTCAGGCGAACCGCCCATTTTAATGTAATTCTTATAATTGCGGTAAGTTTTTTCGACGAGTTTTTTATAATCGGCGATCTTTTTAGGATCGGCGCCTAGTTTCAAGAGCTTTTTCATTTCACGGATCTCTTTTATCTGTTTTTCGGCGCGGTCCTTCGCCAGGTCTCTGAGATGCTTGAACTGTTCTTCAGTCAGGAATTCATGCTCCCAGTCGGTATAAATGAGGTCGGCGATCGGCCTTAGCCCCGTAATGTTGCCGAGGCCGTCCACAAGACCGTTTTTTCCGACCTCGTAAATTATCATGCCTCCGACGAATACGCCGACGGCTATAGGACCGCCCCAGGCTGCGCCAGCCGCGCCCGCGATATACGAACCCGCGAAACCGCCGGCCCAGCCGACCGCCGCGCCTACTATCTCGCCCTTGCCGATCTCCCATGTGCTCAGGATAACAACCTTTATCATATCGGGGTCGCGGCCTTCTTTTATGGCCTTATGCATCTCGTCTTTTATGATCTTCGAAAAATCCCCGCCGCCCTGAAGGCCGCTTAAAATGACCATAGCGCCTTCTTTTATCGAATCGCCGAAACTAGAGGTTTTAGGCTTAGGCTGTTCGAAGTTCGGGCCGAACGCGCCTTTTTTAGGCGGCGCATTCTTTACTACGGGTTTTCCGGGAGTACCCGCATCGGCTGGAGTTTTACCGCCGGTATCGGCCGGAGCCGTTTTCGCGGGCGATTTTTCGCCGCCATCGCCGCCGCCCGGCTTTTTATCTTTATTCATTTTATCGCGCAGATCGAGTTCTTCGTCGACGCCTTTGATGTGTTCCTTTAATTCAGGGTTCGATTTCGAGATGACCTCTTTGCATATTTTATTGGACGTTTTGACCGCGTCAAGGTCGGCCCTGGCCTTCTTCGCGCGTTCGGCGTCGCCGCTTTTTTCGGCGTCGCTCATCCGCTTTTCAAGATCGCTGACGCGCTCGCGGCCCTGCCTGGCCCCTTCAAAATGGGCCTGCTTGAGTTTTTCGTTCATTTCGGCGACGAATTTATCCAGGTCTTTTTTCTGTTTCGAAGGCGGATCACGCGGATCGGCTATCCCTGCTTCCGCTGGAGTTTTGTGATTTCTGAGGTCGTCGACACGCTTCCAGAATTCTGATTTTTCAGCATTTTTAATATCTTTTTCTATTTTTTTAGCCTCTACGGGGTCGTTCGACTTTTTTGCTTTATCGAGTTTTTCTTTGAGTTCTTTAACATTGTCTTTTATTCCGGTCACTTCAGCCGCTTTCGAAAGGCTCTTGGCCGCGGTATGCAGGTCGACGTTTCCTTTCGCGTCCGGCTTGAGCGCGTGATTCGCCTTATGCACGTTAGCCAGCGCGGCTCCTTCCGGGTCGCCGACGCCGAATTTGCCGGCCGAACCCGGCTCGGCCCTCGATGTTGATTCGAGTCCGCCAGCTGTAGGAAAGGCGTCCGGGTCATTCGCCATGGTTTTGACGTATTCTTCGAACGCGGCCTTGTCGTTAACGTCCGGAGGCTGGACCCATATGGTGGCGTCAAGTTCCTTGATGTGGATCTTATATTTATGCGGCCTGGTAACCGTATATTTTTTGCCCCGGGCTCTGGCCTCTATGGCGTCGAGCGCGGCGGGATCACTCGTTTTGAGCGTCGCATCGCTGTCGCTAGCTATAGTTTGGGGCTTGCTGCCGCTGTTATCGGCTTCGCTGCCGGAAAGCACCGAATCGACTTTAGCGTTGCGGCGGTCATTGGGGCCTCCGAATTCGCTCCTGATCTCGTTGATCTTTTTTGCCAGTTCGTCTTTCGTCGCGATCTCGCCTTTCTGATATTTTGACATGGCCTCTCCGATCAGCCTGTTCTGGCGCTCTCTGGCGTTATGGATATCGAAATGTTCGTTAGGGTCTTCGGCTGCGGCGGCAGGCTGCATAAAAAGAGCAAGCGCGAAAAGGATAAGCGGAGCGATAAAAACGCCCGGCAGGCGGTTAAAACTTTTTTTAAATGTTGTCATAGTTCCCGTCATGGATACGCCCGGCCCTTTCGGAAGGATTTAGCTGAATCGGCCCGTCAAGATTTTTCAGGGCACGACGGCAGCGCTATGGTTACGCTGGTTCCGCGACCTATCAAACTTTCAATTTTGATCTCTCCGTGGTTTTTGATTATGAAATCATTGCACAGTACAAGTCCGATTCCGCTGCCGCGTTCGCCGTCCGTGCCTTCAGTGCTGAAATTGCCGTCAATGTCGAAAAGCCTGTCTATCCTGTCGCGCGCTATGCCCACTCCCGTATCGCTGACGGTGAGTTTCACCATCGCTGCGCCGGCGTCTTCGACGACGTTCACTTTGATAAGGCCGCCGGGCAGAGTGAATTTTACAGCGTTAGAAACGACGTTTCGCATAGCCGTTTTAAACATGTTTTCATCACAGTAAACCCGTATTTTTTCATCGACGGACGATTCGAATTTCAATTGCTTTTTAGCGGCCCTTTCACTGAACAGTTCGAATATCTCGCTTACCGCCGGCGTAACGGCCACCAGTGAAGGCGCGGGCTTCAGATCGCCGGCCGCGTTCGACGTCCATTCGAGAAGGTTTATCAGCAGGGCGTATGTCGAATCGGCGCAGTTTTTAAGGCTGTATAAAAAATCCGTTTTTTCGGGTTCTTTCAGGATTCCGAAGTTTTTTATGAGATAATCGAGTATCGACTGAAAAGTCCCTATGGATGAACGAAGGTCGCTGGCGGTAATTTTCAGGAAGCGGTCCTTGGCCGAATTTAATTTGCTGAACTCGCCTTCGCGTTTTATTTTGTCGCTTATATCGTTGAGCATGAAAAAAACGGAACGGGCGCCCCCGTAATCGATAATATTCGCCGAAAGGCTTATCCAGAGGCTGCGGCCTTCGACGTCTTTAAAAATGACGATATGGTCTTTGAGATATCCGTAGTTTTTAATTAATTTAAAAACCTCGTCGCGCACGGCCGGATTGTCATAAAAAATGTCGCCCTGCCTTCCTATGATAAAACTTTTGTTCACGCGGAAAGTGCTTTCGAAAACACTGTTTATGTAAAGCAGCTCGCGGCTTTCGAGGTTGGTTATGGAAATGGGTATTGGAATGTTTTCGACAAGCGTCCTGTAGCGATCCTCGCTTTTGGCGAGATTTTCTTCGCTGGCGCGCCTCTGGGCTATCTCGTCTTTAAGTTTCAAGTTAAGTTTATAGTAAAAATTAGCCAGAAAACTTATAAATATAGCGATCAACGAGATTATGAGCACCGGCCATACGTGATATACAACTTTCACCCCGGCGAGATCTTCATACAGAAACCCTTCCATGTTATAGTTGCCGGGGACAAGGTTCTGCTTTTTATAGATTTCGGCGATCTGGCTCCAGCGTTCCGGCTTGGAATAGCCGATCTGAATGAGCTCGGGTATGACGTACTTTTTCATCTGCTCGGCCTCGAATTTCAAATGCTCGGCGCCGTGGCGTTTGCTGTATTTATCGAGGATGAGTTTTATAATTTCGTCGGCGTTATTGAACGCATAGATCCAGCCTTCAATGGATGCATGCCTGAATTTTTCAACGATTTCAGGCTCTTTTGCGATATAATCTTTAGTGGTGAACAGCGTGTCACCGTAAAAATCTATGCCGGCTTCGACCGGCGAAAATATGCGGTACTCGACGCCGGCGATCTGAAGCAGAAAAGGCTCGTCGGTAAGATAAGCCGTGATAGCGTCGACTTCGCCTTTAATAAGCGGCTCCGGCGAATAAGCATGCGGATATAATATGCATTTTGATAAGGGGACCCCGAAACTTTGAAGATAGGTTATTATGTCGGCCGATTGAGGCTCGACCATGAGTTTTTTGCCGGCAAGTTCTTCAGGCCGCGATGCGGACTTTTTCAGCGCCACCAGCACCGTGGGGGAGTGCTGGAATATCGGCGCCAGTATGACTATCGGCTTGCCGGCGGCGTGGTCGAGCATCAGCGTGGACGTGCCGATGCCGAACTGGGCCTTCGACTCGATGACGTCCTTGACGGGGTCGTCGTCTTCGCCCGGCTCTACCAGAACGACATCCAGGCCGGCTTTTTGATACAAACCCTTTTCAATGGCCGCGTAGTAGCCGGCGAACTGGAACTGGTGCTTCCATTTGAGCTTGAGAACGACGCGCTTAAGCGGCGGAGCATTTTGAGCCCGCAGGCCGCCGGCGAATGCAAGGATAAAAATTAGCAGTAAGGCGGTTAACGATAAAACTCCAACGATCAATTTGTTTTTATTTATTTTCATCGTTCCTCCGTCGAACAATTTATTGTCCGACGGCATATTTAATCTCAATAACAAAGCTGAATGATTTTAAAGAGCCGCCGGGTTTATCATGTATTAACGTTATAGAATATATCTATAATAACATTATTAGCGAATTATGTCAATACGGCATTGAACGATTTAAAGTTAAAATTTTATGATCGGCCGGATCAGTTCCGCCGGCCGGACGCATCTTGACACCGCGGCCTGGATTGTATATAATATTGTCATGACAGATGATAAAAATAAAACCCTGATCCCGGCGGACGTGGAAGCCGCTGTCGCCGAAGCGCGGCGCTTTCTTAGGAATGCCGCCCGTGAAGGCGCCGCCGAAAAATTCAGTGCGTTAACCGGCGGCCCCGTCGCGCAAACTTATATCAGCCGCGCTCCCGAGGCCGCCCCGAAACGGTGCGCGGAAATACTTCGTGAGGCGGCATTCTGCGAATTCGCACAAACGATCCGCGTGGTGTTTTCAGACGAAAAACTTTGCCCGGAAACTTTTTCTGAAAGTCCGGACCCCGGATTTTACGACGCCATTAAAAGCCGGATCGCCTCCGCTATCGAAATATCTCCTCCCACGGCCGAAAAATTATTCTACCTCAGCGGGCTCATCGGCATCATTGAATCCGAATTTAATAGCGCGATAAAAAATTTAAAGTGCGCAGGACTTTTATTTCTGGTCGATTCGCGCAATAAAAAAACGGCCTTTTTATACGATTTGCTTCTGGCCGTTAT
>MGFH01000015.1:15823-15923 GCA_001791795.1 Candidatus Wallbacteria bacterium GWC2_49_35
GGCAAGGCCGGCGGCGTAAAAAAAAAGGATTCGATCAAAAACGAGGTCTGCAGATATTCCGACGGTAAGATAAAAAGCGAGATACGCACCGTGAACGGCG
>MGFH01000016.1 GCA_001791795.1 Candidatus Wallbacteria bacterium GWC2_49_35
TAACATAGTCGGCGATATAAATCTGGCGTCGGTCGAAAAAGAAGCCGGCGAAAAGCAGATTTTAATGGTTTCGGGTTCCGTTAATACCGGCGAAGAAAAATTTTCGCTGTACCTCGAGCCGCGTATAATAGACATGAAACCCCCGCGCCCCGACATGCAGCAGCGCGGCGGCGGCCCGGGTCAGGGCGGAATGGAGCGCAGGGGCGGCGGAAAAAGGCCTCAGCCCGGCGCTGAAAATGACGGCGACGGCGTTTCACAGCATAAACAGCAGCCCGAATAAGCGGCTGGCGTAAAAAAGAAATGTCTAGCAAAGTATTAAGCATAATGTTCACGGATATCAAGGGGTTTACCGAACGCACGTCCGCCGGGTCCCGCGAGGACCTGGTGGGCCTGCTGAAAAAGCACGACTCGCTGCTTATTCCGGTGATCAATAAATTCAGCGGCACCGTTATCAAAACCATCGGCGACGCGTTCCTGGTCACGTTCGATTCGCCCACTAACGCGGTGCTCTGCGGCGTTATGATACAGCAGAACCTCCGCGATTATAATACCGGCAGGCCCGACGGCGAAAAGATATTCATCCGCGTTTCGGTTAATATGGGCGAGGTCGAGGTCCGCGACGGCGACGTGTTCGGCGAAGCTGTAAATATAGCGGCCCGCCTGGAGGGCGTAACGGAGGCTTCGGAGATATACTTCACGGAGTCGGTGTATCTTGCCATGAACAAGGCCGAGGTGCCATCGAGCGAAGTGGGATCGTTCCGGCTGAAGGGAATTCCGGAGGCCATCAAAGTCTATCGCGTCATCCAGGACACTAATTCCGAAATTTTTCAGAAAATAATCGAGCGCCTGCGCGGCGGAACTTTTTCAGATGTTTCGGTGCCTTCGGCCGGAAGCCCTTTTGGCGGCGGCGGCGCGAAGCGCGGGATCGGCTATGGCGCGCTTATTATAGCGCTGGCGGTCATATGCGCGGGCGCATACGCGGCGTTTTTCATGAGGACGGCCGGGCGCGAAATGAGCCGCTGCGAAGAGTTTCTTAATAAGGGCGATATCGTCCAGGCGGTGCTGGTCGCCGAGGATATGCTGAAAAACTATCCGGCCGATATAAGAGCGGTCGAGGCCACCCTGGCGGTTTTATCGTTCGAGGTGGAGGCGGCAAAGAAGAAAAGCGACTTTGAAAAGGCGCATAAAGCCATCGACGAATACAGAGCCCGGTTCAAATGGCCGCAGATCGACGCTAACGAAAAAGATCTGCTGCTATTCGAGGCGGACCATTTTGCAAAAAATGAAAATTACCGCGGGACCGAATGGGCGTATTCCGAACTTGAAAACAGATTCGCCGGCGATCCGGCCGTATTGAATTCGATAATTAAAAACTGCGGCGCCGGGACGAAGGACGGCCCTTCTTCACGCGCCGTTCGCGCCGCCCTGAAGCTGGCCGAAACCTCGCCTTACGAGGTCGCGCTCGGCGGGCAAGCCCTTCAGACGATCATTGCGGGGCTCAGGTCCAATGATTTCAGATCTAAAACCGCGGTCCGCATCCGCTCGGTGTTGAAGGCCCGCCACGCCGGAGCCGAAGCCGACATGCGCAGGCTGACGGCCTCCGCAAATTTTGACGAACGCGCGAACGCCTTCCTTTTTTTGAAGGAATGCGGCAAACTCGGCGAAGTTGAGGAATTCAATTATCATTTTGGCGTTATGACGACTTATAACTCGTCTGGCAGCGATCATCACATAAGGGCTGCCGTCGGCTACTTCGATGCGCTCACAAAAAACGGCGGCGCCGCGAAACTGAAAGCCGCCTCGGCTGCCGCAGGCACTAACCTCAAAATAACCTCCGTCCCCATATTATCGACGAGCGACTATCTTTGTGGAAGCGTTTCGGTCGTACTTCAAACGCTATTTCTGGATGAGATCAAAGAAAGCCTTCCCGTATGGGCGGCGGATAAAAAAGACTACTGGCTGCGCGCGAACGCATACGAAATGCTCAAGGCGGCGGGCGAACTCGAAAAGATCGAGCTGTGGGCGTTCCACGAATACAGCCTCGAAAGCTTCGACCCGTCGTTCATTCCAGACCATTTCACGGACGCGGCCGAATATTTCGGCGGGTTCGCCAAAAAAGAAAAGACGGACGCCGCGAAGGCCGTTTTATTAAAGTGCGTCGAATACGTAAAAAAGCACAAGGCGGAGTGCAAAATGAAGAACTACAAAGACTATGAGGCGCGCGCGCAACAGAATATCGAAAAGCTCGAGGCGGAGCTCGCGAAGTTTTAAAACGATATCATTCGATATTTTTTTGATATTATTTCATGTTAACCGTAAAATCGGCGGTGCCTAAACTCAGTATGTCGGCCCGCATTAAATGGTATTTTCTGCCCGCGGTCAACAGCATGTTATTCAATTTAGTGGTAGATTCGGATTCCGGAAGAGGCGTTAAGAAAAATTCGCCGTTTTCAAGGGTTATCTTTGCCTGATGTTCGGAGACCGTGATCACCTTGCAGGGTATGAAATCCCTTCTATCAGAAGATATATTGCACCTGTCGGTGTTTTTCCTTTTTTCATCGGCGGTTTTGCACTTGCAGCAGCGGCCGATCTCGGCGCTTTCGTTCACTGTGATTTCGACGTTGTCGTCCTGCATTATAAGCGTCAAAACGGGCCCGGATTCTTTGACGGCGGCTGATTTCGCGTCGGAAAGTCCCAGCGGCCCGGCGCCCGGTTGATCCAGATCGAAGATCTTCGACATTACCGCGGTAAAAGATTCTATGGTGAAGGGTTTGGCGAGAAAATACACGGCGCCGTGAGAAAAAGCCTGCAGGATATTATTTTTGCTCGATACCGCCGAGACCATAAGGATCTTTGCTTTCGGGTTCATTTCCTTGATCTGCCGGAGTCCCTCGAGGCCTGAATCTCCAGGCATCGTGATATCCATGGTCACAAAATCGGGTTTTCTCTTTTCGTAGATCTTCAGGGCCTCTTCGACGTTATCGGCTTCATAGATCTCATTGAAGCCAAGCTTTTCGAGCATTTTTCTTATGGTGACGCGCATGAATTTAGCGTCGTCTACTATCAATATTTTTTCTTTTCTTATGATCATAAATTTAAGGCCCCCTTCCATACGGTAAGTAAATTATATTACACTCCCGCCGGTTTGTCAATCAAGATAATCAAGATAATCAAGATAATAAGAGCAATGCGTTAAAAATACACTAAACGTAATGTTATGATCAAATATATTACAAATACATTAAAATGCAAATTGAATAAGAGTTAAGTTTATGATATAATTATAGCGTAATCAATATGACCGGACCGTAACGGCCGGCCCTGAAAAATAAAATTCGAGTTTGATATTTGTTGAAGATTTTATAAGAGGTGCTGCTGGATGTTGAAATTCGATCGATCGGTTTTAATAATTGTTCTGTTTTTGTTATTTTTGGCGGGTTCCGTTAATTTAGCGCAAACGGCCTGCGCCGCGGGCCTTCAGGCCAAAGACGGATGGGGTCCGGTCCGCGATGAGATCGAAAAAGCGCGTGATTCTTTTTCGGCCGAGCATGAATTAAATTTTTTAGCAAAGGCCTCAGCTTTGCTCCGCCGCTGCGACCAGCGGGCGTTCGGCGACGAAGCCGCGGAACTTTCGGATGAGATCAGAAAACTCGAGTTCTCGGCGCTTCAGCGTTCGCCCGGAAGCGGCAGCGCGGCGCGCTACGAAGGCGTAGTTTTTCAGCTCGACCTGCTTTCGGCGGAATATAAGCTGGCGGCCGATATCGAAAAGAACGGCGAAACCGTCCAGGCGGATGAAGCCGGCGAAAAAAGAGCTTCAGGCCCTTTTGTGACGCATCTTATGGACGCTATCAGGATCAACCGCGCCCGCAGGGAATATTACGCATCGAAGACCGGCGGCGTGTCGAACGCCGTTTCAAGGCGCCTCATACTTCTTGAAAGAGCGTCGCTTCCTTTCGCATGGGCCATCGACCGCATGGCGGCGAAATTCAATAACCACGCGATACCCGTTATCGCCGGCGATTTCGTTTCGATGAGCGTTATCAACGATATGAAAACGCCGCCCGCTTTTAAAAATAAGGCGAAAGCCGCTTCCGTAGAGAAGGTTCGCGCAGTTCTGGGTAGGCTCAATAAATCGATTAAAAAGGCGCTTAAAACCGCTGATTTTTCAGCCGTATGCGCGGACTCGCACCGGGCGCTGCTTGCGGTAGAAGAGATAGAAAACGCTGAGCGCAGCCATTTCGCGCTTTCGAAACATATCGTCGAATCAATAGGTTTCGCGGCCCTGCACGCGCAGACTTACGCGAAACTGTCGGACGGCGAAACCGCCGGTTTATCGAAATTATTTATCCGCGTTCAGGCGCTCGCGCTTCCTTTGTGCGCCGGCACCGATGCGGAGGCGCAGAAGAGCCATGAACTGGGCGCGGGTGTGCTCGTAAACGACGTTCCGCTCATACCTTTCAAAAACGAAGCGTTATATGAAAGAAATTGAAAGCGAAGATCAGCCAGCTTTTATAGCGGTCGATTTCGAAGAGCTTTCTTCGGGCCCGGAACAATATATCCAGAATCTGATCACTTCGCTTGGCAGCCCTGACGAGCGCGTCAGAAAGTACGCCTTCGAAGTGATGTGCGAACTCGTCGACGAGAGGGCGGTTAAAATTTTAACGGGCTATCTCGGGCATAAAGATAATCTGGTAAGATATTCGGTAAAGAAAGCGCTAGAGGCGATCAGGGAAAAATGCCCCGGCCGGTTCGACGCCGTTATCGATCCCGCCCCGGCTGGCGCGGTTTATAAAAATTATATTTTCGGAGTTATATTATTCGCGGCGGTGTTTGCCCTGACATTGACTCTTTTAATATTGTTCAACAAGCCGCGCGGCGATAATTATTTACAGGCCGTGGCTGAGCGTTCCGGCGGCGGTACGATGAAGCGGCCTTCTATGGCTGCAGTTCCGATGGGCGCGAATGTAATTAAATTCGATGAAAAGGGCGCGCCTTCCATCAAAATAAACGGGTTCGTGAGTTCGTACAATTCCATTAAGCGCGAGGCGGTCGTGGACCTGAATCCATTCGGCGACAGCTGCAGAGTGACCTTCGCCGAGGAAATGAAGGCCGATTTTTTGATAGGTTCGAAAATAGAGATAGAAGCGGAAATATTACATAACGATAATATAAATCCGGTCCTGTTAAAGGCAAGAAGCGTTAAACCGGCGGGCAGAAGGCAGTAAAACGGAGCATTCATGAATACTTTACGGTTAAAAGCGGCGGCCCTTTCACATAAAAAAACGTGCGTTCGCGGTTTCGGCGGAATTTCGGCAGCAGGCGGCGCTCGCGCGTTCACTCTTGTCGAAACTCTCATATCTATAGCCATTTTCGGAATGGTAATAACCGTAAGTTTATATATATTCAATTATTTCACCAAAAAAATACCAGGCTTGAACGAAGAGGTAGCCGTACAGAGGACGTACCGAATCGCCGACCAGCTCCTTGAAAAAAGGCTGTCGCAGGCCGTCGAAATATGCAGCCCGGCGCCCGTTCAGACCCTCGATCATCTCGAATTCAAGGAACTCAACGGCAGCATCGTCACATTGAAGGCCGCCGGCGGCGCGCTCGCCACTTACGATCAGTTCGGCGCGCTCGAGCAGGCTTCTGAAGACGTGTATCCGGTCTATATTAAAAACGTCGACAGCGTGAGTTTTACCGCGTTAAGTTACTGCGCGCTTATGGTGAAGATCAAATTCAAAAACAGCGGTGAAAAGGATTTCAGCGGCAGCATATTCGTCGTGAGGTTGAAAAATGCCAATTCAACGATGTAACGGGGCCTTCAAAATTTCATCCGGCGGCTTCTGGGCTGCGGCCGGCGGCGCGAATCTCAGCGGCGGGCGGCGCGGCATGGCGCTGGCGCTGGTTATCGGCATGGCGGTAGTTCTATTCATAGGGCTGGCCTCGCTTACGTTCACAACGCGCGAGGAGAGCGGCCAGGCTTCTAAATTCATATTCAAGATCAAGGCCGAGTGCCTGTCAGAGGCGGTCCACACATTTCTGCTGTCGGAATCCTTCTCCTATTCATGGGACGCCAGATTTTATAAAACGCGCCAGATATTCAGCTCGGAAGCCGGCTCTACGAGCACCTATCCGGTCGAGCTGATGAAAAAATCGATCGGCCGGCTCGTCGCGGGCGACCCTGTGCTCGCCGACAGCGTCGGCTATGACGGATATATCGAATCCGAAACGATCAACGGAATGCGCGTTATCGTTATATGCGTCAACGTTACGCTAAAACTGTCCATGCTTAAAAACGAAGTCATTTTAACTCATACGTACTACGACCTTTACAAGCGCAATCTGCTCGACTCGCTCGGCGAAACAGTCTCTTTTTTTTACAACTCGAGCGGAGCGCAGACGCAGAAGATCAGCGACAAGGTTTTGAATTCACTGCAGGGCGCGTTATCATTTGATACCGAGATTGAGCGGGAAGCCAGGCAGAAACGCGCCAACCGTAAAAAGTCCGACAATAAAAGGAACAGGGGAAAAGGCGCTAAGGGCGGTAAAGGCGGAGGAAAAGGCAAATAGATGAGTTTTCTGAGAGGCGGCGGCCGGATGGAAGTTATGAATAAAAAAGCGATGTCACTGATAGAAATAGTATTCGCGCTGGCGATAGTGTGCTTTCTGCTGTCGGTGGCCGTCTTCCAATTCGTCGGAACCAAAAAGATTCATTACATCAGTAACGAATACCTCAATAAGGCATGCCTCGCCGATATCGCCGCCAAACTTATCAAAGATCAGATACAGGTCAACCCTTATTTTTTCAAAAACATAAATAACGCCGTCGTTAAAAACTCCGACGGGATCTACTTTATCAATAAGGACGAAGACCTCTCGGACGCCCTAGGCGGCACCGATTACTCTTTTTTGGTCAGGGATTTTCCCGTGGTGGCGTATGCCGGAAACACCGGCACTCAGGAATGCTTTTACTTCGGGCTGTTCAAGGTGGATAATCTCGGCGCGCTCGCGGCGACGGGAGCCCCTAATTTTAATTCGAAGGCATTTCTCAATATTGCCGATCTTCAAAAATATACTTTCGACCTGTCCATCACCAATGAAAGCGAAACGAGCCTTGTCGGCATTTTAAAGAACGTGAGCATTACGATCAAATACGGCGGAGCCGGCGACGAGCATCCTTTTTTTCTGTCCACGAAGGTCATCTGCCCGCCCGAAAGCCTTTCATCCAAGGTTTACAGCGAATTTCAGGAAAAATTGTTCGAGACCAGCCGCTCCGAATTTCTCAATAATATGAATCTGCTTTTAGGCGACGTTGGACCTTCGATAACAAAAAACGTAGACGTTGTCTTCGACTGGCTTTGCTCCAAGACGCCGCCGCCGCTTATGTTCCAGCAATACGCCGCCGAAGGGAGAAAACTCGAGCCCGAATACAGGAAAAAGGTCGATCAGTATTTTAAAAGCGTATTTTTCATCGTTTATGTATTCGACTTCAACGCTTATATGCAGTCGCTGTGGGCTGACCGGATCGACGAACTAATCGTTATGCCGGATCTCGGCCCCATAGTCAAATTACAGAACATCGCCGCCACCTATCGCAAAAAGGCGCAGCTCGCGCTTCAGACCGTCGACCAGGTGCGCATCCCGCTGGGCGAGATATTCAGCTGTCTCGAAAAAGGTACGCAGGACACGGTATCGGTTATGCTTACGAGCTTTATCAGCAATAACGTCGACGAGATCCTCGATTATAAGGATACCAGCATAATCGATATTATCAGAAGCGAGGTAACCCAGCTGCCTGAGGATTTCACGACGGAAGGCATAAAGGGCGCGCTTGAAAAACTTAACGAGCTGATATCAAAATCCCATCAGGACATGGCGCCCCGCCCGCTGCACAATATGATAAGGGAAATGACGGCGTTCAACGAGGTGAACGAAATAACCGCCAATGTGCCGCTGAGCGGCTACGCCAACACCGAATTCAATAAAACGCAGAATAACATCAAGACCATCATAGACCGCCGGTACGGCCCGAATAAATTCGACGCGGGCATCGCCTATCTTAAATCGGAAGCGGCTAAGAACGAGCTGATAGACTCCATGATAGCCACTAAATACAGGGTGGCGGCCGAAAAAATTAAATATTTCTGGGACATCGGAAGGGTTTTGAATAATTTCGATATGACGCTCGAAGTAATGATCATGGCTATTAATATGAACATATCCGGCAATCTCAACGATCTTCTTAACAACGAAGATATCATGTTCAAACTCGAATTCACCCGCGATCTCACAATGGCGGCTAATAACGGAATGAGCCGCGACGAATTTCTGCGCCAGAAGTACAATATCAGCGAGCAGGAATATGAAGCGCTCGAAAAAAAATCCGGCGGCAATCTCAACGCTAAAATAATAAATAATTACGTGCAGGAGCGGGACCGGGACCGGGACCGGGATCGGGACCGGGATCGGGACCGGGATCGGGACCGGTGAACGGGGGCGGGAACGAAGAACGGGGAACGGGTAGTGGAGAGTTGAGAGTGTAGAGTGGAGAACTGAGGTTTTTTGAAGGATTTGAGATGGAATTTAAATTTAAGTACATAGTAAATACATAGCCAATATGGAAATTTAACGTTTTTTTATCATTAAAAAGGAGATTTACC
>MGFH01000017.1 GCA_001791795.1 Candidatus Wallbacteria bacterium GWC2_49_35
CATCGGTTATGTCCGTCAGTGCAAGTATTGACATTTTAAATCTTTCCTTTCCAACGGCTTAATTGACTAAGCGCCTTGTTTATATGCCGGTCGAATATGTTGTTAACATTACTTTTTTCTGCTTCTGCAGCCTTATAAAGAAAAGGATCAGGTTTCGTTCCAGGGTGCCAAACGTGTTTAGCAAATGCAAAACCACCCGCAACCAGCCATCGTAAAGCCTTTTTTTTCATTTTGCCTTTAGGTATTGCATGGGGCTTGGTGCCTTCGTGAATAAATAAAGCGTGTCGAGCTACGGCTTCGTCGAGAAAAACACGGCCCTCGGGAGGATATTCCGAAGTTACCTGCGTTGAAACGGAACGTTCAGCGCTGGAATTTGTGCTACTTCTAAACCGATGTTCGCTTCTTGCCCTGTTCTGTATGGCTCTCATAGACTCTTTTAAAGCAATTCGCATTTCCTTTTGAACGGTCTTCGGCGCCGTTTCGAACGCCGCGACGAGTTCCTTCAGGCGCTTTATCTCAACTTTAATCTGCATTGTTGCCTTTCGTTAAATCAAAAGAGCGAACCCGAAGGCTCGCTCTTTCAATTCATTTCCTGTCGTTTATTTTCCTGCCGTTTTTTGAGTGTTCTTTTTGGCCGTGTCCTTTTTGGAATGCTCGTCAGCTTTATCAGGCTCATCGAGTTTAAGTTTAGCTTTCGTTTCGGCCGCCTCTTTTGCTTTTTCTTTTTCAGCGGCTTCTTTTCTGGCCTGCGCTTCCGCCTCTGCCCTTAATCTGCGCTGACGGTTAAACCCTGTTGCGTCGCTCATATTCTGTTACCTCCTGATAAAGTTTATTCCGGCGCCGTGACCGTGATTGTCGTTGTCGCGTTTGAGCTGTTGACATCGCCGTCGCCGACGACCGTATAAACGACCCTGCCCGTCGTGTCGATTTCGGAGGTCTCGGCGTTATAGAATTTGATGAGCTGCGCCGCCGCCTTAAAATCGGCTATTGTTCTGTGGCCCGTTAATGTAACCGTTATGGCTCCGGGCGTCGCCGTGTCGTTTAATACCGTAAACGTGCCGAGTATGTCGACCTCGTTTGTTAAAAGAACATCGCTTGTTTTCGCGTTCGACAAAAGCATCGTCAGAGATTCCATGTAGGTGTCGTCGGCATCGACGATATTAACGGCGGTCGTACATAAAGCAATTCCGGTGGTGCCTCCGACATAAGCGGTATCGTAATCCAGCGTTGCGGTTCCGCCCATGTAAAGCGCGGGCGCGTCGTTTACCGGCGTTATAACGACGCTTGCAGTACATGTATTGCTGTCGTTTGGACCGTTACTGACGAGTATTTCGATTTCTCGAGTCGCCGCCGTCGGATCGTCCGATGTACTTAAATATTTGACCAGCTTCAATGCCGTAAGATATTCCGCGAAGGTGCCTTCGTTTGAGATCGTAAGAATTCCGGCGCCGTCGTTAGTTGCCACAAATTTTGAAGCAAGGCCCGACGTACTGTAAGTATCGCCGGTCACAAAATTTGTTATCGTGCATGTCGCGTATTTTAAACTGGACGAATTCGTCGCCGTTACATTGGCGTCAGAATCAACGATGTAGCTGCCGCTTCCGTTTTCGGTGAACGCTACTTCATATTCATTGGCGGTGCCGTCGATCGTGAGCGTCGGCGCGCGTCTCGCTCTCGCGAATGCCGTCGCGTCGCTCGCTTTGCTGTTCGCAGCATCGGCTAACATAAACAGCGGCAAGGAAACGGCGATCAATATCAAAAATAAAATTATAATTTTTCGCATTTAATCACATCCTTAATTTTTTTATAAAGGGCGACCATTTCGGGCCGCCCGCAAGTTATTTGTTTATTCCGCTGTTACGCCGAAGCGTTCTGGTGTTTGAACTGTACTATTTTGATGGCTTTGGTGTCGTATTTTTTCAGCCAGTTAGCGGCCATTTCGAGCTCGAGATTGGTGGGCGAAGATCCGGCCACGGATGACGAAGTGAACGCTACGCCGCGCGGGTGCATGATGTAGTGTCTGCGGCTGACGATGATGTCGTTGCCGGCCTGGGCGTCGCGCGCGAATTCTATCGGAAGTTTCGCGATGCCGTTACCGAAAGCGATGGCGCCAGGGCCGAAGATATACGACGTGTAAGTCGTGGATGCGACAGGGCATCTGTCGTCGCATATTACGCGCTTGCCCATGAAGGTTTCCATTACGACTTTGCCGTCGGAATCTCTTATGGTATCGATGAGATCCGCTTTGGCGAGCACCGCTCTGGTCGCCGAGTGTATGATCACGCCGCTCAGCGCTTCCTGTGCATCGCCGAGAAGCTGGCAAGCGTCGATAAACGTCGACGACGTGAACATTCTTGCTACGCCCGCTTCGCCGGTTACGTCTTTTACGTTGGTCAGACCCAGGGCGGTGCTGAGAAATGCGCCTTTGAGCAGAGATATTAACGTGTCCTGCATGTCTCTGACCCAGAAGTCGGCCACCTGGTCGCCGATCGCTTTCATCGGGTCGGATCCGGCTATGATTCCGGCGAGGTCGTTGCAGTCCCACGAAACGCCGCGTCTGAACATGACGGCGGTGTCCTGGTCGGCGGTGATTTTTTTCGAAGTGAGCGCGGTCGAATCCGAAAGAACTTCCGAATTACCGGTTATTGCCTTCCAGTAAGGCATTTCAATTGTTTTTCCGCCGCCGACAGCCAGGGCGTCGAACTCGGGCGTATTCTGAACGATACCGCTCTGAAAAAGCGCCGATTTGACCATCGACTGTTCGATAACGTATTTGTTGAAAACGGTGGGAACGACGATATCCGAAACTTTCGTTATTTCGTCGTCAGCTCTTGCGTTTGAAGGTTTGAGCATGGTCGAAAGAAAAAATACCGCCGAAACTACTAAGAATAATACGATTTTAAGTAACATAATTACCACTTCTCCTTGATTTTAATTTTTGAATTTTATTTTTTAGACTCTTTGAGCGCCGCCGCCTCTAACTGTTTGGCGAGCGTCGGATTTTCACGCGTTATTTTCATCTGCTGCGTGAGGTTTAACGTTTTGGCTGACCACGGGTTTTCGGTTGACGATCCGCCGCCCGATCCGGACCCGCCGGACCCCGAGTTCTGAACATTCTTGACGTATTCGGGATGGAGTTTCAGCCAGTCTTTTATTCCATCTTCGACGGAGGTTTCTTTGTCGCCGGATTTATAAACGAAAGTTTCGTCATCGTTCATGACGATATTCGGAAGCACGAGCGCTACCATTTCGTTGGGGTGGTGAGTACCCTGCAAAACCGCGAGGGCTTTATTTACTTTCGTTTCGTGAACGCGCTTCTGATGTTCGGCGATGCGCTTGTTTTCCGTTTCCTGATTTGCGGCCTCGAGCGCTTTGATTTTGGTTTCGAACTTCTTTTCCAGGGCTTCATATTTTGTCTGGTATTCGTTCTTCGCTCCGGGTTTCAAACCCTCTTTAAGCGTCTGGATTTCGGCGAGTTTTTCATCGACGTTATCCCCGTCCTGGATGTTGAGTGCTTCCGTCATTTTCTTTAAAAGTTCGGCGGATTTGTTTCTTTCAACGCGGTTTTTAGCGGCCTCGTCATTTTTAATTTTAAATTCCGCTTTAATCGCGTCAGCCATCTCGGCGCCGCCCTCGATAATTGCTTTTCCCTCGGCGTTCAACGCTAAGAGTTTTGCTAATACCTCTGCATACGTCATGGTTTTTTCCCCTTCCGGCATCAAGCCGCTTTATTATTTCTGCGCTTCAAGCGCGGATTTTACTTTATGAATTTTATTAAGTCGGGATTATCGCGAACGACCTGGACGAATCCTTTGGCCATTTCCTCAACCACTTTTTCGTAATGTTCGGCCGGAATGAGATTTTTAATGTCGCGTTCAACGGTTATGCCGTGGACGACTTCGTGCGCGATAACGATTTTTTTATTTTCGAGTGAGATTTCTTTTGCGATCTCGATTTCAGATAAGCCGTAGTCGATCGATCCCATTACCGAGCGCAGATTGCTCAACACAACGTCTTTTTCTTTCACCTTATAACTCACGTTGTCGATTTTAACGCTCTGCGGCATTATTGAAAGAAAGGCCGCCATGTCTTCTTTTAACTTTTCTGCGGCGAATTCGTATTCGTTTTTTTTCTTGAACTTCATTGTTCTTTTTCCTTTCGCGCAAATAAAAAAGCCGTCCGGTTTTAGCCTGGACGGCTCTTGATAACGCTACTTTATAAAATTAATTACTATTCGTTTGTCTTGAAGTCGCTTTTTTTAAATCGTGACGCGGGGTTCTCGTGACCCGACCAGTTTATCAAAGAATTTTGCCATTTCTTTTCGCCGCGGCTCCACTGTTCAGCGCCTCCCGCTCCGAGCAACGCCTTTCTTTCCGCGTCTGAAAGGTCGTCGAAGAATTTCTGACCGCTGGCATCGATGCTTTTTTTTCGCGTCAATCCGTCAAACTCGCCGTCGTAAACCTCTGACAAGTGGCATGTGCAATGAGGATGAGCCGGTTGAGGCGGCATTTTATCCCGCGGGTAAACGCCGGAGCCCAGGCCGTATAAATTCGCGGTTGCGTGAAAATCGCAGATATCATAGAACTTATGCGCTGTCGATAGCCGCCACTTAAATCCGATAACGTCTTCGTCGGCGAGTTTATCGGCGAGAAATCCATCGGCCCACGCTTTTGCGATCTCGGTCCGCGCGATGCGCTCGGCGTGATAACGGGCCTTTTCCTGCGTGGCTACCCATGCAGCTTTTTCGACCGCTTTAGGCTTTCTGGATTCAGCGGCATTTAATAATTGCTTATATGCCGCGTTCAGTGCCCGAGTTTTGACACCTGCGCTGCCGCCCGATTTTCTTTCTGCGTCGCGGATCAGCTTTTGAAATTCCTTGTCCGCGTTCTGATCGTTGACCGTATTCGCAAGGCGCCGGGAAGCGCTGCGAAGTTCTTTTAAATACTTCGGCAGGTCCGCCTCGTTGATCTGGTTTCCATAACCGTAACCGTCGAAAAGCTCGCGGGAAAGTTTAACAACGTTCGCGCCCTCTTTCATGGCCTGTTTTATGGTGTCATTGATAATCGATCTCGTTTCACGATCCAATTTATGAAGGCGTTTCGATAAGTTCATACCGTCCGGCGCCCAGGGCATTTTATTGAGCTTGCCGATGATCGCCGCTTTGGATGGCTCGGCCACAATCTCCGGAAGGATGCCGTAGCCTTTCGCCGCTGCCATAAACAAACTGTTTTCAAGGGCCGCTTTATTTGCGCCCGCAAAATCAAATTTATTCATTGCCTGGTTGATCGCTTTGGAAACCGGAACGCCGGCGTCGATAAGTCTTAAAATTTCTTTAACTACCGGCCGCGCATTACGCTGATATTCCACTGACCAGCTATCGACAAGTTCGACAAGCGCGCTTTTAACCTGCTTTTTATTCATGGTTTTGCCTTTTATTATTCCTGCTGGTCGCTGTTATCGTCCATCATGCTCGACATCCGCTTCATTACCGCGTCAATTTCTTCCGGAGCGAGGGCCGGCAACGACGATGTTATGATGTCGCGCATCTGTTCGATTGTCAGATTGTTTGCGGGCGAAGCGTTCGCGGCGTCTTCCGCTTTTTCTTTCATTTCGTCGATAATAGCGTCGGTATCTTCCTGCTGCAATTTCGGAAATAAAACCGAGATAACGTTTTTCGCTACTTCGATATTAAACAGGCGGCCAAAATCGAGATCTTTAGCTTTAAGTGCCTTGTCGAGTTCGGCAGCCGCGTCAGGTAAAGCGAAATCACGCGGATATTCGCATTTATAATCGATATTTTGCTGCGACCACATTTCGAAGAACGAGATTACTTTTCTTTCAGCCATTTCGGTATTGCCGGCGAAGTTCGCGAGAACATCGCTCTTTGCTTCGTTATCCCATTCTTTAGAAACGCCCGATTGAGCAGTTTTAACGCCGGTGACCAACGATAAATTGGCCATTCTGTATATTTCCTGAATCAGATTGGCTCTGTCGTTCATTAACGTCTGGGCCGAGTCGGCGGGCGGCGCTATAAAAGAAGGCGCGAATTTGCTGCTAACGCCGTCGAACCCCAGAACATTATTCGGACCAAGAACCAAAGTTTTCGAAGATTCTGACGCGGGATATGTCAAGACCGCAAACGTCTGATTTAAAAGAATTTCGTCGGACCATGAGCATTTATTATATACGCTCAGGTTCGTTTTAACGATCGACGAAAATTCCGAGGGAGGAAATAGATCGTTTGCACTTGTGATCCGCGATTTAAACGCGACAATCGGTATGACTCCAAGCGTATTTTCGCCCGTCCTGAATGATTTTTCGGTATCGCCTTCGACGGACCATAAATTTTCGGTCCATGTTTTGATTTGATATGCGCAGGGCGTAACCGGATCCGGCTCGAGATACGAAAAATATGTCAGGCGGCCGTGCGACGTTATTTTATAATCTATAACCGCGCTCGGCTCGACCAGGTAAACGTAAGGTAAAGCACGGCCCTTTAACACGTCAGCCAGCGACGAAGGTTGCGCGGTAACGTTATCAACGACGATGAACGTTATGCCGTTGAGTTTCGAGTTAATGGCCGCATATTTCATAAAGTATTCGAAGGGCGTTCCATTCGCGTCGGCGTCACTCAAAAACTGCTTAAATATTTCGTTGTCGTTATATTCGCGTTTAATGTTTTTGCGAAAAATAGGATCAACGTGCGCGTTCGTGGTCGGAGCGACATAATTAAGATAATAAGCGATTTCACGGCGCTTATTATATTTAGTTTCGCTTTCGCGCGAATGCTGCGTCAGATAATATCCGGTTTCAAAACCGCCCGTGCCATAATAAGCGTCTTTCCATAATGTGTATTTGCTTATTGTCAGCGCGTTAATCGCATTTGAAGCCATTTTGTCACTTCCTTAAAAGTTAATTTTACCGACCCATGGTTTAAAATCAGATTTTGAATGTATTAACGCTTGTGAAGTCGCGTCAACCTCGTCATCGTGTGCGCCGTTTGGAAACGCGGCAAATTCTTCTATGTAATCGAAAATTGTTGGATCAATCGAAATATCAGGAAGATAAACGTTTCCGCTTTCGACATACGGCGATATGGCGTGAGCTCTGACAACTTTTCCGCCCTTAGGGTCGACGGCAATAAGTCCGGGGATCTCACTTTTCATATACGAAATGACAGCCGGGCCATTCGCTTTATCTTCAACGAGTTTTCGGCGCGCTAATGGATACCGGGCGGCCATCGAACGTAACGCTTGAACAGTTCCGGGAAAATCAAGACGTTCTTTTTTTCGTTCGATAAGAAAGAAGTTGGCGCCAACCACACCCCATAGCTGACCAGCGACAAAATCAGAACCTGACGTTTCCTTGAAAGCGCAATCAAAAGATATAAAAATTTCGTCAAACGCTGCCGGCAACGCCTTATAAAACTTCCACCAGGTGCGCTTAAATATTTGGCCCTCGGCCGGTCCTGGATTCTGCTGATAAAGCGCTTCATGGATAAAGGTGCCGAGCGCGTTTTTTCTATCTTCATATTCTTGTATAGAAAACCTATCAAGCCATAACCATTGACCAAGCGGGCGGCCGAGCAAATCGTCTGCTTCGGCCTTGGCCGGCATCTTAATAACATCCCATTTTTCGCCGCTGCCGTTTTTGGCCGCGGCTAATAAACGGCCGGCGAGATCGTCCTCGTGCCAGCGAGTCATAACAATAACCATGGCGCCGCCCGGAGCGAGTCTTGTCAGTGCGGTCGATCGATACCAGTCCCATGTATTTTTTCGGATAGTTTCGCTTAACGCGTCTTGAAGATTTTTGATTGGGTCGTCTATTAAAAATATATCCGCGCCACGGCCAGTAACGGGGCCCCCGACGCCGGCCGCCATCATACCGCCGCGAGTGCCTTCAAGCCCCCAACGCCCGACCGCCGCGCTATCTCTGGCAACATTGACGTTAAAAGAGTCCGCGTGTTCGCGGAGCGTATTACGAGCGATTCGGGAAAAATCGAGAGCAAGATCAGCACTATACGACGATATGATAATTTCTTTTTCAGGGTTTCGCCCAAGAAACCACGCAGGAAACTTCTTAGATATGATCTCCGATTTTCCGTGACGTGGTGGCATAAAGACCATTAAGCGCTTGATTTCGCCACGCTCAACGGCCTCGAGTTTATCGCATAATAAGCTAAGATGTTTTGCGTCTTGCCAGGCGCCGCGGCCGTCATACAGCAAAAAGTCTTTCAGGTGCCGTTTAGCCTTTTCCCGAGCTATCATCTCCGGAGTTACCAGGCTTAACACGGCTTGCAATTTCTTCAAGTTTTTTAATTTCTTCATCGGTCAATCCCGTTAAGTCAATGTCTGTATTTTTGACTTCGATCGGGCCTC
>MGFH01000018.1 GCA_001791795.1 Candidatus Wallbacteria bacterium GWC2_49_35
TCAGATCGTTCGCCAGGACCAGGTTCGGCGGAAAGTTGAGCTTTTTGGCGTAGTTCTCTCTTATCGAGAGCAGTTTTTCGAAAACCGTTTTATCTTTTTTCTTGAGCGAGTCGAAAGTTTTCGTCCTCATTAATTTCGGCTTTGTATTATATATATGCGGTTTATTCTGCACCTGCATATTTTTCGATATGAATCTTTCAAAAAGGCCGACGTCGATGATATCGGCCAGCAGCTTATCTTTAAGATCGAAAAGGTTTATCACGTCAAAAAGCGCGTATTCGATGGCGTCTGCGCCAAGCGGCCGCCTGCTCCAGTTGTAGCGCTGAAATTTTTTCTTCGATTTACCGAGATCTACGCCCAGCGCGGCCATCACTACCGATGAAAGGTCCCTTTTTTCATAATTCAGCAGCAGCACCGCGACCTGAAGGTCGAGCACGGTCTTTAGATCCATGCCGCAGTTCTTATATAAGAACGCGCGGTCGCCGGCGCCGTCGAACATTATCTTCATTATGGAACGATTCTCGATAAGCTCTTTTATATGATACGGCGGCACTTTAAAAGGATCTATGAGCACGGCGTTAACGCCGTCATAAACCTGCAGCAGGCACAGTTTTTCGCCGTACTGATGCAGGTTCGATTCGCACTCTATGTCGAGCGCTATAACCTCACAGCCCTTATCTAAAAGTTCATTCATGTATGCGCAAAGTTTTTCTTCGCTGTCAATATATCTGTAACTCACGCCGCCTTCTTTCCGATTTCAATCGTCCGGTTTTAACCTCAAAATTTTTTTATTTTAACTCGGGGGCTATTATAACATAGATTGAAAGATTTTTAAATTAACTTCTAAATAATTTTGCCGATAAATTAATTTGACTTAGTTTATAAGTTTTCATTTTTTAAAATGTTTGTAACGACTCAATAAAAGTATTTAAGGACGTGAGATTTAATGATACTTACCACGGGACATAAAAGTATATTTTATATTCTATTCATTGTAATGGCGGCGGTTTTTCTGATCGCCCCGGCCGCGTCGGCGTCCGGAGTCGCCCCTAATATGCCGCCGTTCGTGGGCCCCGCGAACGACACATATTTCAACTCGACCACCTCGGTTCAGCTTCAGTGGCAGGTGCCTAACGATACCGAGGGCGACACGGTCGAATTGAAGGTCGTATTCTTCAAATCCACTTCGCAGCCGGCTTCGATACCATCGTCCACACCCGGCGCCAGTTCTGAAGTCGTGGCCTTAAAACCCATGTTCTCGCTTCCCACCCCCGTAGACACGAATCCGGCCGGCGCCACGCCCCCGGGCACTATAATGAGTTTCCAGGTTTTAGAGGGTTTCACTACCATACCGCTCACCGAAGGCAAATGGTGGTGGGATGTTTACGCGTGGGACGGCAGCGGTTACAGCGCCCCGCCCCGCCAGCCCAGATCATTCATACTCGATTTCACCAAACCCGTAGTTTCGAATCTGGTACTTTCCAATCCTATATTTTCGCCTGCATCACCCGACGCTAATAAACGCACGACGACGCTCGCCTACACTTTATCGGAAACTTCACTGGTTACGATCGAAGTGCTCAACAGCTCCAACGTGGTCGTAAGAACTTTAGAAGCCGGCGTTCAGCATACGGTTCCGCCGACGGCGCAAAGCGTCACATGGGACGGCGCCGGTGCGACCGCCGACGGCGTGTACACTATCAGGGTCAGGGCGAAAGATCTCGCCAACAACGATTCGGAAGACGCTTCCGTCAACGTAACGATAAGCTCGAATGTACCATCCATAAGTTTTGGAACTCCCGCGCTCGCCAATAATCCTTTCTCGCCGCTTCCGGCTTCGCCCGGCGTTAAGGACACTACCACCGTTTCATATATAGTAAACGATACCGCCGACATCAATATACTCGTATATCCGCAGGGCTCGCCTTCGACCATAACCAAGGTCCTGCTTCCTAAAACTAAAAAGAACACCGGCAATTATACGCAGGCCTGGGACGGAACCGACGATCTTACCGGTAACAGCGTCAACGACGGCATTTATACTATTTCAGTAATATCGACCAACGAAATAGGCTTCGCCTCGACCATCACGCATAACGTCACCGTAGATAAGACCGTGACCGATATTTCTCCGTTCGGCGCAGCGCCGACTCCGTTTTCTCCTAACGTCAGCCCTACCAATATCACATTTTCATTGAGCGAGGACGCGACCGTCGAGATCATAATAAAAGATCAGGCGCGCGTTCTTACCGTCAGAAACCTCAGACCGCCGACCTACATGCTCCAGAAGATCGCACCCCAGACATATCAGGAAGCCTGGGACGGCCGCGACAGCGGAGGAAATCTGGTAGCCGACGCCATATACACCTTTGAAATAAAAACCGAAGATCTCGCCGGCAACACCAACACCAACGTCGGCAATATCAGGGTCGACAAGACCGGACCGATCATCGGCCCCTATTCGGTCACCCCGAAGGCAATATCGCCCAGCTCGAGCCCTGGAATAACCGATCAGGCTACCATTTCATATAACATATCAAAAGAAGGAACCGTCGAGATACGCATAATATCGAAGACCGGACCGCTCGTCAGGCAGTTCGGGCCTTATTTAAAAGCGCTCGGCAGCCATGTTGAAACCTGGGACGGCAACGACGCCGGCGGAAACGTCGTAGGCGAAGGCGATTATAACATAGAGATATATCTAATCGACAGCGCCGGAAATATCGGCAATCCCAACCCGGCCGTCATAAGCGTTGCGGTAGATAACACCCCGCCCGCTCTTACCGGCTTACTGGTCATTCCGCCGTTCTTTTCGCCGCAGAATTCGATCGCCAACTTTAAAACGACGATGCTCAAATACAACCTCTCCGAATCGGCCGAGATCACTATTAAAGTTTTAGACAGCCTCAATAATCAGGTAAGAACCCTCATGACGAACGTGCCGCAGAGCCCGGGCCTTAAAAACACCACCTGGGACGGTAAAGACGACACCGGCGCGTTCGTGACCGACGGAACCTACACATTCGATATAACCGCCGTGGACGCGGCGCTCAACTCGACAACAACCACCACCACCGTGCAGGTCGATAACACCGGCCCCGTGGTAAATATACTCAGCGCGACCCCGACGCCTTTCGCGCCCGATTCGATCGACCCCACGCTCAGAAAGGTAAACGTTAAATATATCCTCAACGATGCGCGCATTTCATGCACCACCGAGATCAACGTAAAAACCAGGATCGGCGCCGTAGTTAAAAACCTCGGCTCAGGCCTCGTGCTTCCCACCGGCGTTCTTCAGACCGCCACCTGGGACGGCAAAAACACCCTCGGCCAGATCGTAGAAGACGGCACATACGGCGTTTATATACTCGCCGTCGACCAGGCCGGCAATTCATCGATCGAAACCTCGGTCGAAGTTTACCTGCAGAACCGCGGACCCAGCATAACAAAGGTCAGATTCATGGATAACCGCGATACTATCGACACCAACGATTCCATCGAAATAACCTTCGATACCAGCATAGACGACAGCGCGTTCATAGTGGGCGGCATTCCAGTTGATGTGAGCACGGTTTTTCAGATCATAGGCAGCGGCACATTCGGCACCGGCGCACGCATAGACACCGGCGCGGCCGTAAATGACAATATCATCGAAATAAGGCTTGGCAACGGATATACCAAGATAGTCGAAAACGGGGACACGCTGATGATCAATACAGGGTCGGACCGCGTTATGAGTTTTCCGACAAAAGTAGTTTCGAAAGATAACATACCGCATCTGATCCTCGACGGCTCGCCGCCTTATTTGATCTCGTCGACGTATTTCGACATAGGCAACGACGGCATCAACCGCGGCGACCATATAGTCATGACATTCAACGAAGGCGTTTCCGTGGCGTTCAACAGCCCCGCGGCCGTCAGACTGCTTCCCACAGGCCGCGGCTACACGATAGGCGGCGGAGCGAGCATTTCGACGGGCGACGCCAATCAGATAGTTATATCGCTCGGCGACGTTTCAACGACATCTATCATAATAAGGGGCATTTTCGACCCGTTCGGCGTCAACCCCGTTCCTACGGGTATCAATGTTGTACAGAACCAGTCGGCGATCGTCGATAACGCCGGAAACCCGGCCACGCCCAACCTTAATATCCCTACCCCGCCGATCCCCGGCGTCGATATAGGCTCCAGCGATTCGATCGGCCCGAAGGTTGCTTACGCTAAATATTACGATAAAAACACAGTAACCGGTAAAGGCGGCCTTTCGGACGGCGATATCGTCTATATAGGCTTCGATAAGGCCATAATGGTATCGCCCGATCCCAACTTCTCACCCGGCACGGTATTCAAACTCCCCGTCGCCAACGACGCTTTCGGCGCGGGCGCGTCATTTACATATACCGGCGTGAAAGAAGTGGGCGTTACCCTCGGCGCGAACCCGACAATGACCGTCAAAGGCATTTACTCGCTCGGAAACGACATAGCCGGAAGGCCTTCCGGCGTGGACATAAACATAGTGAACGCCGCCAACCCTGAAGTATCGGATCTGGCCGGCAATCCCGCACTTACCAATATCCCCGTCGATATCGGCAGCGTCGATAACACCGCGCCTAAAATCCTGATAGGCAAGGTCACGGCTCAGATCGGCGGAGAAATAGTGGATAACGTAATAAACCCGACCACCGGCACTTTCACAATAATAGCCGTGGTCGACGATAACACGCTCAAAGACGGCGACGTTAAAGTCAACCTGACCTCCATTTTCCCTGAAATGACCAATGAGGTCAATTTAGAGCGCGACGGCAACACGACCACATTTAAAAAGATAGTCGTATTCCCGACGAACCCGTATCTTACGGGCGCGAAGACATTCTCGATCAAAGCGACCGATTTTTCAGGAAATGCTTCACAGGCTTACACTTTCACGGCATACGTGGTGGAACCGGCCGCATCGGTCACAGGCGAGATCAACCCCTCGTCAGTGCCGAAAAGAGTCGACGCCAACGCCGATCCTGAAGAATTCATCGTGACGCTTAAACCGAAAGTGATGAGTTATAACCTCGGCATCGATAAGATATCGATAAAACACCCGGGCGGCGGCTATTCCTACACCCAGGACACCATCGACATTTATATCGGCGAGCGTAAACTCATCCAGAACATAAATTACACATTCAATAAAACCACGGTCGGCGCGAATCTCGACATTACGCTCGTCTATGACGCGAAGATCACCGAAGCCGTGTCAGAACAGAAGGTTATGGTCAAATTCAAACTCAACGTCCCGATGACGTCAAATTCGCCGACCGGCTCGACGTTCGAGGTCGCGGTCAATAACTCTTCGCTGCTCGCGCCTTATCAGCAGAGCGTAACCGGCGGAGACGCAGACGGCGACGCGCTTAATAACAATAAACTGTGCGTGGTCGTATCGGATGTCGCCATCGAAGAGGTCCAGACCAAACTCGATTACTCCGAATTTTTCTGGAGGATCAACTTCGTCGTCAAATTCAGCAAGGAACTCGCAACGGCGACTGCGCCCAAATGCTTCTACAAGCCTGAGAACGCTCCGTCAACCGTGAACGAAATGCCCGTACAGTTCACTAAATTCGAAAACAAGGCGGATGCGACTGACAGCAATAAGATAAAAGCGTATTTTACAGGTTACGCGAGGGTGCCCATCGACAACGTCGACTATCTGAGCAGTTTCACTTTTTACGCGAAAAGTTTCTACGACACCGACGGCGTTCTTATAGCGAAGGTCTATAAGAAGAATATAACCATGTCGCCGGGCTTTATAGTAACCGCTTTCAGCAATCCCATCGACGCGCGCGACCTTATAATAACCGTGCTCGCCACGACGGCCGTCACCCAGCAGTTCCAGCTCGGCATCCGCCAGCCCGGAAAAGTGCCCATATACAGGTCGAGGAACGAACTTATATCGCACAGGCAGAATCTATATACCTATAAATACCGCATCGATGAAAACTACGCGAACCAGATCGATATGGCGGTACTCGACCCCGGCGCGACATTCACCGACGCACCCTCGCTCAACGCGGCTAAATTGAACGGCGCATCGAAAAAATCGGTCGCCGGTTTCGGAACGGCCGAAAGGCAGGCAGGCGTTTATTCGGTCAAACTTATGGCGTCGGACCTGTCGAAAGACGTCAACTTCGCAAGCGCCGACGGATTGTGCGGCCTTATAAAAACAAAAGAGGATATCGGCGGCGCAAGGACCTTTATAATAGCGCCTCAATACTCAGCGGCCGAAGGCGGCGCTCAGAATAAAGACCTTGTAAGGCTCAGCGGCGCGTATCAATTCGCCCCGGCCGACATACAGTTCAAAACGCCCGCGGCGGTTAAATTCAAAATTCATCCCGATGCCGAGCAATATTTAAAGAGTAAAAATTCAGGCATCGACAATATCGCCTCGGATAAGATCGGCATATACAAACAGAACGGCGCCAGATGGGAATTTGTGGCCGGCGGCGTTTGCGGCGCGGACGGCGGCTATCATGCCTACGTCGAATCGCTCGGCATTTACGCTATGTTCGCCGATATCGAAAAACCCGAAATTAAAGTGCTCAATATGAGCGATGGCGGCGAAGTTAAAGATTATATCGAACTTACGGCCAAAGATAACGGCGCAGGCATCGACGAAACCAACATTAAAATAGTGATCGACGGTAAACAGATCAGGGTCAGGCCGGCTGCAATCGAAAAAACCGGCGGCGAGATCAAAATGCGCTTCAACTCGGCGTCGCTTAAAGACAGCGGAGTGAGCGTAGGAAAGACCAGCCGCTTCAGTTTCGAAATTTCAGATAACAGCGGCAATATCGCAAAAAGCCCCGAGATCAACTATCAGGCCGCCAACCCGGCAGGCATCTACCAGAGTATAATCGCCTATCCGAATCCGGCGAAGACTTTTTGCGGCATCCAGTATTTACTCACGCAGAATGCCGCTGAAACTGAATTAAAGATCTACGACTCGGCCGTCAACCTTGTGCACTCGAGCGGCGGTCATCCCGTGAACGCCTCGAACACGGCGCACGTCATCAGATGGAACCTCACCAACGACGACGGCGAAAGGGTTTCCAACGGCGTATATCATTATAAGCTGAAAATAATCCTCACGGGCGGCGAGACCATTGAAAAAACCGGAAAGATAGCCGTAATTAAATAATATAAATATTAATAAACCGATGAAAATAATTGAAAGGAGAATCGATTAATTGAACGCAACGGAAGCCGGAGAAGGCAATTACAAACTTCAAATACTTCAATTGATAACCCTGTGTTTAGCTCTTTTCGTCACGGTGGCCTGCCGCGAGGGCGGCATCACAAGCACGGCGCGCGAATATGAAGCGCTTGCCGCCGACATAGAAGCGGTAGAGTACGCCCCGACGCCCGTAACAGGGCCAAATCAGGCGATAAGCTTCAATTATACGCTTAAAAACGACGTGAACAGCGTTATGATCAAAATATACGACACGGAAGGCGCTATAATCAAAAATCTGGAAGACCTGCCGATTAAAAAGAGCGCGGCGCCTTACGCCGGGATCAAATGGAACCTGACGGATTTCAGGGGCTCGGCGGTCGCCAACGGCCAGTATATTTATAAGCTGATCTATAAAAAAGGCGAGAACGAATATTATAAGCAGGGAAAATTAGCGGTTCAAAGGTAATATTAAGAATAATAAGAAAATAATGATATAAAGACAGTGAAGATGGTGAAGATTATGAAAATTTTAAACATTTTGAACATAAAAACGATCAATTTAAAATCAGCCAGATCCAAAATCGGCGATAACAGGTTTTTAAGCCTGCTGATCGCCCTGTTGTGCCTGCCCATTTTATTTTACGGCTGCGGCGGCGGCAGCGGCGCTTCGATCGCGACGCAGGAACCCGGCGACATATATCTTCCCGCCGTTCAGACGCCGGCCTATGAAAAATACGTAGCGGCGCAGGAGTCCTTTAATCTCGGAAACTATTCCAACGCGCAGGCCGATTTTCAAAAATCATACGAATACGCCTACACCGCTAAAGAAAAGAACCTGGCGCTCGCCGGCATCGGCTGGTCGATGCTTAAAAGCGGATCGGAAGCCGGCGGAACCGATACCAATTCGGTCATATTCACGCTCGAAAAAATACCGGCGGTCGATCTTTATAATTACGCCAATCAGGAAATAAACGACGCGCGCGTTGCGCTCGCGCTCGCTTATATGTCTAAATCGAAGACCAACCAGGATTTTATCAACGCCGTCTCGCTGCTCGAAAGGATCGATCCGATCCAGAGCGGCTCCACATACCAGCCCAACAAGTTTTTTTCTTACGCGCCCAAGCTCAATCACGGAATATCCAACGGCCAGGCGCACGCGATCGCCGCTTATTTATATTACCTTCAGGGCAGTAACGCCACGGCGATCGAGCATATAAACTACGCGTCTTCCGTGACGCCCAACGACGAAAAGGTAATTCAGATAAGGTCCAATCTGACCGTCCTGGGATTGTTCAGATAAGCGCTCAACTAATGCATTATTTATCCGATATAACTTTAAACTATCTGTTTTTTACGGAGGAATTCTATGTTCGATAAAATGACGAGAACGGTCACGGTGCTTGCAATTGCAGCCATTTTCATATGCGCGGCGGCCGGCGCGCGCGGCGCTTACGCGTTCGAATACGGCGCGTCCAAACCATTCTATAACGAAAACCTGGCCATGAATATCAAATCGATCGACTCGTCCAGCTTTCCCGTCATAAGCATCTACGCTTACGTTACCGACGAGGACGGCGCTATTTATAGAAACCTTAACCATAATTTCTTCAAGGTATCCGAAAACTGCATTAAGATCGACCATATCAAAGTGGAAACCGACCCGAAGGTCATGAATCTGGTGCTCGCGCTCGATATTTCGGGCTCGATGAAAAGAATGATCAGAGAATTAAAGCAGGACGCGTTCATGTTTTTGTCGATGCTCGATAAGAACGATAAATGCGCGATCCTCGGGTTCCGCCAGAGCATAAAGCTGCTCCAGGATTTTACGAGCGATCAGTTCAAACTCAATAAGGCGCTATTTTCGACCAAAGCAGACTGCGGCACCTATCTTTACGACTCTATTTATAAAGGGATCGAAATGCTCCATTACAGAGACGGCGGCAAGGCTATTCTTGTCATAAGTGACGGCAGCGACGAAAGCCCGTCCGGCAAAAAGCCGTATTCAAAACACTCGCTCGACGAAGTTATCGATTACGCCAGAAAATGCGGCGTCCAGGTTTATACTATAGGCCTCGGTTATGAGGTCCTGCAGGAGCCTCTCCTCGAGCTCGCGAATAAAACCGGCGGCGTGGCGCAATTCTCGCCTAACCCCTACGAACTTAAGTACAATCTCAAAAAAGTCCTTCAGAATTTTAAAACATTTTATAAGATCATGTATATGACGTTCAATCCCGAGCTTTCATCCAGAAACAGGGCGGTCGAAGTAGAAGTTCGCACGCCGCACGGAACGGCATCGGGCCTGACTTCATATTCAACGCGCAGATAAATAAACGTAAACAGCGGCACCGGAAGCGGCATTATTCGCAGCATCAGACATGGGAGGCGATATTCATGCAGATAGTATACACATACGTAAAATATTTAAAGGCATTTTTTCTGTTGAAAGACGATTCATTTTCGTTTAAAATTTTCGATTTCTTTTCGCATGAATAATAATTTTTTAGGACTTGTGATAAAAATTAACCATGTTAAATACCACACGATGAAATATGTAAACTAAATAATGAATAAATATTAAGCAAAATTAATCTGAGGAGTGATATCAATGAGAAACAATTTAACGAACGGGCTGGATCTGAATGTGGATTTTTACATCACCGCGCTCGAAAAAGGCGATAAGATCACACGTTCGTTCGCAGCGGAATTACTGGGCGAGATCGGCGATAAAAAGGCGCTGGAACCCCTGAAAAAAGCGCTTACCGACGCCGAGGAAATTGTAAGGGTATATGCGCGTAAATCGCTGAGTAAACTCGATAAGCCGACGGCAAAAGCAAGTTAATAAGTTAATTTAAATTTTAGTTAAATTTAATTAAATCAAGTTAAATTAATAAAATTCTATCTGATATAATTACGGAATTGCAGATTAGCAAATATACAAATATACAAATAAACAGATAAACAGATAAACATAAAGACAAAAAAACCGCCTGAAGATCAACTTCGGGCGGTCTTTTATTGGAGCTCGGAAACTGATTAGTTTCTCAGCGAACTATTTTTTTTCTTCAGTTGCAGGAACTACTTCTACTGCTTTTTCAGCGAAGGAAGCGATAACGAAGAGTTTCTGTTCGACTTCTTTGTCGCCTTCTTTTACTTTTTCGGTAACGAAGGTGCCTTTGAATTCGAAGGTTTTTTCAGCGAATTTTTCGAGTTTTTTAACTTCTTCGACCTGAGCGTCAACTTTAACGGCAACGGCTTCTTGGCCTTCTACTGCGATCGTAACTTTGCCTTCAACGTCAACGAGTTTGCCAACGAGAACTTCTTCGGTAGCTGCTACGACTTCAGTAGCGGGAACTGCGGGAACATCTGCTTTAGGAGCTTCAGCGGCAGGAGCTTCAGCGGGTGCTGCTGCTTCGGCTGCGGGAGCTTCAGCTGCTGCGGGAGCTTCCTGTGCGAATGCATAACCCATCGTGAATACTACTGCCATGATTACTGAGAGAACTAACATTGATTTTTTCATTGAGATACCACTCCTTAAAAATTTTGATTTTTTTTTATGCCTTTTATTCAGGCATTTTTCATAAGTTACTTTGAGCAACTTACATGCCAAGACAAAAACAAGTTTTTTTACGATATCATTGTTTTATCTTGACTTTTTTTTAAAAAAACTTATAATTGACTTATGAGTCATTATAACATAACATATGGAGGAAAATCAATGAAAATTTTATTTAATCTTTTTACCATATCTCTTCTGGCAGTTATGCTCGCTTTTGGAACGGCCGGCGCTAAAACCTTCCCGAATGTCGAAGGAAAGGTCGAAATCAGCATACCCGACGACTGGAAATCCGAGCTTAAAAACAACGTCCTGCAGGTCGAATCGCCCGAAGACGGAATTACCCTGTTTTTCGACATACTCAAAGACGATAAAATAGAAGACGCCCTGGCTAACACCGAAAAGAACATCACGGGCGAACTCGGCGAACTGGTTACCGAAAGGACCGCCGAAGTCATGTTAAACGGCATGAATACCATGATCGAAGACTATAAAACCAAAGACGGCCTGGTCAAAGTATCCGTAATGCTCGTATTGACGCCCGCGGGTAAATATATGCTCTGCTACTACCTCGGCACCGAAGAAGCCGACAAAAAATACGATAAAGAACTCACCGAAATCGTCGGAAGCATAAAACCGCTTGATGAGAAGAGACTCGAAGATAAAAAAGAAGAAAAG
>MGFH01000019.1 GCA_001791795.1 Candidatus Wallbacteria bacterium GWC2_49_35
AGCGCGAACCCCTCTTTTATCTGAGATTTTTTCAGGCGCGAATCGATCTCTCCGGTTATATTTATGAATTCGACCTTATTTTTGGTGTTGAACCACATGTACTCGGTAAAAGATTTCATATATACGCTCTCCTGGACCGGTTTTTATTCTCACGGCCACGATTTGGATTTTCTCGATTTCCGGTTTTTCATTTTTTGTATTATATTATACACCTACCGCCACATAATCGCAACAAATTTATTGGCAGGATAAAAGTTTGACAATATGCTGATATTTTGTTAGAATTATACCGGCGGTTAAACCGGAGCGGGTTTCGCCTGTTTTTAAATTTTTCAAGCGGCCGCCGTCATTTTTTATTTGCAGTCAAAAGGCATTCAAGGGTAGCGTTTATGATGAAAGATAAATTCGGCAAATTTCCCGGTACGGCTCGAAAATATATAAGGCCCGCCGGCGGTAATGCGATATTGATGCTGCTGCCGATAGTTCTGTTCATGCTCGTTTTCGGCATCTCGCTGATAATGCGCTCATCTTCAGAGCACACGCAGTCCTTCCACGTGCACCGGCAGAACGTAGTCACCTATCTCGCCGAAGGCGCGCTCAATATAGCCATGCAGCACGTCGCCGAGAACCTCGAAAAAAAATATAAGAAACTCCTCATAGAAAACAGCCTCGAAGTATACAACCTCAAAGACAAGGTTCCCGAGATCAAAAGCGCCGTTAAGTTCCTGATCGACGCCATGCCCGGCGCCGAACTGACCAGGCTTACGATGGATTTTTCCGACGCCGTCAACTTCGACAAGCTGCAGCCCGATCCGAACGAAAAAATGGGCCTTCTCATATTCACCTGCGACGTTAAATATTTCGAAGTATCGACCACGCTGAAAATAGTACGCGACATAAAGATAGTCAACATCACTCCGCCCGCGGAAGAATTCACGCTATACACCAACACCGGCAACGAAAACAACCATATCATCAACAGCGGGCCTTCCATATTCTGCAAGAACAAAGACGAAGAAAACGGCGAGCGCGGCAGCATCCGCATCGCCAGCGGCGACAAAGGCAACGAGTTCTACCTGGGCGAAAAATACGGCTGGGCCGACCAGAGCATATCTCCCATGCCTTCGCCGACGCGCTCTGAAGTTTACGCTAAATACGGATTGTTCAAACCCACGCAAATAACCGACGCGATATCCAACCTTCCCAAGCCGATCATAGGCGCTTTTCAGTCGAGCCTCGAAATCGAGCTCTCCGAGTTCCTCGTCGACCCGAAGGCCAAAAACAAGAAATACAGCTGCATAATCAGCATAAACTCGCCTATCGTCGATCTTCCGAAAGAGGTTTACGGCGGAATCGTCTACGGCTCCGAAGACAACAAGGCCAAGCAGGCTTACGGCAAAGGCGGCCTGTTCGGCTATCCGACGCTGGCTAATATAAAAAGCAATAAACTGTATCTGCCCAAAAAACTTTACGTTCAGGGCCTGAAAAAACTTTACGGCAAATACACGCTCTCCGAAAACATGATTTCGATACCGGTGTCCTTCGAGCCTCCGAAATTCGTCGACGTTTACATCTATCACTACGGGCCGAAGGTGGCTGAAAAAGTCGTACAGCCGTATTCTTCGGCCGACGGCAGCTTCAGCGTGTCTGACGGCGACGGGAAGATCGGCATCGACGGCTGCGCGGCGCTGAAAGGCAGTGAATATAAAAAACGAGCGTTCTACGCGACAGAAGAAATAAACATGAACACCATGCAGCTTTTCGCCGGCGGCGGAAGCATTTTGATCAACGGCGTCATGTTCGCTAAAAAGATCGAGGTCGGCGCGCCCAAGCAGGCCTTCGTGTATAACGGACGTTTCGTTCTGGCTTCCGACGGCGAAATGACGATCAACAACAACGTGTCAATAAATGAAAAACTTGCCGCTAAGATACCTTCTTCCCTCTCGCTTATTTTACATCCGAAAGGCGCATCAGACGCTAATCTCGCGGTCACCCCGCTCAAATACAAGGCCAGAAAGATCACGGTATCCGGTGAAACGGCCATAGTTTTAAAGATCGACGCCAGCGTTTTTTCATACAACAGCATGGAATTCGTCAAGGACGGCAATTCCGGCAACATCAACAGCGGCTTTACCCGGCTCCACATTTCCGGTAATTTCGCGGTCAACCGCCTTATAAAAAAAGATTTTTCGCCGTGGCTTTTCATTAATTACAAAAAAAGAGTGGCCGAAAAAGATTACGGCCGCTACGTCGTCAGCATGAGCCCGATCTATTCGGCGTGGTACGAAGAAAAAAGGGGCGCTAAATGATGATGAAAACGCCGCCTCTTACCGCATATAAAATCCGGGTTCCGCTGCATGCCGCGGCCGAAGGCTCCGGAAAAAAAGGCAACACGCTCGCCTTCGTTCTGATATTTCTGACGATACTGAGTTTTCTGATGGTGCCGATCATCAATATCTTCACCTATTCGTCGATGACCGCGGTGAAGTCGAAAAACGCTCTCATAGCGCTTAATCTCGCGCTGCAAACCATCGAGGAGATCAAATCGAAGCCCTTCGACGATGTCGTTTCGATGCTTCCGAGCGACCGCAAGCCGTTCGAGGGCGACTGGATCGATGACGCAAGCGGCAGCGTCAAATATCCCGAATATTACAAAATGTTTCGAAAAAATATAGAGGTCAAAACGGACAAAGATTTCAGCCCCGCGAACAAAAAAATAAAAAGAATCGTTGTTACGGTATTCTGGGACGAGCTCAACGATGAAAGGCGCAGGCTGACCCACGCGATCAAACTCGCGACCTGCATATCGGCCGAATGAGCGGCCGCAACCGCCCCACGGAGTGATAATTATGTATATGAATGAGCGCACGGGTAAAAAGTCAATAAAACTCTCAAGCCGGCGCGGCTTCACGATAATCGAACTTTTCGTTTCGATGGTCGCGCTTCTTATACTTATGGCGATAGTCTATTACCTTTTCGGCTACCACGCAGTGCAGGGGCTCAACGTCGAAGGCCAGATCGACCAGCAGCAGGACGCGCGTATGGCGCTGCAGCTCATAAGCCGTGACCTTCGCAGCGCGCACAGTTATGAATTCGACGGAAGCACGCTCAAGATACATGTATTCAAGGGGAAGCCGACCGTAAGTTTCGCCGGCAAAGGCTCGAACGCGACCGTCGAAACCGTCGAATACAGCCATGACAAAGCCACCGGCAAGCTCATGTTCCGCGCCGGAAAAACCGGTTCGGAATCGAAGCCGAAAGAAATAGCCTCGAATGTGTCTCAATTCAAAGTTTTCACCAAGGAAGATTACGTGGCCATTAATTTCGAAGCGGAGGTCGACGTCAAATTCGAGCGCGAAACCTACACTAAAGTTAAAACGACTCTTCTGACCAAGGTGTTTCCGCGGTTCATCTATCAGGCGAAAAAATATAAAGGATTTTTCTCTTTAGTCGACGAATATGAAGATTATTAATAAAAACTTAAACGACATCGAAAAAAATAATATGCATGCGGGCAAATATGCAATTCTTATAATATTGCTGTCTTCGTGCATGTTCATCGAGGCTTGCTCGTGCACCTGCGCGCCGCGGCGGGCAAGAACCTTATCTGACGGCTCTGCGGAACGCGGCACAATTCTTTCGGCCTCTAAGGTCAGCGCGGAGAACTTCACGGGCGCCTTCGCGGCCTACCTGGGCGAGCTGCGCGCAATAGAAAACCAGTCTAAAATGAAGGCTTTGAAGCAGATATCCGTCGAACAAAAAAGCGCGAAGATTGCCTTCAGCCGCGGAATGGAAGATAAAAACTCTCTGCTCGACGACCCGAGCGGTAAGTTCAAAGAACTCGAACCGCTTGTGAAAGAAAACAAGGTCGATGAAATAATTGCGGTCCTGCACAGGATCGCGCATGAAAACGACGGCGACAGGCCCGTCGTGATGGAAGCCAACCGCAAACTTTCGCTGTGCTATTACCTGACCGGCGATCACATCAAATGCAGCGGCCACATGGCCAAATACAACGCCCTTCTCGAAGATGAAGTGCGGCACGAAGACGAGATCAACGAACAGGTGATAAAAAGTTTTAAAGACGATATTGATTATTGAAAAACGGCCCGAAAACGGGCCGTTTATTTAACGGGCGAAAAATTAAAGTCGGCACCGCCGAGGCTCAGCACGTCGCCCGAACGAATAAGGCGTTTTTCGCCCGGAGTGATAGATATAAGGTTTAATTTGGTTATATATTTCGATTCGGCGAGAGCTGTAACGAAATAATTGCCGTTATCGAATGTGATCTTCGCCTGCTGCTCGGCTATGTTGGTTAATTTACATGGAATGAAATCTTTTTTTCCCGCTTCCGCGAAACATTTTTCCATATTGCGGCCCTTTTCGGCGTCGTCCTGGCATTTGCAGCAGCGGCCGATCACGGCGCCTTCGGCTACGTTGATCTCGACGTCGCCGGGGTCCATCATCAACACCATTGCGGACCTTGCCGCCATCACGGCCGCCTGACCGCCGTTCTGTTTAGACGGGAACGACCGCTCGAAAGCGAACGCCTTTGCCACCACCGCGTCGAAGGCTTCCTCGGTGAAGGGCTTCGCCAGAAAATAAAGCGCGCCCAGAGCGAACGCCTTGACTATATTAGCTTTATTCGATACGGCCGAAACCATGAGCACCCTGGCGCCGGGGTTGATCTCCTTGATCATTCTGAGGCCTTCGAGTCCCGAATCGCCGGGCATGGTGATATCCATCGTGACGAAGTCGGGTTTGTTCAAGTTATAGGCCTTCAAAGCCTCATCGACGTCTTCGGCCTCGAAAATTTTTTCGAATCCGTACTTTTCAAAAAGCCTTCTTATGACGACCCTCATGAATTTCGCGTCGTCGACGATCAGGATTTTTTCGCTTCTGGTAGCCATATTTAAAGTCCTCGCCAAATGATTATGCCGGTTGTATTACAGCATGTAAATTATAAAACATACATCAATATTTTGTCAATAAAATTTATTGACCAAACCGAAATAATCTTATTTGATTGAATTGTTTTATTTCAGGGCTTATCCGGCGACGACGATGTTTTTTCATAAGATTCGAGCCTTTCTTCGACAGTGCCCGAATGTATCTCAAAAAGGTGGTTATCGTAATCGTAAAAGTATAAGGCGTCGGCCTCTCCACTGATCCTGCTTCTGCCTTCTTTAATTTCAGCGCCCGATTCTTTTATTCTGCCGGCGAATTCAGTAAAATCGGCGGGTGCGACCTTGAAAGCGACGTGAGTATAGGAACGCTCCGCGGGCGGCTCGCCCTGCATCAAAGCGATCCAGAGGCCGTTCACCGAAAGAAATATTTCAGGTGAAAGTGAAAAAGTACGCCGGCCGCTTGAATATAAGACCTTTGCGCCGAAAATAAATTCGAACAGTTTAGCCGTTTTTTCGATATCTTTTACTATGAATGTGATATGGCTGATGGCGGAACTCATGTATTTTTATCTTTTTTACTTAAATTCGACGCCGCCCATGATCCGCGTTTTAACGAATTCATAGCGGTCGGGATATTTTTCTTTCATGATCTTCGGGTTTTCGAAATATTCGCGGACCGACTCGGCGCTGTCCTCGAGGGAATTCGTGTCGCCGTATTCGGTGACAGAAGACGTTTTAGCTTTTCCGGCGCGAGAGAGATAGCCTATGCGGCTTCCGAAGAACTGCCTGTTCCACTCGTTGGTCGTATGAAGGTTCGCGAACTGATAACAGTGCGTCATTTCGTGAACGAGGGTTTCTTTTATATAATAAGGCGTGCCGCAAAGATGGATCTTCCACGGAACGTAGGAGGTGACATAACCTTCGGCGCGCTCGCTTTCGGCGTCGCGCTGGATCACTTTCGTATGCCTGCGGAAGTCTGGAGGCATTTTCTGAAGAGTTTCGTAAACGCCGCGTATCTCTTCGAGCGTCCATTTACCCTTGCCGCCGGTGGTGACCTTTATTGAAAATTCTTTTTCTATAGCGTTTTTAACTCCGTCGATAGTGGAAAGATCGGCATTCCGATCGTCGACGCGTTTCGGCGATATTTTCGATCCGGCGGCGTCAATTCCGCTGCGGCTAGAGCTTACGAGTTTGCCGACTCCCTGCTGAAGAGGTCTTATGAATACTTCGTTAAGCATTCGCAGGCCGCTTCCAAGAACGCCGAGCGATTTCGAACCGAATTTTTTAAGACCGTCCGCGGCGCTTTTAAACCACCCCGATGACGGTTTTTCAACCGCGGCAGCGGGTTTGGCGGCGGCCGCCGCAGAAGGAACGGCGGGAGCGGGAGGCGGAACCGTTACCGCCTCGGCAACGGGGGCTTTTTCGGCGTCCGGCGAGGACGATGCTGATAATTTCTGGTATTCAAGAAGATTTTTTCTGTATTCTTCAGATAAAAGTTCTATACGGGACTGATCGGCGCCTGAATCTACGGCATTTTTCAGCTCAGCGTAACTTTTCCGGCAGGTTTCGTAAGCGGCCTTTACCGCGGCTGAATCCGCCGCCGCAAATGACAGCACGGGAAAATACAGGAGCGCCGCCGCGGCGAATATTGATAAAAACATATAACAGATGGCCGGCCGGCCGTATCGAAGATTCATAAGCACGTCCTTTCGCAGTGAGAAATAATATTCAACAATTCAAAAGCAAGAATTTTCAAAATTCAAATAAACAATTAACAAAAATTTTACATTAAATTTATATATACGTCAATTATAAACGATAAAAATAGGCGCGTCAACTTATATAAGATATTTTGCGTAAATTTTTAAAACCCGTGAAAATAAATATTATGCCGATAACAAGTGCGAGAGGCTCGTTTTTTTTATCTTCTTCTGATTTTTTCGAGATGTCCGCGATGAACTCGCCGGCCGTACAGCATAATACCTTTTCAGCGTATAACGCGTTCGCGCTCAAAGCTTTTCCAAAAACAGTCAGTATCTGGCCGGATGAAAAACCCGCGCGCCTGACGCTGACCCCTCTGGTGCCGTCCTCGAAAAATTCACGCCGCCACGGGCCGTCATCTTTACGATACAAAAAAGTATCCGAAAAAGGCTCCTGCGGAACGATAACAATTTTTTTTTTCGCTCCCATAAAAAAATTCGGAGCCTTGTCGCCGCCCCTGTGCCATGATCTTTTCGGGCCTTTGCTTTTAACGCTTTCCAGATAGAATATCATCGGCGCCGCGTCTTTCGGGTTCGCCGAAAAAACAGGCCCGCTGATAAAGTAATATTTTTGAGGTAAGAGTCCGCCCGGTTTATCAGCGTCGATCCTGCCGGCATTCGCGAATTCGGAGAAATATCCGTCCAGAAAGCCGTTGCGGGAAAGGTAAATTCCGCTTATCTGCACAATTCCGCCGAATAAAAGCAGACTCCAGAAATACCAGGCCACAGGGCGCCCGAATATTTTGAATTTAAGGGTTGAATTCATAACGGCCCTTCGCGGCGGACGCCGCAAGACAAATAATTTTTGATTTCACTCGAAATCCCGGAACTATCTCTAAATATATACAATAAAAGGGCGGAGTATGTCAATAAAATTTATGCCAAATTTATTGACATAACAAGTGTAATCATATATCATTAAAATCGGCGCGTGTTTTTTGCGATCGGCGCGATCAAGTTTGGTGAAATGGTGAATGCTATGAACATCTTTACTTTTTTGACTTTTTTCTCCTTCGTGATATATGTGTATCTGAGCATATACGTTTTTCATCTCGACAGGACCTCCAGACTTAACCGCGTTTTCGTCGCTATAACGGCCGGTCTTGCCTGGAAGAGCTTCGCCTATCTTTTTTTTCATTCGGCGCCGAGTCCCGAAGAATGCTTTTACTGGTATAAAATTAGCGCGCTCGGCTGGAACATGCTTCCCGGCGTCGCCATTCACTACGCGCTTATACTCGCCGACCGCGAAGACTGGCTGAAACGCAATTCAACTTATCTGATAATTTATCTTCCGGGGATATTTTACGTTTTATGCCTCTGGACTGGCGATTACGTCCAGACGGCCGATTTCGTAAGACGGCTGAACTGGTCGGTCGTGACGACGAATTCCAACCAGTGGCTTCTGGGATTTTCCAAGTTGTACTTCGCCGCCGCCTCGGCGATATGCCTTTATTCCACATGGCTTCTCAGAAAAAGTTCCGAAACGACCGGCAGACGGAAAAAACAGGCGGACATACTCGCAAAAACGCTTTTGTTTTCAGCCGCCACAGGCATAACGACGGACATCGTCCTTCCCCTGCTCAATTTTAACCAACTGCCCCAGATGGCCCACTTTTTCATTGTTTTCTGGATACTCGGCATATGGTATGCTATCACCAGATACAGGTTCATGACGATAACCCCCGCGCTCGCCTCCGACGAGATCATTTCCAAAATATTCGACATACTTATACTAGCCGCGCCCGACGGAACTATCAGCCGGGTAAATATGCACGCGCTCATCAGCGGCGGTTACATCGAAGATGAGCTTACCGGCCGGCACATAAGCGTTCTTGTCCATTCGAAAGAGCTGGACCGGGCGTTTTTCGCCGCGGACGGAATAGTCAACTACGTCGCTAACGCCGAATTCATAACCAAATCCATGGGCTCCATCGCGATAAACGTTTCATGCGCGAGGGTCAGGGACGAATTCGGCGATATCGCTGGAATGGTTATCTGCGGCCACGATCTCAGGCCCCTGAACCGCATACTTCACGAGGTGGCCGAACGCAAGGCGGCCGAGGAAAAGCTCCGCAACGCCAATGACGGCCTCGAAATCAGGGTTAAAGAGCGCACCGCGGAACTCGCCCTTTCAAACGAGCAGCTCAGATCGGAAATGGAAAAACGAAAAATAGCCGAAATAGAAATCCTGAAAATGTCTAAAATGGAATCGCTCGGAGTTCTGGCAGGCGGCATAGCCCACGATTTCAACAACCTTCTGACGGGTATCCTCAACAATATATCGCTGGCGAAACTTTATTGCAAAGACAAACGCGAGGCCGCCGACAGGCTGAGCGGAGCCGAAGAGGTCACCCTGAAGGCGCAGAACCTTGCCGCGCAGTTCCTCACCTTTTCAAAAGGCGGAGTTCTGAATAAAAAGATCATAGACGTGCGGGCGCTTCTGAAAGAGTCTGTAGAGTTCACTCTGAGCGGTTCCGGCGTGAGCTGCGCTTTCAATTTCGCCGGCGGCCTGTGGAACGTCAGCGCCGACGCGAGCCAGCTGAACCAGGTTTTCACTAATCTTGTCATAAACGCCATGCACGTGATGCCGGACGGCGGAAGAATAGATGTCGCGGCCGAAAATGTCTCCGAAGGCAACTGCCATGAAAACCGTAATATCGCCGCCGCCGATTACGTTAAAATATCCATAAAAGATCAGGGGCCGGGCATTCCGCCTGACATCCTGCCGAAGATATTCGACCCTTATTTCACCACCAAGAGCAACGGCAGCGGGCTCGGCCTCACCAGCGCGTTTTCGGTGGTCAGGAACCACGGAGGCCATATTGGAGTGGATTCGAGGCCGAACGAAGGAGCGACATTCTTCATGTACCTGCCGGCGGCCGCCGGAAAGCAGGCCGAAGCCGTCGAAAACTCCACGGATGCAATTGCCGGCGTTGCTTGCCGCGCGCTTGTCATGGACGACGAGGAGGCCATCCGAAGTTCGGTCAAAGAGATCCTGCGCTTCTGGGGATGCGAGGTCGAAACGGCGAAGGACGGCAGCGAGGCCGTGGAGCATTACTTGCGGGCCAGGAAGGCCGGAAGGCCCTTCGAGATACTTCTTTTCGATTTCACCGTTCCGGGCGGCATGAACGGCATTCAAGCGCTCGAAGAGATCAGAAAAACGGACCGCGACGTCAGGGCTATTTTATCGAGCGGTTACATGAACCATGAAAGCTCATCCGATTATCTCGCATGCGGGTTCGGCTATTTTCTTCAAAAACCCTACAAAGTGGCTGAATTAAATAACGCCATCAAAAAATTATTAAACCGGAAGTAAATCAATAGTTTATAAACAGCCATACCCGCCGGTTTTCGTAAAAAAACGCGCGGCGGGCATGGGCAAAGGTCTCATGTCAACGGGCTTCTTTTATCTTCCAAAGAGCCTGCAGTATCTTTTTATTCTAATCGCGTCGATCATCTTCAGCTCGCCCGCTTTTATTCTGTAGCTCCAGTTCCTGTCGCCGAAGGTGCCCGGCGTGTTCATGCGGCCGGCGTTGTCGATGGCGATAATGTCCTGCATGGGCACGATTGCGATATCGCAGACGGAGGCGGCGGCCAGCCTCACCATTTCGCCGGCCGGGTTCCAGCCGTCGGACGCGGTATAATCGCGGAATAACTTTTTGATCTTTTCGTCGAGATTCTTATACCAGCCGGCGCTCGTTTCATTGTCGTGCGTGCCGGTATAAACCACGGCGCGAGAAGTCGTGAAGGTGTGCGGCAGATATTTTGCGGCGTCGCCGGCGTTTCCGGAAAAGCCGAACTGCAGTATCTTCATGCCGTAAAAACCGAATTCGTCGCGCAGCGTTTCGACCTCGGGGGTGATCACGCCGAGGTCCTCGGCGATGATCGGAAGCTCTCCCAGGGCTTTTCTGACGGCCGCGAACAGGCCGCGCCCTGGCGCTTTGACCCATCTGCCTTTAACGGCCGTCTTTTCAGCGGCCGGGATCTCCCAGTAAGCTTCGAAGCCTCGGAAATGGTCGATTCTGATAATGTCGAACATGCCGAGTGTATTTTTAAACCTTGCCACCCACCAGGCGAAATTGTTTTTTTTCATGGCCTTCCACTCGTATATGGGATTGCCCCAGTACTGGCCGGTCGCGCTGAAAAAATCGGGCGGCACTCCCGCCACCACGAGCGGTTTTCCTTTTTCGTCCAGGCGGAACAATTCGGGATGCACCCACACATCGGCGCAGTCGTAGGCTACGAAAATGGGTATGTCGCCTATGAGCTTCACGCCGCGCGCGTTGGCGTATTTTTTAAGTTCGTTCCACTGCCTGAAGAACGTGAACTGCAGGAACTTGAAGAAGCCTGTCTGGCCGCTGAGTTCAATGCGGGCCTTCGACAGGGCTTTTTTATCGCGCCTTACAAGCGACGGGTCCCAGTCGCACCAGGCGGCGCCGCCGTGTTTTTCCTTCAGCGCCATGAACAGGGTGAAATCGTCGAGCCAGAGCGCATCGTTAGCCTCTACAAAGCGTTTGTATTCGCGGACGAGCGGGCCGGATTTAAGCGCGCGAAAATTTTCATACGCGCGGTTGAAAAGGTTGCGTTTGTAATTGATGACGGCGCCGAAATCCACCTTCGTTTCAGGAAAATCGGGAATATAGGCGAGGTCGGACGGCGAAAGCAGCCCTTCCGCCGCGAGAATGTCGGGGCTTATCAACAGAGGGTTTCCGGCGAAAGCCGAAAGCGAGGCGTACGGAGAGTCGCCGTAGCCGGTGGGTCCTATCGGAAGCGTCTGCCAGAGAGAGGCTCCGCACGATCCGAGATAATCGACGAACTTATAGGCGCTCTCGCCGAGATCGCCGATACCGTGCTTTGCCGGAAGCGAAGTCGGGTGCAGCAGTATACCGAACGAACGGCTGAATTTAAACGGCTGAGCCGCCATGGCGGGCTGATATGAAAAAACGGCCGCGGCGGCAATCGCGATTATCAGCAGAATTC
>MGFH01000020.1 GCA_001791795.1 Candidatus Wallbacteria bacterium GWC2_49_35
TCGCGAACGCTCTTCAGCGCCGCAGGCTTTTCAGAAATAACGGCCGTTTCAGGGTCCTGCTTTTCGTTTTACTGTCGCTGAGCATGCTCGCGGCTGGATGCGCGGCCGGCGGCGGCGGAGTTCTCGGCGTTTCGCCGAAGCTCGACCAGAACCTTGAAAGCGCATGGCAGTACGTCAGGGTTGGTGATAACGAAAACGGGATACTCGCGTTCCGCCAGGTGCTCGAGCAGACGCCCAACAAGGCCGAAGAGGTTTCGGCGCATACGGGCCTCGCCTGGACTTACGCGCAGATCAACGATACCGATAAAGCCGCGGCTTATTTCGAAAAGGTAAAGGGCACTTCCAACGACGCGAATCTCGGCTATGCCGGAGTGCTTCTTTCCAGAGGCAAAGAGGACGATTATAAGAACGCGGTAGAGCTTCTCAAGGCTATCAGCATGCACAATCCGGACCAGCAGTACAGCTCCGAATACCGTCTCGATATTTCAAGCGCTCAGGCGCACGCGCTTATGGGGATAGCTTTTTATTACACCGGCGACAATAAGAACGCGAAGGTGCACATCGAAAAGGCTAAAAGCACGGATATAACTGAGGGTGAATCGGCCGTATCGAAGATAGCGAACGCCATTCTGACCGATCTTCAGCTCGAAGGATATTAAGAAGAAATAAAGTTTTTAGACCATCGTAGAAAAAATTAAAAATATAAAAACATAAAATTAAAAGAGGGTAAGCGCAAGGCGTTTTACCCTCTTTCGATATATATGCGGCGCGGGTTTGCGCTGCTTTGCCGCGGAGTTTTCCTGAGTTAACCCCTTCTTCCTGAGCCTTTTAAATGCACTACGATGAGCTCGCCGGAGCTGATTGCGACCGATATTTTTTTCGAGGTCGCCTCGTTCGACACGCCGCGCGTTTCAATGGCGCGAAGTTTTTCGCCTGCCAGGCGATATTTGAGGCCGCGGACCGATCTTACAACGGCCTCTTTAAAAAGCGGGCGCAGCGAAACCGTGTCGCCCGGCCTTATGCCTTCGTTCAATTCAAGTTTTTTAAAATGTGCGTTTAGCAGATATACGCTGGTTTTATTTTCATGCAGCGATATTTTTACGTCATGCCCGGCCGAAAAACATGCTGAGGTGTAAATATTGGCCAGCGTCTGGTCGAGGCGGCCGGAAAGTCCTCCGAAAACGATTATTTCAGACGGGCCGGGCTTTAACGAAAGCGCGAAATCGAGCGCCAGATGAAAATCGGTAAAATCTTTTTCGCGCGGATGCTTAATTACGTCGATTCCTTTTTTGATGAGTTTCGCCAGAATTTCAGGCTCGATCGAATCGAAGTCGCCGATAAGATAATCGGCGAGGAGTTCGGGAAAAATCAGATGCGCGCCGGAATCTGCGCAGATGATCCGCGGGCGCGGCCCGCTCTTTTCAAGGGCCGCTTCTATGGAATTTATAACGAAATTCCGGAACGATAAATTCTTTTTGGAATTAAGAAGCATAAAACATTTCATGTGTAAATCATAACCTATTGACCTGCCTTTGTCAACTGATTTCAAAACGATTTCGAACTGAATTTTAACATCTTTTCGAGGCCGAAACTATAGTAAAAGAAATAAATTAAGTTTGCCGGCCTTGCTAATGCAAACCAATAAATTTACTTTTAATTGTCTCGGAGTCAATAAATCGGAATTAAGAGGCTTGAAAAAAACTCGCGAATGTAATATAATTACGAGAACGCGGTTGTATGCCTGGCGTTTTTGGGCGATTCGATCTGCGGCCTCTGTGAAATTTGTCGTGGATAAAGGAGATTTATGTCTGAAAAGATAAAAAATCCTCCGGGGATTTTGAAAGTTATTTTTGAAATTTCCAGAATATTAATTTTTATCTTCATGTTTTCGGTATTTTACTTTATGGTTCCGCCGGGCCGTTGTATGGCGGCGGAAACGCCGCTGTGCGAAATATGTTCGAACGAGATCAGCGGGCAGTATTATAAAGTCAAAGATCCCGAATCCGATAAAGCCGAGATATTCGTCTGCCTGAGCTGTTATGAGAGCACCCCGCGGTGCGAGGTCTGTACCGGCTTTATGCGCAAGGCGCATGAATTCGGCGGAAAAAACATATGCAAAGGCTGCTATGAACACTATAAGGACAGTCCGCTGTGCGAAATATGCAAGATCAATATTCTTGGCGCTTACGTCAAATTCACCGACCCATCGACCGGAAAGGTCTCCTTCGTCTGCGAGCCGTGCAAGAAAAATTCGCCGGCCTGCTCTTTGTGCAATCTTCCATGCGCGTCCCCGGCTAAGGTCGCGGGTCAGTCGCTTTGTGAAAGCTGCGCGTTAAAGGCGAAGGCGGCCCCGGTCTGCAAGATATGCGACAACCCTATACTCACATCCTATACGCATTATAAAGACAAAAAGACAGGCACGGTGATCTACGTTTGCGACGTGTGTGCAAAGGCGAACGGAAAATGCTTCGTGTGCGGCGTGCCGGACGCGAATCTCAAAGAGGCTCAGCGCAAAGACGTTTGCCCGAAATGCTTCGCCGAACTTAAGAAGTGCTACGGCTGCGGCAATTATATATTCAGGCTCAGTTACAAATACGATCTGACCGAGCAGCAGTACTGCGAAGGCTGTCAGAAGAATACCGACAAATGCGACGTTTGCGGCCTGCCGACCGGGGCGAACCCCGTCAAACTCACCGACGGCCGCAAGATCTGCCCCGACTGCGAGTCGACCGCCGTCAAGGACGTGACCGAAGTGCGCGACCTTTACGCGTCGGTCGCGGTATTTTTATCCTCCGATTACCATATGAACATAGGTAATGTCAATAAAATAAGTTTCAAGGAAATAAACGAGATGCGCGAGCTGGGCGAAAAAACGCCGACCGCCGAAAAAGGCGTGATACCGCTGGGTATTTTTTCGCGCAGCGGAAAGGAATTCGACATATTCGTCCAGAAAAACCTTCCGAAAAACCTGCTTATAGGCGTTCTCGCTCATGAGTACGCCCACGCTTTCGTCCACGACCGGCTGCCTGATTTCAACGACACGCTCATCGATGAAGGCTTTGCCGAGTGGATACGGCATAAAACTCTGCTCAAGATAGGCGACGATAAGGGCGCGAAGTTAATCGAGAGGCGCAAGGATATTTACGGCGACGGGTTCAGAAAGATCACTGAAATAGAAAGCGGCAAGGGAATAGAAGGCGTGTTCGCGCTTTTCGAGAAAAAATGGTGAAAAAATAGTGATTGACAATATCTTCGATAAGTAATATAATAAATTTGGATAATTAAAAACGGCGAAGTTCAAAGGCGTTACTTTTAATTATCCATTTTTTATGCGGAAAAGCCCGCAGTCAATAATGTAATAGCGTGGATATAATAATTTCAACGACTGATAAAATAACAGGAGGATCGTTCATGACATACCGCACCAAAGTGAAACTAGGTTTTATGGCGCTGATTTATCTGATCGCTATCGCGGCGTTCACGGGAGCCGTTTCCGCCGCCGAGAACGGCGCCGTTCTCTTCGATAATGCCCACCTCGAAAGCATCGGAAACGCCAACTGGACAATGACCGGCGGCTATTCGGATTTTGCCGACACCATAAAAGCCATGGGTTGGCGCGTCGATGAAAATAAAAACCAGAAGATCACGCTCGATTACCTCAAAAAATACGACGTTTTTATACTGCCCGAGCCGAACACTAAATTCAATCCCGACGAAGAACAGGCCATAGTCGAATACGTCAAGGGCGGCGGCGGCCTTTATATGATAGCCGACCATGCCGGCGCGGACCGCAACAACGACGGCTGGGACGCGGTAAAGATATTCAATAATTTTTCGACTCCCTTCGGACTTAAGTTTGCCGACAAATGGGTAAAAAAAGAGATGCCGGTCCGCGGAAAGATCGAACAGGACGCGATTACATATAAAATAAAATACTGCGGTACCTGGGGCGGAACGGTCCTTGAAATACTCGATCCCGCTATAGCCCGCGGCCACGTGTTTTTATCCGAGCAGAACGGCGGCGGCGCTTATATAGCCACGGCCAATTACGGCGCGGGACGTGTTGTGGCTTTCGGCGACAGTTCGCCTTTCGACGACGGTACGGGCGATAAGGGCAGCCAGCAGCTTGTCGACGGCTATAACCTTCTCGAGGCCGACCACAGGCAGCTCGCCATCAACACCATGTGTTTTCTGTTCAATAAAAAGCCCGAAGACTATCCTATAAAACTCAAATTCTACTTCGAGGGCGGAAAGCTGAACTGCAATCCCGGCGAGCAGAAAGAGTTCCCGCTGGTGCTGACGAACCAGACCGCGAAAGAATATTCGAATATAATAATAGATTTTTACAAGAACAGGCCTATGGAAGAAAAAATGAAATTCTACTCGATGAAGGTCGAGCGTATCGCGGCCGGTGAAAAACTTCGCCTGATGATGCCCTTCAAGCAGGACGACCGTCAGATGTTCGTGCTTTATACGACCGTCACCTGCGCCGAAGACAAAACTGCCGACATAACCGGATTCAACTCGATAATGGTCGGCGTTCCGATAATGTTCTTCCTCGACAGTTTCCACGAAAACGACTATAACAACCGCATAAAGATGCTTAAAAACGCCGTCGGCGAAGACGGTATTTTCTTCACCCGCTCGAAATATGCCATGTCCGACCGCGACCTAATGAAAGTGGACGTGGTGGCTATTAACGCACCTAAAGCCGGAATGAAGCTCGCTCCCGAAGAGGTAGTGGCTCTGATCAACCATCTCAAAAAAGGCCGCGGCCTCATACTTAACGCGAAAGGCCCCGACTCGAACTGGGGCGACAATGCGGGCCTCAACGAATTGCTCAAAGAACTGAGCATACCGGCTTCATTCGAAGCGCATCCCGAATTCAAGGCCGGCGGCGGAAAACCCGTCGAATTCGAAGTTAAAAAGAACGATTATATCTTCGCGGGCAATTTCGCGAAGATCATGGGCGAATCGCCCTCGTGCGTGAAGATCGACGAGACCGAACTTAAAAAGAAAGGTTTCACATTTCAGGTAATAACGACCCTTCCGGGAAGCGAAATACCGGTCGGCGTGGTTTTAGACGGCTCGAAGTCGAACACCGGCTTTAATAAAATAGCGCTGTTCGGCTCTTTCCACATGAGCGACGGCTCCTATCAGATGAGCGTCGACACCCCGACGCATTATTTTAATATCAGAACCATACGCGCGCTGGCCCCTGAAAAGGGCGCTTTTGCGTCTAACGCTCCGCAGCCGGGTGCGGCGAACGCCGGCGGCGACTCGAAGGCCCCCAACGGCCCGTTCTTAAGAGGCGTGGCGAAGGCCTACGCTACCGGCTCTCTTTTCATAGAAGATTTCGGCGTTAAAAAAGAAATAAGGATCATGCACGGACTTAACGAAGAAAAGGCGCTCGTCGAATTCGCGAAGATAAAAGGCAAACTCATAAAAGTCAACCTCAGGCCCGATATCAGCGAGCCCACCACCGACGGCTTCAACGCGATCGAATATCGCAAATAAGCGCCGATAAAAAACTGAATAAAATTCAATAGAATCATATGAAAAAGCCCCCGCCGCGAAAACCGGCGGGGGCTTTTTATGTGCGCCCGATTCTTATGTTTTTAACGTTTCTTATCTTTAATTCAATTTGAAATATTATTCGCGGCGATGCCCCGGGCCTTTTTGCGGTCTCTGAGCGCGGCAAAGAGCGCGCAGGCCGGAAGCGAAACCGCGAATATCAGCGCCGACAGGATGATAATTCTTGAAAGAATAAAAGAGTAAAAGGCGAACGGGGGCGTTCGTGAAAGAGTTTCGCACGCCGCGAAGGACGCGCCGACGATCAGCCAGAGCTTTACAAAAGGCGCGAAGCGTGGGAGAGTTTTGATTTTCAGCGATTCCCGCAGGGACGATCTTTCGACCTCGCATTTTCTGGAGCCGACGGAGGCGGTAAAAAGGAGCCAGTAGAAGGCGCCGAGCAGCAACAGGAAAACTGCGGCCCGGGCGTTTCCGGCGGCTGTCAGTGTTTTGAATTTAAAAAGCGCGAAGAAAGAAAGCGCGCCGATACAGGCGGCAAACTGAGTTCTCGACAGAAGCCCCGCGCCCGTAATTTCGCGCGGCGGATTATTGAAGGCGAAACGGGCGAAAGCGAATATGAGCGCGGGAAATAAAAATCCCGCAAGCCTCAGGTAAAGCGGCATTCCATTTGGAAAGTTCGACGCGCACCACGGCATGAAAAGCATTGAATACCAGAGAAAACCGGCGGCGAAAGCGGCGGCCGCTTCTGAGGCGCGGATGGGCCTTCCTGAAAGGAGTGAGTTTTCGCCGCCGAATAAATATCTTACGGCTTTAACGTTGATATAAAAGCAGAAAAAAGGGTGCCAGGCGAGCGATGTGAAGGCGAGGACCAAAAGATTGACTCCGACGACGTTCGGGGCGAATATGACCGGCGCGAAAATCGCTTCGTTGACGATGCCGAAGAGCGAGCCGAGAAGAAGAAGTTCGCCGGGGCGGCGCGCCCCGTGTCGCGCGGCGATGTCGAGAAACGCCGCCAGAAGCAGAAAATAAACAAAATATACCGCGAAAAAAAGAACGGGAAAGGCGGCGGGCCCCTGGGTCGAAACGGCTTCGGCCATTTGTTTCGCGTTCCAGACGAGAACTTCCGAAAAAAACATTCCGGTCAGGCCGTAAAGAAAAAGTAATGGAAAGACGCCCCCGGAGAAGGTATTCATAAATCTCGCTTTATTTGCCGCTGGTCGAATAAAATCTCATTACGAACGGAAGAACCGTCAGCAGGATGCCTATCGAAACGAGCCAGAAAGTGCCGGACACGCAGTAAGGATAGACCATCATGATGGCGCCTGAAGCCATTAAATAGGCGTCTTCGTTGCGCTTGCCGGCGGAAAAGAAACCCATTCCGACGATGCTGATAAATATCATGAAAAACCAGTAAACCCCGCTGGTGGCTGATTCTTCGTCCGCGCCGGTCATGCCCTGGAGTTTTTTCATGGCTTCGGACACGGCGTCGGGACTGTCGAGTTTTATCCCTTTTTCAGCGAGTTGTTTGTTGACTTTTTCGTTTATGTTCTGATTGTCCAATGCCTGCTGCTGAAGTTTGTCGATGTCGTCATCGTCGTCGCTCTGGGCGAATGCGCCGGGAAAAAAAGAGCCCGCCGCTAAAAAAGCGAGCGCCGAAAGAAAGATCAGTAATGCCGAAAAGAACGTCCGGCGGATTACGTTTGTTGTCATTTTGCCTCCTGCATGGCGTATTCGTCTCTGACCAGCGCCGTTTTTAAAAGGCGCTCCAGGCTTTCGTTTCCGAAGATAGCGGACGCTTTCATGGCTGTGAGAAGCTGGCTTTTATCGAGCACGTACCAGTTAACCTCGTAGCCGCAGCCGAGCGCGAGCTCGCGGATAAATTCCCTGATGGCGCGGCCGTTGCCCTCGCAGAACGGATGGAGCATATTGAGTTCGGCCATGTAATGCGCCAGGCGCCGCGGTAATTTTTCGGCGCAGATTTCTTTGAGATGGTTCTCCACGGCCAGTTCCGAAAAAAGTTTTTTAAGGCCGTCGTTGACCAGGTAATATTTGGCGAACATCGTGGCGCCCTTAAAAATATCTTCCCGCCTGATCTTTCCGGCGAACGGATAGATGTCGCCGAATATGAATTTATGGATGGCCTTGAAGTGGGTAAGGTTGAAACTGCCTTTTACGGGCTTGATCTGGAGTTCCGTGAGTTTCAGGTCGGTAATATCGCGTTCGATGCGGTTCAGAAGGTCGCGGTCAAAAACCTTGTAGTTATTTATCAAAATATCGGTGTCTTTGTAGCAGTATCTCGACATTTTAATTTTTGAAGATATTATATTTAGCCAGTATTTTTTTTATTTCGTTTTCACTGGTGGTCGAGCCGAAAAGGAGCTCGCGGCAACGCTGTTCGCTTTCGCCGGACATTTCGTGATGTTCGAAAGCCTGCGTGGCTTTGACGTTTGCGATTTTCTGCTCGATGTCGATAGTTATCTTTTTCTCCATGAGGTTTTTCGGCATATGGCTCCTTGTCGTTAAAACGTACTTTAATGTATTATTGATATATTAATGCTTGTGTAATATGAGATGTAATCTAAAGCGAGTTAATTATAACATAATTATTAAGTTATATCAATAAAATTTTCGCGAAAAACACTGAAAAATAGTGTAAAAATCTGTTTGCCGGCAATTCTTATTAAGCGTGGGCAAAAAAAAGTGGAGAGTTGAGAACGGAGAGTGGAGAGTTGAGAACGGAGAGTGGAGAGTTAAGGACTTTTTGAAAAATATTAAAAGATCGGCATCCC
>MGFH01000021.1 GCA_001791795.1 Candidatus Wallbacteria bacterium GWC2_49_35
CACCGGTTACCGCACGCTTAAACTCATAAAGAGAAAATTTATGGAAAGCGCTCATTATAACGGTAAAGTTCCGCCGATGGTTAATTTTTTAAGTTTCGACACCGACACGAACGTCGAAGACAAAAAATCGGAAGACATATTGACCACTACCGAAAAGATCGTGCTGACCGTAGACACCGCTTCCGTACTCGGCAATATCAATCAATTTCCGCACATCAAAAAATGGTTCCCCACGCATAAAATACAGGATACGGTTGCCCACGGCGCCCGCCAGATAAGGGCCCTCGGCAGACTGGCCGTTTTTTCCAACATCAATCCCGTCCTCGATTCGATCCGCGAGGCGGTCAGGCGTATCAACGATAAACGCCTCCTTTCCGGCGGCGAATTTCTGCGCACCAGCGATAACGTGCCCGTAAACGTTTTCATAGTAAGCTCCGTCTGCGGCGGCACAGGCTCCGGCATGGTCACCGACCTTCCGTATATCATCAGACAGCTTGTCGCAGGAGAAGCCATGCTCACACCCGAAATCCACGGCTATTTATTTATGCCCGACGCTCTCGTCGATATAGCCGATTCAGAACTCGAACGCATCAAGGCTAACGGCGCGGCGGCGCTTAAAGAAATCGATCTTTTCATGGAAAACATGGAAAAATTCTCGACGCGCTATTCCGACGATTTTCATGTGGCCGAAAACGTTGGCATGATGAAGCCTTACGATTTTTGCTATCTGGTTTCGGGCGTCGATATAACAGATCAGCATACGATTGAAAAAGTCGTATCCGAGCAGGTTTTCCATGGTTTCGGCACCGACCTCACCAAAGATTCGAAAAGTTATCTGGCAAATATTCCGACCAACGCCTTCAAGGCCATTCCCTCGGGCGAATTTGTCGGCAAAAAGACCAATTACAGCACTATCGGCGTGTCGTCGTGCATAATACCGGTCCAGAAGATCATCGACATATTCTCGAATAAATTCTCGTCGGGTCTGATGGACGCGATCCTCGAATACGCCAATCCCAAGGACGATAAAACTGAAAACCCCTGGCAGCGCGACGTTTTGATATTCGCGCGCAACAACGGCTTCGAGGTCGACCAGAAGGGCGAGCTTAAAATACTCGATAAAATAATGGAAGTCACAAAGGCCGCTAAACTGGCCGCGTCGAAATTCACCGAGCTCACCATCAACAATATGGGCGATATCCTTCTGCAGGAACAGTCCGCCGCTGAAAAATCCTACGCCGAACTCAAGAAAAGCGTGGATGAGATCAAGGCGAAACTGGTCGCGGAGCTGGTTAAAAATTACGTTGCGCTTGTCGCAGACTCCATGGGCGATGCCGATCGCGGCGTGCGCTTCATCGGCAAGACATCCGAACATCTGCTCAACATGCTCGAGCAGTTCAGGGAACAGCTCATTAAAGAGCGCGACGTCAAACGCAAGGAGATGCAGCGCTTTATCCAGCTCGTGCGCGAAAAGAAACAGTTCGTCGAAGACGAGGCTCAGAAGAGCTGGTTCATGAGAAGCAAGCGCGCGATGCGCGAAGCGGCCGAAGAGTGGGTCGCAAACAATAACAACGCGTTCGTGGCCCAGCTGCAGGTGGACAGGCGCGATAACGCCATCGAAGTGCTCGACCAGCTCATGCACAACGTGAACTCCAGCATCAAAAAACTTCAGTCGTTCAATAAAACCGTCGAATCGCTCGAAAATAAGTTCCACAAAAACGCCACATTTACAGGCACTTCGCTCGACGAATTCGAAAGCGACTGGCTTTTGAACAATTCGATAATCGCCGGCGAAGACCTCGAAAGACTTTACAAGAGCCACATCGGCAACCCCGGCGCTTATGAAACGCTTTTCATCGGAAAAGACGGCCTGAATATCCGCGATAAATGGACATTCTACACCGAAAACTCCGTGCTGTTCGAAGAAGACGTGAAATCTTACGCGCGCAAACTTCTCGAAGATAAGATGAAGGACATTTCGATCGAGGATTTTCTCATCGAAAAGAGCAAGATCACAGGCGAAGACGAGATACGCAAGGTCGGCGAATCGATGGCGCAGAAGGGAAAACCCCTGTGGCAGCTCAACCGCGGCCTATACACGGGCCATCTGGTGCCGCTCAACCTTCTGGGCGTCTACGACAAGGAAACGACGAAGATACACGAACACGTGCAGTCGATACTCAAAAAAGACTCGCAGGTCGTCTCGACCCTCGATCCGCACCGCATATCGCTCATTCAGAGCGAGCACGGCGCGCCTCTTTTCGCTCTGTCGAAAATAGAGGACTGGGAGAACAAATACAATAAATATAAAACTACCGAGTTCCTGCACGCCATCACCGCCGAAGAATACAGGCTCGAGTGGGAGAACTATCCGTTCAGGCCTATCTCGATAGATAAAAAAGAGGGCGTGCGCTATTTCACGCTCGGAAACGCCCTTAAATTCATACAGGCCGTCAAGGTTGAAGGTAAAACCCAGTACTACTGCACGTTCGATCCGGCGGCTTCGGTCGACCCCGAGGACAAGAAGGACACCTGGATCGGCAACAACCGCCTCGACTCTTTCGAAAACTTTATTAAAAACCAGCATGTCAGAAAGTTAAAGCACCTCATCGAGCGCGAACTCGACAAAAAAGGTTCTTACAAGGCTCAGGTGGAATTCATCTCTCTCATAGCGCAGAATTTGAAGACGTTCCTCGAAAAGATCGAGCATTTCGAACTCCAGGAATTAATAAAAGAAGAGATCCGCGCGCTGAACGACGTTCTTAAAGAACTCAACCAGAAACGCTCGCAGGACGAATCCGAAGATAAATTACACAACTTTTAAATTTTTTAAAAGTGAAAACGGAAAGTGGAGAGTGGAAAGTTGAGAGCGGAGAGTTAAGGAATTTTGACGTTTATAAATCGTGATTTGGATGGAAAGGTTCGTTCAAATTATCAAAAAGTCCTTTAGTTCTCCGCTCTCCACTCTGAACTCTCAACTTTTTTCGTTATATTTAATTAGATTGATGAGGTAGAAGTATGCAGGCAGCCGGGCAATTGCTATATTTTATTTTTCTGGTCGCGGTATTTTTCGTTGCGCCGCTGTGGTATCAGTTGTTTCATAATCTGTCCGACAAACTTTACATAACTGCCGCGGTTTTATACTTAAGCTTCACCGTCGGTTATTACCTGATATACGTTCTGATGAACACGTACCGCGACAATCGCGGCAACCTCGTGCTGATCGGCGGCGTTAAGCGCAGGCCGGAAGACGGCTTCCAGAGCGCGGAATCGGAGAGCACTGTCCTCGGCCGCGGAGTCATCGAGCAAAGCACCGACGGGCTGATGAGCGTTAAAGACATAAGGCCTTCCATATGGCGCCGCGCGCTTCTATTCAGCCTGATACTGCTTTTGCTGCTTCTGCCCTTCCTGATGCATTACGAGGAGCCCCTCAGATACCAGCAGGCGCTTACCGTCGATTCCAACCGAGATGCGATAGTCTCTATGGGACAGCTTCTGAAACTCAAGATTGAAAAAGATTCGCCCGGCGACCTTTTGGTGCTCAACTCCGTCGTCAAAGACGATGTCGTTATCATAACCGGCAATTACGACCGCGTTGAGGTCGTGCTCGATCTCGCCAAAATACCTTATACGCTTATCACTCCCATGCAGTTCGCCCGCTTCGAGCTCAAGCCGCGGCAGCTCCTCATGATAAACTGCCCCGGAAAACTCATGCCCGATACGTTCCCGAAAATTGAAAAATTCGTGGCGGAGGGCGGTCATCTGTTCACCACCGACTGGGCCCTTATCAATACGCTTGAAAGGGCGATCCCCGGATTCCTTAAATCTTCGCAGCTGCGCACCGCCGATTCGGTCGTATCGATCGAAAAGGCTTATACGGGCGAGTCCGAGCTGCTCAAACACGTCTTTCTGCCCGGCGGAACGCCGTCATGGTGGGTCTTCTCGTCGCACCCGTATAAGGTGCAGAACGACGCCGTCAGGCTGCTTGTCAGCAGCAAACAGATGAAGACGCAATTCAATCTCGAATCCGTCGCTACCGAATTCGCCTATAAAAAAGGCCGCGTCATTCATACCGCGACCCATTTTTACCAGCAGCGCAGCATTATCGTCACCCGCGAACAGGCCAGAAGCGGCGACGAATACGTCAGAAATGACATGCAGATCGATATATCACGCCTTGAGGCCGATTTCGCCGCGAGGCTCAAAAATATCAAGGCGGGCCAGCTCGAAGACACATACTCGGTAATCCGCTTTATCGCCAACGTAATAATCGCGCGGAAAAAAACACAGGCCGGACTTTAAACAGATGAACGAAGAAAACAGAACCGACGCAGCCGACAATAGAAAAAGGTCTAACTATGGCCTAATAATAGGCCTGGCCGCCCCGGCCATAGTTTATATCGCCTTGAACCTTCCCTTTTTTGCAACGCTGTTAAACCTGCTCGAACAGAGGTTTTACGATTTCAAGATCAATATAGGCGCCGTCAGCGTGTTTACGCCGGCGTCGAAGAATATAGCCGTGGTCAAGATCGACGACGACTCCTTCGCCAAACTCGACATGAAATGGCCCTGGAACCGGCGCATATACGCCCGGCTGATCGATATCCTCTCGCGCAGCGGCGCGAAGGTAATCGCATTCGACGTCTTTTTTTCGGAAAGTTCAGCGAAAAGTGAAGACCCCCTCCAGGACGCCGTCATGGCCGAAGCTATCGATAATTCTACCGCGCCCGTCGTTCTGGCGTATTCGAAAAGCGATCCGCTCATACCGGCGTTCGCGGCCACGCGCGCCGAAAAAGGCTTCATCGAAAATATCTTCGACGCTGACTCGATAGTCAGGCGCTCGCGGTTTCTTTATCCGGACGCCGGCTTCGGCGCTCGCGGCGGGACCGGTTTCGAGCCGTCGTGGAATCTGGTTACTCTGCGTAATTTTATCGGATTTTCCACCGCCGAAGCGGTATTGAAAAACGACAGGTTCGCGGTTAATTTCAATATGTATAGCCGCGAAGGCGGCGTGACCACAGTCGAGCAGCGCGGCGTCGACCTTAAACTCGCAGGCGGCAGCGATTTTTACATTAATTACGGGATCAGTTCGAATTATATAAAACCTGTCTCGTTTTATAAGATCGTTACCGGAGAATACGATCCGCGATGGTTCGAAGGAAAGATCGTCCTGGTCGGCGCGACCGTGCGCTCGCTTCACGACGATTTCCCCACGCCGCTCATGCTCAGGGACCGGGCCACAACGCCCGGCGTTTTCATACACGCATACGCGCAGGCCACATTTCTTGAAAACGCTTTCATACGCGAAACCGGGGGCTGGCTTAATTTTATTATAACGCTTGCAGTATGTCTGGTGCTGGCGTTCATTATATTTGAGCGCACGCCCCTCACCGCGTTCATCATTTCACTCGCGCTCGCGGCAGCGCACCTGGTATTTACCACGGGCGCGTTCTACGCCCGCGTAAATATGCACAGCGTTACGCCGCAGATAGCGTTTTTCCTTACCTACGTATTGATGAGTTCATATAAATATCTGAAGGAGGAACGTGAAAAGCAGATGATAAAGGGCATATTCAAACAGTATGTCACGCCCGAGGTCGTCGACGAGCTTTTGCGCGATCCCGAAAAACTAACGCTCGGTGGAGAGAAGAAAAGCGTCACGATCCTGTTTGCCGATATCAGGAATTTTACGAGGCTTTCGGAGCAGATCGCGCCGGAAACCGTTGTCGAGCTGCTCAATTCTTATTTCGACGCGATGCTCGAAATAGTCTATAAGCACGGAGGGATACTCGATAAATATCTGGGCGACGGCATGATGGTGATATTCGGCGCGCCGGTCGCCGACGAGAACAGCACAATTAACGCGCTGCGGTGCGCTCTGGAGATGCAGAAAGCGTCCATCGAGTTTTCGCGCTCGCGCCGGGCGGCCAATTTAGCCACGATAGACGGTATCGGCATCGGGCTTAACACGGGCGAAGTAGTAGTCGGAAACATAGGCTCACAAAAGCACAAGGAATATACCATAATCGGCGATAACGTCAACCTGACGGCGCGCATAGTCTCGATCGCTCTGGTTAACCAGGTGCTCATATCTGAAAACACATACAGGCTGCTTTCCTCGAAAGCGGAGGTCAAAAAGCAGGAGACCGTCAAGCTGAAGGGAAAATCGAATCCCGTCAATATTTACGAGATAATTAAATTGAACGAATAAAAATATTGATTAAATTATCCGGCGACCGCGTAACAACGCTACCCATTCAAAATGAAAAGGAACCCTGAAAACTACTCATCGCCTTCTGAAATAACGGAGGTATTATAAATTGTCGTTCGCGCACTCGGCGCTTTCGTTTATTAACTTGAATATGCCGTCGAGACGCGTGATCGTAAATACCTTCATCACGTAACTTCCCGTTCCAGCCATATACAATCTGATATTCTTTTTGTGGCATTTATCGAATTCGTTAAGCAGGAAATTCAGGCCGAGGCTGTTTATGAAGCTTACGTCCTTGAGATTGAGAACGAGCCTGTCAGACTTCATTTCAATCACGTCCATGAAATTTTTTTCCTGCTCGAATCCCGTTAAAAATTCGAGTTTTCCGGCGATCGCGACCTCTGTAAAGGAAATTTCTTTGCCTTCGATGTTTTTGGCGGTCATTTCGCTTATTTTATAAGTGAACGGGCCGTGGTCGGACGCTTTGGCTTTTTCGTTGGTCTGCATAATTGCCCCTTTCCGCTAAAATTTGCCGCGCTTTTTAATATATTCGATGACCAGCTCGCGTATGAGTTTTTCGGAGGCCGTTTTTCTTTCGGCCGGTATGTTTTTGAGGATATTGTCCTCGGCGCCGCCCGCTGACATGTAATTATCGGTCGCTACGGTGTAAATTTTGTCGTCTGAGACGGCCTCGCCCTTTATCTTTATGTTTTTGGCCTTTCCGCCTTCCTCTTCGTAAGTAAGGCCGTAGGTCTGAACGAAGAAGGGCGTTTTCTTCTTAGATATGCTGTAATCGATAAGTTTTTTTATCTCGCTGCCGCTCATTTTGATCGTAATTACGAAGTTGTTGTAAGGCATCAGTCTGTAGATGTTCTTCAGATATATCGGGCCGGCCTCGAGCCTGCCGGTGATCGACGCGCCGGTTTCCATCGAAAAGTCGGTCTTCGCTTCTTCGCAGAGTATCTTCAGGACGAATTCGAAAACAGGCGTCTTCATTTCGTACTTGCTTAGATTTTCAAGATTCGCTCCCAGCTCGCCTATTTTGATATTTATCTGCGGGTCGAGAAGATCTTTATATTTTTTTACGAGCTCGCCGGCCGCTCTGTCTGAAATATTTATCAGACGCGAGTTTATGGCGGCGGCTTTCTTCCCTTCGAATGTGAGGTTTATGCGGCCCAGGCATTCGCCGTATTTGCCGGCCTGATATATATTAATGTCGCCTACTTTTTCGGGCTGCTCGAGGAACGTATGAGAGTGGCTGCCGATGATAATATTTATTTCAGGATGCTTTTTGGCGAATTCGCGGTCTTCCTCGATGCCCAGGTGAGACAGGAAAATTATATAGTCGGATTTTTCCTTCATTTCGGGAAGCAATTTTGCGTACGCCTCGTCTTTATTGATGAATTCGATCCGTGCAAGGTCGGCCGGCGCGGAATTATAAAACAGCGTGTGGCTGGTAAGGCCGAATATCGCGATCCTGACGCCGCCGAATTCCTTCACTATATAAGGCGCGAACAGATGCTTTTTAGTTTTGGCGTCCATAACGTTCGCGCAAAGTATCGGGAAGGTAGCCTTTTTCGCCAGGCCCATGAAATTGTCCATGCCGAAGCCGAACTCGTGGTTGCCGAACGTCATCGCGTCGTATCTGGCCAGATTCATGAATTCGATGTCGGCCTCGCCTTTGAAGAAGTTCGACATGGCGTTATTTTCGAGCACGTCGCCGCCGTCTAATAGAAGCGTGTAACGCTTATCGCCGCATTCGGCGTTCGATCGCCTGATCTCGTTTATTAGAGAAGCGCGACCTGCGGCGCCGCCCACGCCGTAAGCCTTTTCAGTGTCGAACTGCGTCAGAAAACCGTGAGTGTCGTTGGTGTGCAGTATCGTTAAATGCACCACGCCGTCCGGCGCCGCGTGACACTCCGCGCCGAACGCTGAGCAGGCTATGAGCGCCGTTAAAAACACGGTCATTAGAAGTTTTGAAGTAAGCATACCGGTTAATTCCATTATTATTCCCCCGTCTTTATTTTATACAAATTCATAATTTACAATTTACAATTCATATTCATAATTCATAATTTATAATTTTTATTTTAATTTATCATTCCATAACATTTGATAAGACGTCTTATCAACATTCCATTATTTTTAAAGTTTTGAGCATATACGTATTATGCATAAAACACCATTCAATATTTACTATTCACTGTGCACTATTCACTGTGCACTATGCACTTCGATCGCTGCCGCCAGACGTTTTATTCTTTCGAGCGAGCGGGCGCGGCCGAGCGTGTACATCACTTCGAATATGCCGGGGCTGACCGTCTGCGCGCTCAGCGAGCTCCTCAGTAAAAATACCAGTTTGGAAAAATTAAGGTTTTCTATTTTAGCGTTCCGTAAAACGCTTTCGAGATCGGCCGGCGAGAATTCTCCGACGCCTTCGATAATTTCAGCCATCTGACGCAGCGCGCGCGCCGCCGCTTCGGCGCCGTGGTCCTTTATTATTTTATCTCTTAATTCGGCCGGATAGCTGAATTCGTCTGTGAACATGAACCACGCGTAATTTTTGATGTCGCCGAGGAGCCTCAGCCGGTCGCCGGCGATCGCGGTGACGCTTTTAAAATATTCTAAATCGTCATATTTTTCGTCGATTTTCAGCTCCGGTATGTATTTTTTAGCGTAATTGTACACCAGCTCCGACCGCACGCCGATTTCCATCGTCTTTAAATGAGACTGGTTGAAATATTCGAGTTTCTTTATATCGAAAACAGCCGGCGTCCTGCCAAACCTGCTTTCGCTGAATTTATCGATAAGCTCCGCCAGAGTGAAAAATTCGGTTTTATCGTCGAGCGACCAGCCCAGCAGCGCCAGATAATTTACCGCGGCCTCCCTTATGAACCCCGCTTCTTCATACCATCCGAGCGATGTCGCGCCGTGGCGCTTGCTCAGCTTGGTCTTGTCCTGACCGAGGATCATCGGAACATGGCCGTAACCCGGCGCTTCGACCCCGAGCGCGCCGAAGATAAGAAGCTGCTTCGGCGTGTTCGATACGTGGTCGTCGCCGCGTATGACGTGCGTTACGCCCATTTCATGATCGTCGACGGCGACCGCGAAATTATAGGTCGGCATTCCGTCTGATTTAATTATTATAAAGTCGTCCAGTACATCGTTTTGAAAATTAAGGACGCCGTGCACCATATCGTTGAAAGATACCGCGCCGCCGTCGGGTATACTGAACCTTATCACATATTTTTCGCCGGAGTCCGCGCGCGCCCGGGATTCGGCCTCATCCAGCGAATGACAGAGACGGTCGTATGCCCAGAATCCGCCGTCCGCGCGTTTTCCGGCGCGCTGCGCCTCGAGCCTTTCGGCGGTGCAGAAACACCTGTATGCTTTTTTTTCGCTTAACAGCTTTTCAGCGTATTTTCTGTAAATATCCAGCCGGCGCGATTGGTAAAACGGGCCGTCGTCCCAGTCGAGACCCATCCACTTCAGCGAACTCAATATCGCCTCGGACGCCTCTTCAGAATTTCTGGCCGTGTCAGTGTCCTCTATGCGTAAAATAAAACGGCCGCCATATTTTTTGGCGTATAAATAATTGAAAAGCGCCGTGCGCGCGCCGCCTATATGCAAATACCCCGTCGGAGAAGGCGCAAACCTTGTCACAACCCGCCGCTCGCTCATCTATTAAAACTGCCTTTCTGTCTCCGGCCTTTTCGGCCGCGACTGTAACATTATAAAAACTATTACTAACTTTTATTATTTCATTATTTTTTAATTTTTTTAAGCAAGTTATTATAACAAAATAGGACAAAAGAGTCAATAAAATCGATTTTAAATCGTATCTTGATAAAGCACGTTTTTTTAAGGGGGAGGGGAAAGGACTGATAGCCCTTTCCCCTCCCCCTTAACCCCCCTTCCCTATCCCTGAATTGCCTGACGCTTTATTTTGGCAGGCAGCCCTCTTTTCTGTCTCGGCTTTAACTTTAACTTCAATTTTGAT
>MGFH01000022.1 GCA_001791795.1 Candidatus Wallbacteria bacterium GWC2_49_35
GAACCGCCGGATGCCGAACGGCACGTCCGGTGGTGTGAGAGGACGGCTGGCCAATTAATGGCCAGCCTCCTACTCGATTATCGCACCACTGTAAGTCCGGTTTCCAGCTCACGGAAGGCAATTAACAATTCAAACGACTCTTAAAATAAGGCAGTTTTAAACATCACAGTGAATCAAAAAGTATTTTTACTTATTGATTATTTACCGTGAGCAAGAGTGTTAATTCACGGTGATGCCTTATTGCCATGCTGGCGGAGACGCGAAGCGGCTCCGCCAGCGAAATAACGGCAGGCAAGACAGAGGTAAATGGCAAATGATAAATGATAAAAGGAATGAATTAAAGACAAGACAGAAAAAATGACGGCCGGCGGGCATAAAGCGTCAGGCAAAATGCCGGTGGGAGGGGTTTTTAAGGGGAGGAAGGTGCCGCTGGCATCTTGCCTCCCCTTATCAACAATATAAAAAGCATAACGCGTCGGAAAATCTGATATTCTTATGTCAAATTCTTATTGAAATATATCGTTTTATCTGTTATCATATAAGCATTATGATAAATAAAGATATTAAAAAAGACGTAAAATCCACTAAGGGCTCCGCCGGCAGAGGCGGAAACGCATCGGTAAAACAAGGATATGGTAAAAGAAGCGGCCGGCCCGCGCCGGAGGACGGCAGGGGCGAAAGGGGCGCCGGGGCGAAGAAGGCTGAGGATGGCAAAAAGAGCGGCGGCGGCGCGAAGAAGAGCATAAGCTACAATGCGCACGGCGGCGTATGCGCGCTTTACAGGGCGCTTTCAAAATTATCCGTATGCTCGCGCACGGCGGCGAAGGAATTGATCCTCGGCGGCCGTGTCAGGGTCAACGGCACGGTCATAAACGACCTGATGTACGGCGTGTGCATGGGTAAAGACAAGATCAAGGTCGACGGCACGGAAGTAAAAGAGAAAAAACACCAGTATATTGCTTTCAATAAACCAGCCGGCTATGAAACGAGTCTGGGCGCGTCCGGCAAATCGGCGAAAACGATATATGAGCTGATACCTTTCGCGAAGGCAAACGGCCTGAATCCGGCCGGAAAGCTCGATAAGGAATCGCGCGGCCTGATATTGCTTTCCAACGACAATAATTTTTTAAACGAGGTGTCGGGCGGCGACAGTAAATTAGCGAAATTTTATATAGTAAAATCGAATATAGACCTCGACGACGAGCAGCTCGAAGAATTCGCATCGGGCGTGGTGATAAAGGGCAGTTCGGGCGAAAGTGTTAAAACGCGCCCCTGCACGATAAGACACCTGGCCGAAAAAGTGTTCGAGGTTGTCCTCAGCCAGGACATCAACCGCCAGATAAGAAAAATGTTCGAATATTTCGGCGTCAAGGTCGTTGACCTGTTCAGATACAGAGTAGGAAAACTTAAGATCGACGAAGGAACGGAAGGCGCATATTTCAATATAAAACCTGAAGAGGTCAGCGGCGCTCCGGCCGAAGGCCGGACTAAGAAAAAAGTATAATTAACCGGCAGAGATTTGATGATTAAATGCGCACTGATCAAAAATTTAAAAACGCGTCAGGCGCATGCCGGCCGGAAATTTATAATGATGAATCTTGAAATTATCGTCTGATAAGGGTTTTATGTATTTTAAAAAATGATTTATTCACTAAGATTATATGGCATATTACTTGCTTTATTTAACATGAAAGGAATGAACGGAGGGCTTTAAATGGCAACGAAGAAGATCGGAAAAAAGGAAGCGAACGTTAAGAAAACGCCGGCGGCAGCGGTTAAACCGGATAAAAAACAGGTGAAGGCGCCCGAAAAAAAGCCCGCCGCGATCAAAGCGAAAGAAAATAAAATGAAGAAACCGGCTCCGAAAACCGCCGCGGCAAAAGAACCTAAACCGACGAAAATCGCGAAAACCTCGAAACCCGCCGTGACGAAAGAAATAAAAAAAACGCCGGCCGCTTCCGTAAAAACACCGAAAGCGCCGAAAGCCCCCGCGCTGAAAGAAACCAGGTCGGCCAAACCGGAAAGGGCCCCGGCCAAAAAACACTCGAAAACATTTGAAAGGCCCGCCGAAAAAAAGATCGAAAAAGCTCCGCTGAAGGCAAAAGCGGCTGAACCAAAAAAAGAGATTAAAGCAGCCGAACCGAAAAAAGCGCCGAAAGCGGCCGTTAGTTTGAAACAAAGCAAAATAGTTAAGCCGGCGGTTAAACCGGCAAACGATATAAACAACGATAGAAATATCGAATCCAAAAATACCGGCTCGAAATCACCGAAATTGAAAACTGCCGGTAAAACTGAAGCGAAGGAGCGGACTGGCGTGAAAAAAACGATATCGACGAAGGGAAAAACTTCCGGCGCGGCTAAAAACAAAAAGCCCGTATTAAAAGCGAAACCGGCCGTTAAAGCTGAAATTAAACATGAGAAATCAGCCGGTCTGAAGGCTAAAAAAACGGCGCAGATAGCCGCGAAGAAAGCCGTCTCCGAAAAACCGGCCGCGAAACCCGTGGTGAGCGAAGTGAAGAAAGCCGTCGTTAAAACGCCTCTTTCGAAGTCCGAAGTCATGAACGTGACCTCCGCTGACGTCGAAAACCTTTACGGCAAGCATTATATAATAAACACGGCGCAGGAACTTCCCGAAACTTACGGAAAAAACAGGCTGATAACCCTCGTGCGCGATCCCGAATGGATCTACACCTTCTGGGATGTCGCCACCGAGACGATAGCCGGCATCAAAAAAAGCATGGGCGCCAAAGAATTCGGCGAATCGAAAAAGATCATAAGGGTCTACGACGGCGAAAGCGGCCATAGCTATTCAGATATCGAACTCACCGACACGGCATCTTCGTGGTATATCCACGTGAAACCGGATGCGGCATACATGCTCGAGCTGGGATACCGCTCGAAACGCGGCGAATTTTATAAAGTAGCGTCATCTAACGACGTTGCGATGCCGCCAGCGGGCGTTTCGACACAGGGCGACGAAAAATGGATGGTAAAAGACGGCGTTTTTGAAAAGATATATGAATTATCGGGCGGCGCGCAGCTCGGCATGAGCTCGGCCGATATCATGCAGGCGATGGCCCGCGGAATGAATCCCGAAGAATTCTCACAACTTATAACCCGCGGCGTTTCGTCGGAAACGCTATCATCGCAGTTCTCGGCTGAAAAGGCGCGCGAGGTCGAACAAACTAAAAAACAGCGCAAATTCTGGATGGTATTGAATACCGAACTGATAGTTTACGGCGCGACCGAACCCGACGCGAGCGTCACGCTCATGGGAAAACCCGTCAGGCTGAGGCCGGACGGCACATTCTCGATCAGAATGGCGCTTCCCGACACCGATATCGACATTCCCGCGGTTGGCGTATCGGCCGATAAGATCGACGAGATAACCATCATGCCCGAGGTCCACAAGCGCACACACTACAGCAAAAAAGAAAAGGAGCTCTCCCTCTGATGCAAGAAAAAGGTTATATTTCAATGGTGCTGCACGCGCACCTGCCTTACGTGCGCCATCCGGAGTATAAATATTTTTTGGAGGAAAACTGGCTTTTTGAGGCTATAAACGAAACATACATACCGCTGCTTTCCGTCTTTGAAACGCTCAGGCGCGACGGCGTTAATTTCAAGATAACGATGTCGCTTACGCCGACGCTGCTTGCGATGCTGTCAGATCCCCTGCTGCAGGAGCGTTACGTGAAACATATCGACGCGCTCATCGAGCTCGCCGATAAAGAGGTCACAAGAACGCAGCTGATGTCCGATTTTAATAAAGTCGCCAGGATGTACCTCGATAGATTCAACCTGAACCGCAATATTTTCGTCAGCCAATATAACAATAACCTTATAAACGGGTTTAAAAAATTTCAGGACCTGGGGAATCTCGAAATCATCACCTGCTGTGCGACGCACGGATTTCTGCCGCTGATGTCGGTTAATTCCAAGGCCGTCGAGGCGCAGATAAAGATCGCCGTCGATTCCTACGAGCGCCACCTCGGACGCAAGCCGCGCGGGATATGGCTCGCTGAGTGCGGATATTTCCCCGGCCACGACGAGATCCTCAAAAAATACGGAATTCAGTTCTTCTTCACCGACACGCACGGCGTGCTTCACGCATCCCCGCGGCCTAAATACGGCGTATTCGCGCCGGTATTCTGCAATTCGGGAGTCGCCGCATTCGGGCGCGACGTCGAATCCTCACGCTCCGTATGGAGCATGAATGAAGGCTATCCGGGCGATTACAACTACCGCGAGTTCTACCGCGACGTCGGCTTCGACCTCGATCTCGATTATATCAGGCCTTACATTCATCCGGACGGCATCCGCATCAACACCGGCATCAAATATTATAAAATAACCGGAAAGACCAACCAGAAAGAAATATACAACCCTGAAAAGGCCGACTACATGGCTAAAGAACATGCTGCCAATTTCCACTTCAACAGAGTGAAGCAGGTCGAGCACCTCGGCCGCTACATGGACCGCAAGCCGCTCGTCGTATCTCCTTACGACGCGGAGCTTTTCGGCCACTGGTGGTACGAAGGCCCGAAGTTCATCGAGTATTTTTTGAGAATGGCCAGCGACCAGAAGAGCAATATCACGCCTGTCACGCCGGTCGAATATCTCGAGATGTACCCGAAAAACCAGGTGGTCACTCCGTCATTCAGCTCGTGGGGCCACAAGGGCTATTCAGAAGTGTGGCTCGCGCCCCAGAACGACTGGATATATAAACACCTCATCGAGATCGCCGAACGCATGGTGGAGCTGGCGTCCTGTTACCAGAACCAGAGCTCCGACCTGCTGGTCAACCGCGCGCTGGCGCAGGCGGCCAGAGAACTTTTGCTGGCGCAGAGCTCCGACTGGGCGTTCATCATGTATAACAACACCACCGTCGAATACGCCGTGAAGCGCACTAAAGACCACATCAACCGCTTCAACTCGCTTTACGATCAGATAAAGCGGAAGCGTATAGTGCCCGAATTCCTGCAGGCGCTCGAATATCACGATAATATATTCCCCGATATCGATTACAGAGTTTACGCGATGTGATTTCCGCGAAAAAGAATTAAATCAATTCAGATAATTAAATAAGCCGGCCCGTTTGATAATATCACAGGCCGGCTTATTTTTAATTTTAAGGCTTATTAATTTATGATTACTGCGTCGGGAAAAAACTACCGGCCGCCGAATTTGATGGAGTCTATTTTAGATCTGCCGGTCGCTTCGTCGGTCGAGTGATAACCCCACACCCAGGCGCCGTCGTAGCCGGCCTTGTTTTATTATTAGTCGTTGTGCATTTCGTTCATTACTCTTCTGCTGAGGCGGAATTTATCGCGCAGTTTTTTAGTTTCGTCGTAGACCGAGAATGTCACGTCGGGTCCGGATACTTCGATTAAAACATGCTGGAAGAACGATCCGTTGAAGTTTTCCGTGCCGCCGCGGCCGACCTTGGTTCTGACGGGCGCGCCGCATGAGCCGTTGATTATCTGGAAGACGTTATTTATTTTCTGCCTGTCGAAGAGATGTTCGTGTCCGCAGAAATAGGCGTCAACGCGGTATTTATTCAAAAGCGTCCAGAATTTGTCGCGCTGGCCGGGATATTTATCGAGCGAGCTGCCGATGTGGCCGCCTACGGGATATGCCGGCGAGTGGCCGATAACGAAAACATGATCGGCCGACATGCTCATCTTGAGGTCGCCTTCGAGCCATTTGAGCTGGTCGTTGGTCAGGTTGTTGTTTTCGTCGGGAAGATTGGTCGCAAGGCATATGAAGTGAGAGCCCTTGTGGTCGAACGAATACGCGAGCTTATTATATTTGCCGTCGACCGTCGCGGGATTATTGAAGGTTTTTTTCAAGATTTCTACGTGGGCCTGCGTGGTGCATTCGTGATTGCCGAACGAAAAATAAACAGGGACCCTGTCCGTGATAGGTTTCATCGCGGCGCGGAAATTATCGAGTTGTTTTTTGAATACGTTGAGGTCTTTTTTGCTGCCGAGAACCATATCGCCCTGGAATAGAACGAATTCGGGTTCGTCGCCGACGGCGTTCGCGACGATCTTATCGAGTATGGGCTTGTTTATGCCGATAGGTTCACCGTTAGAGCGCGAGTCGGCCATGCTGACGAATTTGAATTCCTCACCGAACGCGGCGCCCGCGGTTAAAACCATAAAAAATATAACGGTCAGATAAAGATTAAATTTAGTGAAAACGCTAGGATTTTTTCTTTTTTGCATTGAATTACTCTCTTTCTATTTTTTGTTTACTTTTGTTTTTCTTTTATTTGAGATCAATGAATATACTCATCTCATTAATGTTATCATATACGCAAATTATCGTGTTGCATTAATTATACTTTCTATAAACAGGTTTGTCAATTTTTCCGTAATATTTCCCTTAAGTATTTTAATGATAGTTTCATAATTTGTGACTGATTATTTTGATAACAAGATAAAATACTATGAAAAATTTGCTTAACACGGAAAAATTTGTTATAATATAATCGTTTAAAATTTTAAAAAGATTTTTTACTTTTGAAATTTTACGAAACTTAATGAAGAACTTTAAACTTAAAAAAATAATTTTTGAAATACTCAATATTTATCGTACATTAACGAAGTTAATTTTAAATCAACATTTTTCATCTCAAAACTATGGAGGTATTTTACAATGAAGAAAGTACTCGCTATCGGTTTAGCGTTATTCGCGGCGGCGGGCTTTTCATTCGGTCAGGCAAGCGCTCTTGAAATGCCGTCGGACGTAAATGAAAGCACCTCGAAGCATTATGATCCTTCTCACATCGGACATTCCCACCAGTGCGCAAAATGCGGCGCCACTTACCATCAGCCCGGCGACGGCGGTTATAATTCTCCCGGCTCTTATACCTGCAGGGCCTGCGGATTCACCAATCCCCAGCCTAACACGCCCCCGCAGCCGCCAACTCCTCCGTATCAACCGCCCACACCTCCTTATCAGCCTCCGTACCAGCCGCCCGTCAACGGGGTCACTATTCCAATTTATACCAATCCGTATAACGATCCTTCCTATGATATAGGCTATCGTGACGGTTACTACCAGAATTACAACAATTTCTACGCCCAGGGCTATCAGGAAGGCCTGCGCCAGGGCGAGCGCGACGGCTACAACAACGGCTTAAAAGAAGGCGAAGAAAAATTCAACGCTAAATACTTCAACTACGTATATACCAAGGAAAAACTCGCCGATCTGATCAAAAAGATCAAATTCGAAGGCCGCGGCATTATCGAAAACGCAGCAGTAACCACAAAAGGCCCTCACGGCGGTCCTCATGGCCCCGGCCCCAACGCCGGCCCTTACTATTCGAACGGCTATAACGACGGCGCGTTCAGAGGCCAGACCGACGGCAGGAACAACGGCGTACGCGACGGCAGCAAACGCACCTATCCCGCGGCATACAGCAGAGGTTATGCCGAAGGTTTCAGAAACGCCGATATCAAAGCACACGGCGACGTAAGAAAATACACGTTCGAAGAACAGTTCGGCTTCGGCTGCGCCGCTCTTAATACGGGCGATTATTGGACCGCTTTATTCAGGTTCAATCTGATACTCGTCGAAGAGCCAGTTAACGGACCGTTCAGAAACAAAGCCTTCTGGTATGCCGGCTACACTAAAATGCTTCAGAAAGAGCACGACACGGCGCTCGCGATATTCATAATATTCAACCTGAACTTTCCCGAAACTTTAAAAGAAGACACCATGCTCAATATAGCCAGCCTTCTTCTCGAAGTTAAAACGGGCGGATTCATAGGTATCGGCTCAACCAAACATTATGACAAGGCTAAAAACATTCTCGACTGGTGGGTCGCTTCGTTCCCCGGCTCGCAGAAATATCCCGAAGCGCTCTTCACGCTCGGCAAATGCTACGAAAAACTGAAAGACACTAACAGCGCCGTACTTACCTATAAGAAGATCGCCGACATGTACCCGAACACCACGATGGCCGAAGACGCCAAAAAGCGCATTAAAGCCATCAGCTCATGGTGGCCCTGGGACTAATTAACGCGGATATTTAAATCTGACGGTTAAACAAATTATATAAAATAAAAAAACAGGGGTGTCCGAATGGCCGCTCCTGTTTTTTATTGTTTTTGATTCATATTCCTATTTAACATCGGTTATTTAATTTCAACGACTTTCGTTTTGCATATTTTATCGTAAAGCGTCAGGTTTTCTTCACCGAACAGCATCAGGGCGCCGACCCCGAAAAATCCCACTGAAAAAACGAAGATAACCGACCGGCTGAAAGCTTCCAGCAGGTTAGGCCTGTCGTCGTCCTCGCACATCATCACGACGTTATTCGCATACATCTGGCCGAATGACGCGCCGGCCGCGGCCCACATCAGCGCGAAATAAAAAATGATGGGCAGCAGAGGATAATAAATGTTGAAATCTATGAATTTTTCTTTAAAAGAAACGTCGCGGTAATATCTTTGCTCGTTGTTGTGCTTTACCATTTTGTAATATTTAGGCGCGTTCGGAGGGTCTACGACCTTTCTCGCCACTTTGTCGTCGTAAACTTCTTTTGAGATGTAAAACCTTCCCCAGACGGCTGACTGCAAGGGACGCCAGATGATGGAAGAAAGTATGAGAACCGCGAAAAAAATGATTATTGCATCGGTGACAAAGGCCTTTGTTCTTGAAAAAACAGACGCTTCTCTGGAATCGACGAACCGCCTGAATTTTTTAGGGGCCTCCTGCCCGTTTTGCCCGGCCTCTCCCGTCTGTTCGGGCTGGCCTTCCTGTTCGATCTGTTCGGCCGGGACGTCCTCGACAGCCTTCACGCTCTGAGAGTTTTGGACGTTTTTGGCCGCGGAGGATTTGGCCGCGAGATAACGGAATTTATTATTGTTGTCTTTTGAAGAATTATGGTCGCTGTTCATAACAAAGTTTGACCTGTTAAATCCTTTCTGACGTTCCGCGAAGTGCCGCGAAAAAACCCGTCATTATTTTATGCTGTGATGGATTATAAATCTATACTAAGAATTTTTCAAGATGTTCCATAAAAATTTTTAATTTTTAAAAAAGTAACAAGAGAATTTCAATTATTATTAAAAAAAATCACATTCAACTTACTTGTAATATAAATAAAAATATGTTAAAATATGGATGAAAGTAAATCATTAATTAGTAAAATATATTATAGTATATAATAAATTAGTAATATTTCGGGAGGTATTTTTATGAAAGTTATCATCGTTGGCGGCGTTGCGGGTGGAGCTTCCGCGGCGGCGAGGCTCAGAAGGCTTGATGAAAAGTGCGAAATTACGATGTACGAACGCGGAGAATTCATATCTTTCGCCAATTGCGGGCTTCCTTATCACATCGGCGGCGCGATAGAGGAACGCGAGGCGCTGCTGGTCCAGACGCCTGAAAACATGACGGCGCGCTTCAACTTTGCCGTAAAAACCTTTCACGAAGTGGTTTCGATCGACGCTAAAAACAAAAAAGTGAGCGTCAAAAACTGGAAGTCTGGCAACACTTTCGAAGACAATTACGATTACCTTGTCCTGTCGCCTGGGGCTGCTCCCATCAAGCCGCCGATTCCAGGCATTGACGGCGAGAACATATTCATGCTCAGGACTATTCCCGATATGGATAAGATCGTCGCCGCGATGAAAAAAGGCGCCAAAAGCGCAATCGTAGTCGGCGGCGGGTTCATCGGCGTCGAGGTCGCCGAAAACCTCATCGAAAAAGGTTTCGCGGTCTCGCTCGTCGAAATGCAGGATCAGGTCCTCACATTTTTAGATCCCGATATGGCCGCCTTTGCCCACAACGAGATGAAATCGCATAAAATTAAACTGTATTTATCGGACAGGGTGACCGAGTTCAAAAAGACGGCCGGCGGAAAGGTCTCGGTCACGCTCGCCAGCGGCAAGGCCATAGAGGCCGACATGGCTGTGCTCGCCATAGGCGTCATGCCCGAAGTCAAACTGGCGAAGGAAGCTGGACTAAAAATAGGCGAGACGGGCGCGATAGCCGTCAGCGAAGCCATGCTCACATCGGATCCATCGATATACGCCGTGGGCGACGCCGTCGAAGTTACGCACTTCGTCACTAAAACTAAAATTAAGATACCGCTCGCCGGCCCCGCCAACCGCCAGGCGCGCATAGCCGTCAATAACATCTGCGGAATAAAGTCCGAATACAAGGATACTCAGGGAACCTCCATAGTCAAGGTTTTTGACCTTGCCTGCGGCGCCACCGGCGCGAGCGTGCCGCTGCTCAAGCGCGCAAATATAGCGTTCAAAACCCTGACGCTGCACGCCGGAAGCCACGCCGGATACTATCCATACGCCTATATGGTACATCTCAAACTCATATATTCGCCTGAAACCGGAAAGGTTCTCGGCGCTCAGGCCTGCGGCTACGACGGCGTCGATAAGCGCATCGATGTAATAGCTTCCGCGATCCGCCATGGCGCTACGATACACGACCTGCAGGACTACGAACTCGCATACGCCCCGCCGTTCGGCTCGGCCAAAGACCCGGTCAACATGGCCGGATTCGTCGCCGTGAACGACATGACAAAATTCGCGCCGCTGATAAGCATTTTCGACGTTAAAGAATATATGGAAAAGGGCGCTTATCTTATCGACGTAAGAAATACCGACGAGGTTATTTCCGGCTCGATAGAAAATTCGGTCAATATTCCGCTTCACACTTTAAGAAGCCGGCTTATCGAGATACCGAAGGACAAGCTGATCGTCGTATATTGCAAGGTCGGCCTGCGCGGCTATATCGCTCAAAGAATTCTGAAACAGAACGGGTTTAACGTTCTTAATATCAGCGGCGGCTTTGAAAGTTACAACACATATTATAACCAGGGCGATTTCGAACACTTCGCAACCGGCGGAAAAGACGCCGACGACACGCAGACAAAAGGCCAGTCACACTCCCAGGCGGCGGCAGGCAGCGTCATCCGCGTCAACGCGTGCGGGCTTCAGTGCCCCGGCCCGCTTTTAAAGCTCAAAGAGGCCGTGAGCCGCGCCAAAGATAATGAGGTCATTGAAATAGAGGCCACAGATCAGGGTTTCCATGCCGACGTGCAGGCCTTCGCGGGCGCGGCGAACCTTAAAGTGCTCGACCTGGAAAAGGGCAAATCCATAAAGGCGCGCCTTCTTAAATGCCCCGCCGGAAGCGTTCCCACGGGGCCGCACGGCTCGCCGAGATCGGATCAGGCCACGTTGGTAGTGTTCTCCGACGATTTCGACAAGGCGATGGCGGCGACCATCATCGCAAACGGCGCGCTGGCGATGGGAAAGAAGGTTTCGCTCTTCTTCACATTCTGGGGCCTGAATATACTGCGCAAGAATAAGAACGTGCCGGTCAAGAAAAACTTTATAGAGAAAATGTTCGGCATGATGATGCCGCGAGGGACGAGCAAGCTCACGCTTTCAAAAATGAATATGTTCGGAATGGGCACTCAGATGATAAAAGGCATAATGAAGCATCACAACGTCGAGCCGCTCGAAAAACTCCTTCAGTCGGTCAAGGACAACGGCGGAAAACTCGTCGCCTGCCGCATGTCGATGGAACTGATGGGCATCAAGAAAGAAGAGATGATCGACGGCGTCGAGGACGGCGGCGTGGCGGCTTATCTGGCCGACGCGGAAAAGGGAAATATAAATCTGTTCATATAAATTGAATTAAAGTAAGAATATTCAATTTATATAATTTTATCCGGAAAAATTAATATAGCGATATTTAATCGAGTATCAGCGATAAAAACCATTATTCAATAAAATTTTTCAATGTTGAATTTTTAAATTCCCTGTCGAGGATATCCATATAGACGACGTCGTAATGTTTGCCGGCGACTAGTCTTGCCTCGCGCAGCTTTCCGGCGTGCTTGAAACCGCATTTTTCGTAGCAGCGGATGCCGCGCTTGTTGAAGCTGAAGACGGTCAGGAATATATTGTGAAGGTTGAGCATATTAAAGCCGAAATCGAGTATGAGGTTCGTAGCCTCTTCGCCATAGCCTTTTCCCCAGTACTTCTTATCGCCGATAAAAATGCCGAACAGCGATTTTCTGTTGATTGGTTCGATGCCCATGAGTCCGCAGTTGCCGATGAGCTTATCGCTTTTTTTATCGACGATGCCGAATAATACGTCAGTCTCGGATTTCACCAATTTTTCAAGCATTTCTTTTTCTTTTTCGAGCGTCAGAATGAAGGGTCTGAAATTTAAATTAGACGACACTTCCAGGTCGTTGAGCCATTCCTTGTAAAGCACCGCGTCTTCGAGGTTGACGGGCGACAGATAACATTTTTTGCCTGAGACTATTTTATCGTATTTCATGATTTGATCTCCATTTTTTAAAATTTAATTTGACTTATTGTAAAAGACATAAATTAATTTTGATGTCCGGCAATAATCTTTTCTCCGCTCGCTGGTCCTCGGCACCTACGGTGCCTGCGGAGGCTTCGCTCCGAAAAATTATTGCCGGCCCTCCTGATGTAAACCAACTAATTTCGCTTACTATAAGTAATTTGACTTAAGTAATTTTGATATATTCGATTTGATATAATTTTAAAATATTATAACATAAATTCAGATTTTATTTAATGCAATTTTATGATATAATTTTCCCATGGATAAAAACCAGCTTTACGGCCTTATTTTTGAAAAAATGGACAGCGAGCTCGACGTGTGGCTCGTCTACCGCGAGGATCGCTACGAGACAGTCCTTGGCGACGGGTTCTATATCTATATCGACGCGGCGTTTCTGAATGAAGACAGGGCGAAAGAATACGCGGCGGCCGAAAGGCGCGCGAGCGTGAGCGGTTCTTCTAAAGACGGCGCCCATTATTATATTTACAGGGCCAGGCTTTTTCTCGAACCACGCAACTACGACCCGTTCGTTAAATTTACAGAATTTGTAACGGTTTTTGACGACGTTTACAGGAAAGAAGAAATAGAGCCGTCGATCGACGATATCGCGCTGAAATTGAAAAACTGACAGCTAGAATTTTGGCGCCGGTCCTGATAATAATCAATATTTAACGATACACGAAAGCAAAAAAACGATAACGAGGTGTTTAATGTTGAAAAAGTCCTGCTGTAAGCCGCTGAATACACTTTTTAATATTTTAATTCATGCGCTCCGC
>MGFH01000023.1 GCA_001791795.1 Candidatus Wallbacteria bacterium GWC2_49_35
ATAATTCTATTAAAACATTCTGTGGATTTCTTTCAAGGGATACCTCGATCTGCTGGACCTTATAGACCAGAGTGTTGAGGTCGTCGAAAGATGGATCGGCCTTCGCGGCCGAAAGCGATTCGAACATGAACTCGGGGATCCTGTCTTTGTGACGCTCCAGAAGGCTTCTCATGATATTATAGCGCTTGACGGAAATCGCTTTTTTATAAGCTGCACTATCGCTCATGGCGTCCACCCGCTTTCATATTTTTTAATGAACCTTCATAAAAGACATACGCTGAAAAATTAAATGCATTTTAATTTTCATACATCCCTATTATAATTATAGTAAATTAAAACAAATTCTGTCAATGAAAGTAAAAACTTATCTGTAATAAATAATAAATCTGATTCATTCACGTTCTTGATGTTAAACTTCGACATGATCAAAAAATATAGCAGGGCGCATTTCTTGACAATCCTTGTATAATATAATATAATTAATGAAACAATAATAATCTATTTGAAATTAAAGATTTTATATTAAGTTTTGCGGCTTGTTTTATTTGTGATTTTTGTAATTTTAAGTAATTGTTTTAAAAGAGGGTGGTCTAAATGAAAAGTGCCGTCATAAATAAGTATGTTTCTCTGGTTTTGATATTAACATTTTTTCTCGGAACAATTTTTCCGCTTCCTCTCATAGCCGCCGAAACCGCCGGCGCGACCGAGTCAAAATCCGGGTTGATCGGAAAGCTCCTCAACAAAATAAAACCGGCGGATAATCTCAGCGTCGGCCAGAGGACCTCGAATATGGTCCGAAAGATCAAAGACGGCGAGCCTATACTGCCCAATAAAAACGTGCCGGCTAACGTCGGCGACCTTTCGCCCATGCGCGCCTCTCTTCTTTCCGGCGGCTCGGCCTTAAAAAGCGCTTTTTCGCCCGGAAAAATAGGGATGTCCGCCGCGAGCACTGTCGGAATGAAACTTTTCGAACAGGTTAAAAACGGCGAAAAAATAGACGTCGGCAAGGCCGTAGGGCATCTTGCCACCGGAAAGTTCATAGGCTCCTTCGTCGGCTCAGGCATCGGTTCGGCCGTCGGCAATATGGCCGGAACGCTCCTTGCCACATCCATTCCAGTGGCCGGCCCCATTCTCGGCGCTTTCATGCCGGCGCTTTTCTCGATGACCGGCGGCGCGCTTGCGGGCCAGATGGGAAGCGACGTAGATAAAGGTATCATGCCCTCGTTCAAAAGGGCCTGGGCGGCTATAGACAAGGTAGACCTTGCGGCGCGCGCGGCCGGCACGACCATCGGCTCGGTCATAGGCTCACTCCTTCTTCCCGGCATCGGAACGGCCATAGGCAGCTTCGTCGGCGGTTTTATCGCGAGCAAGCTGGTCAGCCTCATTAGAAAGAAGACCGATCCGGCGGGCGAAGGCAAAACCAACAACAAAGTCGATAATATACGCTTCGGCGTCGACCCCAACGGCCCGATCGTAAACATAATCCCCGAAGCCGATGCGGCGCTTTATCTTAAATACGACGCGGTCGATCTCAAACTCGGCGAGCGCGCTAAAGAACTTAAAGACAGAATAGTCGCCTGCTACAGAAGATACGTCCAACTGCTTTCGAACGGTTTCAGTTATACGTCTAACGAATGCCAGAGCGTTTTCAACGAATACAAAAAGTCGGTTAACGAATATAAGACTTTCAGAGACGCCAATACCGACCCCGCAGCGGCGACAGCAAGATGATTCACGCTAAAAGACGCGTATTCATAACTCGCGCCGGCCTGGCGTCGGCCGCCGGAAACGACGCCGAAAGCTTCCGCCTGTCGATCTCATCAATGAAAAGCGGCATTCGTGAATTGAGCCGGATAGACACGTCCAGACTGAAGACCAGGATCGGCGGCGAGTGCGACACGGCCGCGCTTCTGGAATCTATCGGTTTCGGCTCGGTAACCGCGCCGGGACTGTCCGAAAAATTGAACCTTTCCGAAAATCCCAAACTTTTATTCGCGCTTCACGCCATAGGCTCGATGATTAAATCCGGCGCCTTCGCCAGAGTTTCTTTGGGCGGCGTAAGGCTGTTCACGGGCGCCGGCCTCGAAGAAATAAGCGTACCGGCGCTTCGCGGCGCGGCCGACGGCGTCAGCATCTGCGCTGAGCCGCCATCGGCTTTTCTGGGCGAAATTATAAGCGGTTATTACGGCTTCGGCCAGCCGCCGGCGACTCTGGTCTCCGCCTGTTCGGCATCCACAATGGCCATAGGCGAGGCTTTTAAAAATATACGCGCCGGCGCGCTCGACGCTGCCGTGGCCGGAGGCGCCGATTCCATGCTTTCCGAATTTTCGATAAACGCCTTCAACTCCATAGGCGCACTTTCCGAAGAAAACCTCGACCCGCAAAGAGCGGTCAGGCCTTTCGATAAAAGCCGGGCCGGAACGATACTCGGCGAGGGCGCGGCTTATTTTCTGATCGAATCCGAATCGGGTATCGAAAAGAGCGGAAATACTCCTCTGGCTGAAATAGCAGGGTACGGCTCTTCTATGGACGCGCACAACCCCGTCCAGCCCGACCCGGCGGGCCGGGGCGCATCGCTGGCCATGGCGCGCGCTCTTAAAGACGCGGGCGTGGCGCCGGATGAAATAGATTACATCAACGCACACGGAACGGCCACATATCACAACGATATAACTGAAACCCTGGCGATAAAAAATATTTTCAAAGAGCGCAGCGGCGAACTCATTGTAAGTTCCACCAAGCCTTATTTCGGCCACCTCGTCTCGGCCGCCGGCGCGATAGAACTCGCGAGCGTCCTGTACGCTTTCGAGACCGATATGATCCCGCCCACTCTTAACCTGACCAAGGCCGCAGAAGGCTGCGACCTGAACTACGCGCCGGGCGCGGGCGTAAAAAAACGGATCGGGGCGGCCATGAAAAACTCTTTCGGACTGAACGGCCAGAACGCTTCGCTTGTAATAAAAAGATGCGGGACGCCGAACCGGACAAACTGAGCGGTTAATTATTGAAAAAGGAAAGTCATTAACATGAGCAATATAGAAAACCAGGATTTTAAAAACGAAGACGGCTCCGCGATCGTCATAACCGGCATCGGGATAATATCTCCGGCGGCCGATTCCATAGCCGCGACGCTCGAGACCCTCAAAAATAAAAAAAGCGCCATTAAAAAACTCGAAAAAAACGACTACGGAACCATGCCGGTTGGATACGGCGGAGAAATCGCGGCTGAATATATCTCTAAATACAAACTTGATCCCATAAAGTTCAAGGGGTTTCAAAGCTACATCCACTGCGGGGTTATCGCCGCGCGAAACGCGCTTTGCGACGCCGGGCTGTTCGACGCTTCCGGCCGCGGATCTTGGATTTACGGCGAATATGAAGAAACGATGCGGGGCGCTTTCGTTTCGAGCGGCGTGAACGGAAATAACGCCGAGGCACTTTTCGAGGCGTTCTCGGTTTCAGGGGACTCGGGCGGCGGGCTCGATATAGCCAGGTTCGCCTCCACGGGCGCGGGTTTTATACATCCCAAATGGATACTCACGGCGCTGTCGAATAATCTGATTTTTTTCATCACCTCCGAGTTCGGACTGAAGGGCGATAACAACAATACCGCTTTCAGCGCGGCCGGAGGAGCCTATATGCTCGCGGCCGCCGAACGCGCCATCAGAGAGGGAGCCTGCGACATGGCGGTGGTATGCGGCGCCGATTCGATCGTGAACTGGCAGGCCGTCGACGAACTGGTCAAGCTCGGAATATTGAACGATAAGCACGAGGGCGGCGCGGCGGTTTCAATGCCGGCATACACCGCCGGCGCGCTCGGAGCGCTTCCTTCCGAAGGGGCCGCTGCGCTCGTGCTCGAAAGAAAAAAAACGGCCGCCGGCCGCGGGGCGCGAATCTACGCTGAAATATCGGGCTGCGCGCAATACTGCGAAGGCACAGGCGGAGCTCCGTCCGGAGGCGCGGAAGGTTTTGTAAAAGTATTCGAAGCTCTCCACAGGTCAGCAAAGCTCACTGAAAATGACAACATCCTGCTGAACCTGAACGCGGCCTCCATAAGCGGCTGGGACAATGCCGAACTTAAGGGTCTGGAAATTTTATCTGAAAAATATCCCGAAACCTTCGGGAAAAATATAAAGCTGACAGGACTCAAGCCGTATTTCGGCCATACTTTCTCTGCATCGTTCGTGATGGAAACCGCCGTGGCGGCAGCCGCGCTCGAAAGCGGCCTGGCGTACGGGCTTCCTCATGAAACCGGCGCGCCGGCAGGCTTGAACCGGCTGTTCGAAAACGATTTCGGCGGCGGAAAATCAGATAAATCGATGGTTATCACCGCATGCATCGGCGGCAACTACGCGGGGGTGGCGCTTGAAAAATTACAGGCTTGAAAAACTCTCGCCCGACCGTCGTCTCGTCTGGGACCTTCTGAGCGACACCGATTCATATTACCTCAACCATCAGATAATACTCATCGATTTCTGCGCGGTCGAAAAAGCCCGCGCCGGGGCCGCGGCGAATGGTTCGGTCAGGCCGTCGTACACCGCGTTCATGTTCTACGCCATTTCAAGGGCGCTTCCGCGCTTTCCCGCTTTCAACAGCTATCTGCGAGGGTTTCCGTCGGCTAAACTGGCGTTTTATAAAGATATCGACATCTGCTTTACTATGGAGCGCGAAAAAAAGAACGGCGGGAAATACGTCGCGCTATCGATACTGAAAAACTGCGAGCATAAAACATTTTCCGCGATCAACGGCGATTTCTGCGCGCTCAAGAGCGCCGATTACGAAAAGACCGACAGCTACAGGAACCGGAGCCTTTTCCTGCGGATACCGAATTTCATAAGGATGCTCCTGTTCCGGCTCTTCTATAAGCCGTTCCCTTCGAAAATGCGCGAAATAGCCGGCACCTGCGCCTTCACTTCAGTGGGAAAATACGGGGTCGATTTCACCACGCCGCTTTCGCCCAAATCGATGACGTTTTCTCTCGGGCGCGTCCGGGAGAGGCCCGCTGCCGTTAACGGATCGATAGAGGCCCGACTTTCCGCCTACGTCACGCTGACCTACGATCACAGGATAGCCGACGGGGCAGAATGTGCCGCACTGGGATCGCTCGTGAAAGAAATCATAGAAACGGCCGACTGGAATAAAATAATAGGGGAGAAGTAAAAATGAACCTGTGCGCGATCGACTGCCACGTCCATCTTCTCGACGTCGCTTTCGGCGACGACTCGAACGGAGTTCAGTCCGCTTTAAAATACTCGCCCCGTTTCGGGCCGGATCTGCTGAGTTATTTCGAGCATTTTAAATATAATTATTTCATAAGAAAAACTAATCCGCTTATTTACGCCGTTGAAAAACTTATAATGCTCTCCGTGGCAGGCAGAATGAAAAATTCGTCACTGCCGAAACTCACGAATTCAATGCTCGGGGCCGGCATTAAATACAGCGTCATCCATCCGGTATATCCTTACGTAACCACCGACGAAGTATATAAACTTTGCGATTTCAAAGCCTTTTTTCCTTTCACTTCGCCGCCAGTCGATGACGGCGACTGCCTCTGGCGCGCCGAAAGCGACCTGAACCGCGGCTGCCTCGGCATTAAGATCCATCCGCTGATACAGGGGCTGGACCTCGATTCCGGCATATATAAGGAACTGGCCTCGCTTGCGGCCGCTCAAAACGTGCCGCTGCTGACTCACTTCGGCGGTTCGCCCGCCATGTTCGGGCTTCGAAACGGCCTCGGCCATCTGGACGCCCGAAAAATAAGAACGCTTGCGCTTCACGATCGGAACGCACTGATCATTGTAGGCCACATCGGGCTCTGGCAGAATGAAGAAGTGCTTTCCGCGGTCAAAGACCTGGACAACGTTTACGCCGACACTTCTTTCCAGCCGGCGGGATTTATAAAAAAAGCGGCGGCCGCCATGGGCGCGAAACGGCTCCTGCTCGGCTCGGATTTTCCGATCGGAAACCAGAAACTTTGCCGTGACAACGTCCTGGCCGCCGGCCTGAACGATTCCGAAACCGAGGATATTCTCTTTAAAAACGCCCTCAGGATAATAAATTTCAATAAATCTAAAAATAATTTTTACGCACATCTTGCAAATAATATGAGATAGTGTATAATATAGCATTATATAAAAATAAAAATGAACAAGGGAGATGCGATGGACAGAAACGAAATTATAGACGGCGTCAAGGAGTGCCTTTTAGAATGCGTAAGGGCCGAAGCCGATTCGATTACCCTTAAATCGCGTATAATAGACGATCTCGGCGCGGATTCCCTCGACCTCCTCGACATAATCTTCACGCTCGAGCGCAAATTCAAAATTAAAATCAAGCAGGGCGAAATAGTCAAAATGGCCCAGGATGGCATACCGCCCGAAGAGTTCCAGAAGAACGACCGACTCCTGGCAAAGGGCGCCGAGCGCCTGCGCGAAGTTCTCTCAGAAGTCAATACGGACGAAATAACCGAAGGCATGAGCACCGCGAAGATACCTTATTTATTCAACGTCGAGACATTCGTGAAGATCGTCGAAAGAAATCTCGGCAAAACAGCGTAAGCGCGACCTCGAACGGCGCCCGAAAGCAGGCTTTATGAAACCGGAACGAAAACCTAACTCGATAACGATCACGCTCGCCGGAAAAATCGCGGTAGTGACAGGCGGCTCGCGCGGAATCGGCCGGGCCATCGCTTTGAAATTCGCCGAAGCAGGCGCCGACGTGTGCATCATTTATAAAAATTCCGACCCTGACGCCAAAAGCGTCGTGCAGGAGATCGAAGCGTACGGCGTCAGAGCGCTCGCCATAAAATGCGACGCGTCTTCGGCTGAACAGGCCGGACACGCCGTGGAAAAGATCGTCGGCAAATTCGAAAAGATCGATATCCTGGTCAACAACGTCGCCATCACCGAAAATATCCCCTTCCTGGCGCTCGAAAGCGAATCGTGGCAGAAGGCGGTATCGGTGAATATAAATTCATTTTACAATTTCACACATCCCGTCGTCCACCACATGAAAGACCGCCGCTACGGCCGCATACTCAACATCGGCTCCATCTGCGGCATACGCCCGATAGCCGCTGTCCCCGTTCATTACGCCACCACCAAGGGGGCCGTCAACGCATTCACATTCACGCTCGCCCGCGAGGTAGCGCGCTACAACATCCTCGTTAACAGCATCGCGCCCGGTCTCATCGAAACCGATTTTGCCGCGGGCCTTCCCGAGGTCAGAATGAAAGATTTCGAAAAATTCTGTCCGCTCGCCCGCCCGGGCCAGCCTTCCGAAATAGCCAATTTCGCCGTCTTCATGGTCAGCGACCTGAACACCTACATGACCGGCGAGACCGTCATAATAAGCGGAGGGCTGTAAGGCGATGCAAAGGATCGCTTTCGTCTATCCGGCCAGCATAAAAAAAGACTCGTTTTTCGGATTCGTCCTGCCGTCTCTCGCGCTCGAGCGCCTGGCGGCGGCGGTCGAAGATATCGCCGAATGCGCGCTTTTCGACGCCCGTTTCGAAAAAGACCTTATTAACGAGGTCGCCCGCTTCCGGCCGGATATTATCTGCGTTAACGTCAAAACGACCGTTTATTCTAAAATCTGTTACGACGCCGCCCGCGCACTAAAAAACAGCGTCCCCGGCGTTATTATAGTCCTCGGCGGCCTGCACGCCTCGAGCTGCCCCGAAGAAGCCCTGGAGCACGGCGATTACGTAATATGCGGCGAGGGCGAAATCAGTTTCCGCAAATTCGTCGAAGGCGATGCGCCCGAAAATATAGGCGGCCTGGTCTATAAAACAGGCGGCGCGACCGTTAAAAACAAAAAGGCCGCTCCGCCCGCTGACATGGACATATTGAAGCCGCCCGCGCGCCATCTGAGAAAGCCTTACTATAATTATTCGGCGGCGGGCCTTATAAAAATGGACCTGCTCGAAACTTCACGCGGCTGCACGCACTTCTGCTCGTTCTGCTCACCCGCCTCGCTCTATCCGGCCAAGTACAGAACGCACTCGCCTGAATACGTCTTTAAACAGATCGAAGCGCTCGCGGCGGCCGGCGTCAAATATTGCATGCTTACCGATGACCACTTCGGCGGCGATCTTTCGCGCGTCGAAAAAATATGCGATCTGATAATCAATTCCGGCATCAGGATCGCTTTTTTTTGCTTCATAAGGCCGTTCGCGGGAGAAATCGAGCTCAAGAAAAAAATGGTAAGGGCCGGGTTCGTAATGGTCTCCTACGGGGCAGAATCGCCCGATCCGACGCAGCTTGCGCGCTACGGCAAAGGATTCGGCGAATCGGCGGGCTTCATTAAAAAAGTCAACCGCGAATGGCTTACGGCCGGAGCGTGCTACGTCGGAAACTCTTTCGTCTTCGGCGACGTCAACGATTCCGCCGAAACTATCGCATCTCTTGGCAAATTCGCCCGCGGGCTCGATCCGACCTACATCGAACCGCTGTATTCGCAGCCGTTCGCCGGCACTAAATACCGCGAATCGCTTCAGGAAAATAATATGCTTATCGAAGAGCGCGGCTGGGAATATTTCACCGAAGGCAGGATGCTCGTGAGGCATCCTCAGCTTAACGAGGAAGAATTAAAAAGGCTTCGCGCTAAAATGTGGGTCGATTTTTTCTCACCGAAAAAAGCGGCGGGCGTCTTCCGAGTACCGCTTTATTTTTACAACACGCTCAATATACCTCTTATCAAGGTTTTAAAATATATGAAGGCCTGCGATTATTCGGTTTTCGGATGCATTCTGGAGGATAAATTTTACGAAGACCTCCATTACGAAATGATCGACGATTATTTCGGGCGCGCCATAAAAGAATTCGGGCCCGAAGAACTCGATATGACCGAAAAGTTCGACGAATTCACGAATATGTTAAAACTCGGATGGCTCAAAAATGTATTAGATAATCACGATATTGTAATAAATCTTTCCGGCGGAGGAAATACCGTTCTCGCCTCGCTCGGCTTAAAGATACGCAATAAAAAGATCATGATAGCCAGGGTCGAACCCGGGCCCCAAAAATATTACTGCGAGCCGTGCGCTCAACACGATACCGTCGTTCTCCGCGCGCCGATGTTCTTATTAAAGCCCTCCATGGCCGCCGGTAATCATGCCGTAAAAGTCGCATCCGTCATTTTAATTTTTCTATATAACGCCGTTTTTTCGAATTTTTCTTTTAAGTTCGCTAAGGCAGTGCTTAAAAAAATTTTCGCGTCCCTTTATTTTTAGTAAGATCGATTTGTTATGTTCTACGAAAAAATCATTAAAAACCACAGGACCGTCATTTACCTCGTACTGGCGTTAACGCTCGTATTGCTTCCGTTCGCGCGCAAGAACGTCATCGATAACAATATCGAAGAAAACGTCCTGCACGACGAAAAATTGACCAACTACAACGAATTTTTAAAGACCTTCGGCAACGACCGGCTGCTGGTGGCCGCTTTCAAATACGACAAAATAGACGCTAACCTTATACGCAGCCTGTACGAACTCGAAAATAAACTGACTAAACTTAAAAGCGTCGAACGCGTCATATCGCCCGTCTCAATTTTAAAGCAGTCGTTCGGGCTCGAAACCGTAGAAAGCCTCGAAGTATGGCTCAGATCTGAAAACCGGCTCAATAATTACGTCAAAAAAATTTATAAATTCACCAGCGTATCAAAAACGATACTCTCGCCGGAGAACAAAACGGCCAGCCTCGTCGTCCGGCTGAACAGCCACGTGAGCGACACCGACGTCAAAAGCGTCGAAGAGATAATAAACATAATCGAAACGGACAGGAATCTGGGCAAAATCATCAAGGTAAGCGGCATACCCGCCATCGTGACGGTTATCCATAAATATACGGCGCGCGATCAGAAACTGTTCACGCCGGCCACTATCGCTATAATCACGGTTATTTTATTCATTTTGTACCGCGGCGCCGCGGGCGTTTTGATCCCTCTGGCAATTATTGTCCTGCCGCTGTTATGGACCCAGGCCATATATAATTTGAACGGCAATTCGACTAACTTCATTACCTCTATGATCCCGCCGCTTCTGCTCGGCATCGGCCTGGCCGGCGCAATTCACGTCACGACAACTTATTTCGAGAAAACCAGGCGTCAAAAAGAATTCAATGTCGGCGTTCTCGTCGAAACCGTTAAAGACCTCGCTCCGCCCATCATCATGTGCCAGGTGACCACCATTTTCGGCTTCGCGTCGCTTGGCACCAACGGCATTGGCGCGATAAAGCATTTCGGGCTGTACGCCGGGCTCGGCGTTTTCTTTACGCTCATCGTTGCGCTTTTTTTTCTGCCGGCGCTTTTCGCTTACTTTAAGATAACCGATCAGAAAACGACGGACTTCCAGACATCGGCGGCTTTTTTAGATTTCATCGCCGGCTCGGTTTTTAAATATAAATATCATATCGTCGCGGCGGCTTTTTTTCTCTGCGCCGCGGGCCTTTACGGCGTCACGCTTCTCGAGGTGGAAACGAGTCTGATCAAGTACCTGCCGCCGGACCATCCCGAAATTATCAAGGGAAAATTTATCGAGGATAATTTATTCGGAAGCGTCCCGCTGCAGATAGTTATTAAAGTAAATCCGGGGTCCGTCGATAAAAGCGCCACTTTAGAGTCGAGCCTTCTTAATTCTTCTTGCTGCAATAAAATAAGCCGGTTTAAAGATGAGATACTGAAATTAGATAACGTCAATTCCGCCGTTTCATACGTTAATTTCATACAGGACTACGATCGGGAGTTCTCCGGCGAGAAAAACAACATCCCGCCTTCGGCTGAGGAAATAAAGGATTATCTCGACTTTTACAGGCCGGTTCCGGAAGGCGGAGACGATGAATATGATTACGAGGTGATCGACGTCAGAGGTTTTTTCACCGACGATACTTATGAAATAATAACCGAAATTAAAAAAATAAATACAATTGAAAATGCCGGCGGAAGCGAAACCACCGCTGCAAAGGAAGATCTGCTGGACGGTTTTATCGCTAAAGATTATATGACGGCTAATATTGCGGTCAGGATAAACGACGTGAGCTCGAAAAAGCTGGATGAAATATTCGATAATATCGAGCGTCTGGCGAAAACTCACCTGCCGGCGAACCTGAGCTTTTATCTGACGGGCCGGGCGTATCTGTGGGCGCGCACGTCGGAAATACTGGCGTATAACGAGATAGAAAATTTCGCGCTGTCGGTTGTTTTGATATTGGGCGTGATAATGCTTTATTTCAGGTCCGTTTATGTCGGACTCATATCGGTCGCGCCCAATATTTTACCTATCATCATCCTTTACGGCGTGATGGGATACCGCGGGATAGCGTTCAACACGGTGACCGGAATGATAGCGAGCGTCGCGCTGGGCATGGCCGTCGACGATACGATACATTACATGTATGAATTCAGAAAAAATATATACGGCGGGGAATCGTACGAAAGCTCGGTGGTAAAAACGCTTCGCGCGAAAGGGAGTTCGATGATCTTCACATCCATCGTCACATCCTGCGCCTTCAGCGCGCTGATGATATCAGAATTCATTCCCACTCAGCATTTTGGAATATTGATATCATTGAATATTTTTATGGCGATCGTCTTCGACCTGTTTTTAACTCCCGCGTTGATGCTTATTTTAAAACCTTTTTAAATATCTCGACGGTTTCGTGGAAATTATCCGTTGTAAAGGTCAGCGGCGGCTGTACCCTGATGACGTTTTTCTTCCG
>MGFH01000024.1 GCA_001791795.1 Candidatus Wallbacteria bacterium GWC2_49_35
AGCAAAAGGCCGCCTTAAAAGGCGGCTTTTTAATTTCCCTTAATTTTTTTTTGCGCCGGCGTACCCGGTTTTTCCCGGCCGATATTTTCCTTATTTTTATATTGAATTATTAAAAAACATGTGGTATAATCAACTATCAATTTTTAAAATATTTTTATGATGATTACAGCGATTTAATAAATCCGCGAAAAATTAAGGGGGAAACCAATGAAGGTATTTAAAACTGAAAAAATCAGAAACCTGTGTACTCTAGGCCATTCCGGTTCGGGTAAATCCAGCCTCACCGACGCTATGCTGTATACGACCGGAACCATCGACAGGCTCGGTAAATCAGACGCCGGAACTCTTACCTGCGACTTCGATCCGGAAGAAATCAAAAGAAGATCTTCCATTTCGACCGCCATCGCCCCGTTCGAATATAAAGACCATAAATTCAATGTTTTAGACACTCCAGGTTACGACGAATTCATCGGCGAAACGCTTAAAGCCCTTAAGGCCGCGGATTTCGCGCTTCTTACCATATCGGCCGACGCGGGCGTCGAAGTGGGAACCGAAAAAGCTTTCGATTACGCCGATAACGTCAAAACTCCCATCATATTTTTCGTGAATAAGAACGATAAAGAAAACTCAGATTTTGACAGAGTTTTCGAAGATATATCGACGAAACTCACCAACAAGATACTCGCCGTCACCATTCCGATGGGCAAATCCACCGGTTTTAAAGGCGTAATCGATATAATCAAAATGAAAGCCTTTACGTTTTCCGCCGACGGCAAAACCTGCAAAGAAGAAACTATACCGGCCGAATATAACGACATAGCTAAAAAATACCGCGAGAAACTCGTAGAAGCCGCCGCCGAAGCGGATGAAGACCTCGCCATGAAATATTTAGAAGGCGCTGCGCTCAGCGACGCCGAAGTTCAGAAGGCCCTGCTCGCCGGCATCCGCGATGGAATAATATTTCCCGTTCTGACCGGCTGCTCGACCGCCAACTACGGCATCCAGCCCCTTCTCGATTTCATTATAGAGTTCATGCCGAACCCCGCGCAGAGGCCTGCGGTAGAATGCGTCAATCTTAAAACCGACGCTAAAGAACAGCGTTCATATAAAGACAGCGAGCCCGTGTCGATCTATATATTCAAAGCGTTCGGCGAGGCGGGCCTCGGAGATCTCAACTTCATAAAAGTCATGTCGGGTGTTTTGCTCTCCGGCATGGATCTTGTGAACTCACGTACGAACCAGTCTGAAAGAATAAGCACGCTCTATTCGCTGCGCGGCAAAAATCGCGAGGACGTAGCCGAACTCCATGCCGGCGATATAGGCGTTATAGTGAAACTCAAAGTTTCCAAGACGAGCGACACGCTCGCCGACGCCTCGGCGAAGGTAGAATTTGCCCGCATCGAGTTTCCCGAACCGCTTTACAGTCAGGCGATCCTTCCGAAAACCAAGGACGACCAGCAGAAACTTTCGACCGCGCTTTCGAAACTCGCCGAAGAAGACCCCACATTCAAAGTGCATACCTCGGCGGAGTTCAGCCAGACAATCATATCGGGTATGGGCGAGATCCACGTTGAAATGATGATCGACAAGATCAAACGCAAATTCAACGTCAGCTGCGAAATGCAGCCCACGCGCATTCCCTACCGCGAAACCATCAGAAAGGCAGCTAAGGCGCAGGGCAAGTTCAAACGCCAGTCGGGCGGCCGCGGCCAATTCGGCGACTGCCACCTAGAATTAAGGCCTAACGTCGGCAAGGGCTTCGAGTTCATCGACAAGATCGTCGGCGGCGTCGTTCCGAAACAGTTTATCGGCCCCGTTGAGAAGGGCGTCGTAGGCAAAATGGCCATGGGCGTTATCGCCGGCTATCCCGTTATCGACGTGGCGGTCACCATTTACGACGGCTCGTATCACGATGTAGATTCCTCGGCGCAGGCGTTCGAAGTGGCCGGCTCGCTCGGGTTTAAAAACGCGTTCGGCGAATCGGACCCTTATCTGCTCGAACCCATTTACGCTATCGAAGTTATCGTTCCTGAAAGTTACATGGGCGATATAATGGGCGATCTCAACTCCCGCCGCGGAAGGATCATGGGCATGGAAGCCAAGGGCAAGTGCCAGGTCATCAAAGCGCAGGTGCCGCTGGCAGAACTACTCACCTACGTGACGAATCTGCGTTCGCTTACACAGGGCCGCGGTTCGTTCAAGATGGCTTTCGACCATTATGAAGAAGCTCCGGGCAATATCGCGCAGCAGCTTATAGATGAATTCGAAAAAGCTCAGGAAGCCGGCGCGTAAAAGCAGAAAATTAACGCCGGGCCTCGCGGCCCGGCATAATATCCGAAAATATATCATGGGCCGCGGAAATTTAAGTTCCTTCGGCCCATGATCTTTTACTGTTCAGGTGATTTTTTTTCGATCAGTTCGCGGATAAGGGCTTCGAGTCGCTGTACGTTCAAGGGCTTGGTCATATAATCGTCCATACCCGCGTCCAGGCCGGCCTCGCGCTCGCTGTCGACCGCGCCCGCGGTGATGGCTATTATCGGAATGTTAATTCCGGCCGCCCGGATCAGCCGCGTCGCGTCCAATCCGTTAAGGACAGGCATCTGAATGTCCATAAGGACCGCGTCGAATTTTTCGGCGCAGGCCATTTCATAGGCTTCCCGGCCGTTCCCGGCGGTCCTGAGCTCGTGTCCGGCTCTTAGGAGAAGTTTCGTTACCAGTTTTACATTCATGGGATTGTCTTCCGCCAGCAATATCTTATAGGCTCTGCGCGTCCGGGTCTTTTCCGCGTCCGATCCGCCCCCGTGCGCCGGGGCGCTTTCGGGCTTATTCATTTCAGACGTTTCCGGCCCCTTTTCAAAGCCGAGCGTGAAGTAAAATCTGCTGCCGCGGCCCGTTTCACTTTCAACGAATATGCGTTCACCGCCCATGAGCCTTACAATATTATCCGCTATCGCGAGTCCCAGGCCCGTGCCGCCGTGGATGCGGGCGGTTGAAGAGTCCGCCTGGTCGAAAGGTTTGAAGATCCGCTCTAATTTGTCCGCGGCTATTCCGGGACCGTCGTCGGCGACCTCGAAATTCAATTTGACGCGGTTCCCGGTTTCTTCGAGAATATCGACCCTGGCGCGGACGGAACCTTCGGGCGTGAATTTGACGGCGTTATTCATAAGATTCAGCACGACCTGCATCAGGCGGCTGCAATCCCCGATCACCGTATACTTCAGCCGTCCGTCCACTTCGCATTTCAACGACAGGTTTTTTTTCAGGGCGGCTGCGCTCAAGATGCTGACGGTTTCCTCAATGACCGCGCTTACCGTGAAAGGGGCGTTCTCGAGGTCCAGTTTTCCGGCCTCTATCTTGGAGAAATCGAGGATGTCGTTGATCATGGAGCTCAAAAAACGCCCGCTGGATCTTATATATCCGAGGGTTTCAGCCTGCTCTTCCGAAAGGCCTTTTTTATCGAACAGTTCGCAAAATCCCGTCACCGCATTCAACGGCGTTCTTATCTCATGGCTCATCATCGCCAGAAAATCGCTTTTGGCCCTGCTGGCCTTTTCGGCGAGGTCTCTCGCCTCGTCGGCCTTTTTCTGCTCGCTAGCCAGGTCCGCGGTTCTTTCTTCGACCTTTTTTTCAAGGCCGGTCATATAATCGTAAGCGGTAGCGCGCATCTTATCGAACGCCTCCGCGAGAGAACCTATCTCGTCGCCCGCTGGCGCCTTTATGCTTCGGGAATAATCGCCGGCGGATACTTTTTCGCAGCCGGCGGCCAGAAATTTGAGAGGGGCGATCACGAAATGGTTGAAAGTAAGATATATGATCAGTATCACGGTCAGGATGGTTATTACCCACGTTATGATAAAAGGCTCCAGAGCGCCGAGGGAGGCCGTAATCACGCCTCCCGCCGGCAGAGTGACGCTTATGCCGCCGCGCACCTGCCCTTCTTTGTAGTTCTGATAATCGTGGCAGGCGAGGCAGGATTTTTCGACGTACAGCGGGGCCATGTAACGAAATCCTGATATTTCCCCTCCGGGGCTCTCTATATATTCGAAGCGCTCTTTAACTCCGGTCTCGAAGGAATTAAGAGCCGCCGTCTCGAAAGCGTCCGGGGCGTTTTGGGGATTGATGAGATTCAGGCTCGTTATGTGGAATTTGAAAGCGGCGTTCTTCTGGGCCAGTTCGGATATCTGACGGGTAACGAGAGCCGGATTCCTGAGGGTAAATTCGACGCCTACGGTATCCATGATATCGACTTTGAGCTCTTTGATCTTTTTCAGAAAAGGATTGGTTTCCACGCCCGCTTTTTTCTCGACGAAAACGCCGCCCTGCAGAGCTACCCAGCTTCGCGTGAGCTGTATTTGCTGGAAAAACGCGCGGGCGGTCGAAAGAAAATTCAGGTGTTCGGTTTCCTCTACGAGCCTTTTTATATAGATAGAACTTAACAGCGCCGTCATTAAAAGGGCGAGACCTACTATGAGCATCAGTTTTCTTTTAATCGACATGTAGATACCCGTACTTTTTTATTTCATCGTTGAATATTGAGACTTCATCGTCGAGTGCGGCAACAAGGTCTGCCATAGAGTCTAAGCGCTCTTCGCGGCCGGCTGTTTCAAGATTCAGCAAAGCCTGTTTCAGCCTGTCGGCGCAGACGTTGATGGCGGAACCTTTCAGCCGGTGCGCCGATTTGTAGACCGTCTGCGAATCATTGCATGCCGCCGCAGTTTTAATCAGCGCGAGGTAATTTTGCAGGTCTTCGAATAAAACTTTAATGATATCGCGGGCGAGTTTATCGTCCGAAAAAGTGTTTCTTACGAACCGTTGACGGTCGAATACCGCCGGAAAGGCCTCAGGTTCGGGCGCCGCCGCCGCGGAGTTTTTCGTCGCGAAGGCTTTAACGTTGCGGCTTATGATCTTGCCGAATTTTTCGATGTCGATGGGCTTGCAGAGGTAATCGTTCATTCCGGCTTCCATGCATTTTTCGTAGTCGCCTTTTGTGGCGTTGGCCGTTATCGCCACTATCGGTACGCCGGAGTCGATCTTTCTAATTCTTCTTGCGGCTTCGTAGCCGTCGAGGACGGGCATCTGGATGTCCATGAAAATAATGTCGTATCTGCCGGCTTCGAACATTTCGACCGCCCGCAGGCCGTCTTCGGCCTTTTGAGGCCTGTGCCCCATTTTTTTCAACAATTCCTCGATGAGGATATAACTTATTATATTGTCTTCGGCTACCAGTATATCGTAACTCTGCGCGCATTTATCGATCTTGAATGCCGCTTTTCCGACCGCGGGTGAGCTCGCGGCCGACAGGGGGCCGCAGACGGCCTGTATGCCGTTTATTTTGTCGGTGACGTCCTGGCAGAAGCCTAAATAACCGTAAAAATTTCCGGCGCCGTCGTCGAACGGCCAGGCGGAGTCCCTGATCCATCTGTATTCGCCGCTTTTATTCATGATTCGGTATTCGGCGGAAAAAATTCCGCGCGAATTGAAAGCCGACACGTATTCGGCGATGCAGGCGTTGGAGTCCCCGGGATGAATGTTTTCCTTCCAGCCGAACCCAGCTTCCGATGAAAGCGCGCGGCCGGTAAAATCGAGCCACGCCCGGTTGAAATAAACGCGGGATGAGGTTATATCGCTTATCCATGTCATGGCCGGAAATCCGTCCAGAAAGGATTTTAAAAAAATTATGTTGTTTAAAGGATTGTCGTCCTGCATAGAACATTATTATAACACATATGCGCGCAAAACAAAAGAGCGGCTAAAGAAAAACATGCGCGAAAACCGGGCGTTTTTATAATTCTTAAAAAACTCTATAAATTACCTCATTTTGGATACGATATGACTCTGATGGCGATTTGCCGGCTTTTATTCCGGGTAATTTTATTAAAAATTTTATGGAATGTGTCTTGAAAGTATGATATAATTATTCCATAAAAAATAAAAACACGAGGTGTATTTTTAAATGGCAATGAAGTTAATATCCAAACTCGACGAACTCAATCACAAAATGTACGGCACTGATTTTCTTCTCACGTGGGAAAAAAACGACGCGCAGATTAGCGCTACGATCACCACCGCTCAGATATTGAAAAAATTATACGAATCCAATATCAGCTGCAAGGTCTTCAAATCTGGTCTGGCCGTTTCTAATTTTCGCGACAATTCGACGAGAACCCGTTTTTCCTTCGCCTCGGCGTCGAACCTTCTTGGCCTCGCCGTTCAGGACCTCAACGAAAGCACCTCCCAGATAGCGCACGGCGAAACAGTCCGTGAAACAGCTAACATGATCTCGTTTTTAACCGAAGTGATAGGCATCCGCGACGATATGTATCTCGGAGCCGGCAATAAATACATGCGCGAAGTCGGCGAAGCCCTCGACGACGGCTACAAAAACGGCGTGCTTCACCAGCGCCCCGCAATAGTCAACCTCCAGTGCGATATCGACCATCCGACGCAGTCCATGGCTGATCTTTCGCATTTAATAAATTATTTCGGCGGCGTGGAAAACCTGAAAGGCAAAAAGATCGCTATGACCTGGGCATATTCTCCCAGCTACGGCAAGCCTCTCTCGGTTCCGCAGGCCATCATCGGCCTGATGACCAGATTCGGCATGGAAGTATCGCTCGCGCATCCCGAAGGCTACGATCTTATACCCGATACGCTCAAAGTCGCTAAAGACAACGCCAAAAAATCAGGCGGAAAATTCACCCACGTAAAGACCATGGAAGAGGCCTTCAAGGGCGCCGACATAGTTTATCCTAAATCATGGGCGCCGTTCAACGTTATGAAAAGAAGGACCGACCTGCTCATGAAAAAAGACCTCGACGGCCTTAAAATGCTTGAAAAAGAATGTCTTGCCAACAACGCGAAATTCAAGAACTGGGAATGCAACAAGGGCATGATGAAGCACACTAAAGGCGGCAAGGCCCTCTATATGCATTGCCTGCCTGCCGACATTTCCGGCGTTTCCTGCAAAGAAGGCGAAGTGTCCGCCGATGTGTTCGAAAAATACAGGGTTGAAACATATAAAGAAGCCGGCTACAAGCCTTTCGTAATAGCCGCTATGATGCTTCTTGCAAAATTCAAAGATCCCGCCAAGGTTTTAGCGGCGCTGCACAAAAAAAGAGTGGCGTAACTGTTGAGTTCTAACAATCGCTATAGATCATAAATCACAGGGACAGAATTAATTTCTGTCCCTCGAAAATTTAAAAAAGGGGATGGGCAACACTATGGAACGCGAACAATTAATGAAGGCAGCAAAAGATCTCGAAGCCGAAATGATAAAATTTATGCGCGATCTTATCGCTATACCCGGCGAATCGTGTAAGGAAGAAAAGGTTATCAAACGTATAGAGGCCGAAATGAAAAAAGTCGGCTTCGACGAAGTTATCATAGACAAAATGGGCAACATAATAGGCCGCCTCGGCAAGGGCAAAACCAAGATCATGATGGACGCCCATATCGACACCGTCGGAATAGGCGACAGGAACGCGTGGAAGATCGATCCCTACAAGGGCGATATGAAAGACGGCATAATCTATGGCAGAGGCGCCACCGATCAGCGCGCAGGCATGGTGAGCATGGTTTACGCGGCAGCCATAATCAAAAAGCTGAAACTCGAAGACGATTATACGCTGTACGTCACCGGAACCTGCCAGGAAGAAGACTGCGACGGCCTACCGCTGCTGCACATGATCCGCGACACCAAAACGGTCGTTCCCGATTACGTCGTCATCACCGAGCCGACCAATCTCGGCGTTTACCGCGGCCACCGCGGCAGAATGGAAATGAAGGTCGTCACCAAAGGCGTATCGTGCCACGGCTCGGCACCCGACCGCGGAGTGAACGCCGTATATAAAATGATGCCGATAGTAGCCGGTATCGAAAAACTCAACCAGGGCGGACTTAAAGACGACGCGTTTCTCGGAAAAGGCACCATCACAGTCTCCAAGATCGAATGTCAGACTCCTTCGCTGTGCGCGGTTCCCGACGAATGCACGATATATATCGACCGCAGGCTCACCGTAGGCGAAACGATAGAAACCTCGGTCGCCGAGATCCAGAAGATCGTCGACGCGACGCCCAATTCGAAGGACGCGAAGGTCGAAGTTCTCCAGTACGAAGAAAAATCCTGGACCGGCCTGACCGTCGGACAGGAAAAATATTATCCCACATGGGTTCTCCCCGAAAAGCATCCGCTCACCAACGCAGCCGTAAGCGCAGCCGAAACCGCGCTCGATCAGAAAGCGCGCGTCGATAAGTGGACCTTTTCCACCAACGGCGTGGCTTCGATGGGCCGTCTGGGCATCCCCACGATAGGCTTCGGCCCGGCGCATGAAATTTACGCGCACTCGGTCGACGATCAGGTCCCTGTCGATCATTTAATTAAAGCGGCCATGTTTTACGCCGCGTTCCCGAAAAAATTAGTCGCAGAACTTAAAAAATAATTACGGAGGTAGAATAGTCGATGAAAAAGGCTGTAATAGCTGTAGGCGGAAATTCATTAATTAAAGATAAAGACCACCAGAGCGTTCCCGATCAGTACCTCGCGGTTTGCGAAACCGTGAAGCACGTCGCTGGCATGGTCGAAAAAGGCTACAATGTCGTAATGACTCACGGAAACGGCCCGCAGGTGGGCTTCATTTTAAGACGCTCGGAGATATCGCGCACAGAACTCCACGAAGTGCCTCTCGATTCGTGCGGAGCTGACACGCAGGGCGCCATTGGATACCAGATCCAGCAGGCGTTCTATAACGAATTCAAGAAACGCGGAATCAAAAAGAACGTGGTCACCGTCGTCACCCAGGTCCTTGTAGATAAAAACGACGAAGCGTTCAAAAAGCCAACCAAGCCGATCGGATCGTTCATGAGCAAGGAAGACGCCGATAAAAAGGTCAAAGAAGAAGGCTGGAACATTAAAGAAGACGCCGGCCGCGGATACCGCCGCGTGGTGGCTTCTCCCATGCCTAAAGAAATAGTCGAGATCGACGCCGTCAAAAAACTTATCGACTCCGATTTCATAGTCGTAGCGGTCGGCGGCGGCGGAATACCAGTCATCGCGACCGATAAGGGCGAGCTTAAAGGCACCGCCGCGGTCATCGACAAAGATTTCGCTTCCGCTCTACTGGCGGCCGAAATAAAGGCGGATATCTTCATGATAACCACCGGCGTCGAAAAGGTCTGCATCAATTACAACAAGCCCGATCAGAAGACTATCGATAAAATGAGTCTGGCCGAAGCTGAAAAATATCTCGCCGAAGGGCAGTTCCCGGCGGGCTCCATGGGGCCGAAGATACAGGCCGCCATAATGTTTCTGAAAAACGGCGGCGAAACGGTCATAATCACTTCGCCGGAATTCATCGAAAAGGCCATAAACGGCCAGACGGGAACGGTAATAACGAAGTAGTGCATAGTTTATAGTGCATAACGCATAGTTGAGAACGGAGAAGGGAGAGTGGAGAGTTGAGAGTTAAGGAATTTTGATATTTTGAATTTAAGCGCTTGCGATAAATAAACGCTTTATTTAAATGTAAAAAAGTCCACAACTCTCCACTCTCCGCTCTTAACTCTCCACTTAATACTGGCGTGTTTAGTATTGTTTTTGTTTTGTGATCTCTGAACGGACTGATGGAGGTGTGCGGTGAGCGAAGTAAACGAAGAAGTGAAAGCCATTTGCGAAAAAATCAAGGCGGGTGATCTCGTCGGATTGATGGACGCTTTTCGCGTAAACCCTGAGCTTTTGAAGGAACGCCCGGACGGGGAAACTTTCCTGCACCTCGCGGTCATACACAACAAAAAAGAGATCATGGAATTTTTCATGCTGCGCGGCATCGGCGTGAACGAAAAGAACGACAGGGGCGAGGCGCCGATACACAAGGTCGTTTCAAAGGATGCTCTGGACATGCTGCTTTCCCGCGGCGGCGACATGAACGCGCAGGACGCGAAGGGACGCACTTTCATTCATAACGGCGCGCTGCACAATGAATGCGCGCTCGTCGACTACCTCGCCCTCAAGGGGGCGAATTTGAACGTCAAGACGGCCAAGGGGATCACTCCGCTCATGCAGGCCGTCGCGGGCGGCCATCTCAAAATGATCGAAATTCTCATTGCCATGGGAGCCGACGTTAACGCCCAGGACGCTGACGGTGACACCGCCCTTCATACGGCCGTATTGTATGAAAACCCCGAAGTGGTTAAAATGCTGGCGCTTCACGACGCAAAAATGAACGTAAAAGACAGCGACGATATGACGCCGCTCGCGGAAGCGCAGGCCAAGAACCTCATGCACATAGCCAGGCTGCTCATGCAGTTCGGCGCGAAAGAATAAGAAATATTTTCGAGGACGCTCCGCCCCCGCGTAACGGGGCTGAAAAGGTGATGTGAAAAATGCCATTAATAGAATTTGAATGCGGCAAATGCTCGATAGTCTTCGAGAAGGTTTTTGCGCTTCGCTCCGATTTCGTCGAAGGCGCCGTCGAATGTCCCGAATGCTCATCAAAAGAGTCGGTGAAAAGGATTTTCAGCACGATGACGCAGGCGAAGTTCATGCTGAGTAAAACCAAAAGGATAAACCTCATAGACAAGGGTTTTAAAATGGCCAAAGGTCAGACGCCGCCGGGATTAAAACGCCTCAACTGAACCGGTGTTCATTCAAGCCAGTCTTCTATATCCTTCAGCGCGGTCCCGAATATATCATCGTTTTTGAATATTCCACTTTTGCCGCCGCTTTTATAGACGAGCTCGCAACAGTTTATTTTAATCTTTTTCGACACGGCCTTGCACATGTCGTAAACGGCGGCGGCCGCGGTTTGCGCGGCGATTATGGCCTCCATTTCGACGCCCGTGACCTCGCTGGTTTTGGCGAGCGAATATATCAGTATTTCATTTTCGTCTTTTTTCATGACGAATTTCACGTCGCAGCAGCTTAAAAATATCGGATGGCAGAGCGGGATCAACTCGGCCGTCTTTTTAGCGGCCATTATCGCGGCAATCTTGGCCACGGCGAATATATCGCCCTTGGTGACGCCCTCTTCGCTGATTTTTTTGAACGTGGCGCGGTCGAAGGCTACCGTGATGCGCGCTATGGCTGAGCGCGCCGTTCTGGTCTTGGCTGAAACGTCGACCATTTTCGCCTTGTTGTTTTCGTCCAGATGCGTGAATTCTTTGTTTTTATTCATTTTATCTTTAATTTTTAGTGATTGTTTTGGCTTCTCTGAGGTCTTTTTCGCCGATGACCAGTTCTACGTGGCCGCAGTCCATGCACACTAGAGGCTGCGGAATAAAACTAGCGGTGTTCAACTCGAACCAGCTGCATTCCTTTTTTTCTATCTGAACGCCGGCGAAACCCGACATTTTTCCGGCGACGATTTTTTCAGAGCCGCATTTTATGCATTTTCCCATATGAATACCTCCATAAATTATTACTTTATTGATGATTCCGGACGAAAGGCATTATAAAATGATAATAAGCGTCGCGCGTGAAATCGGCGGCCATATTAGCCGCGCCGCTGTTATATAGGACTTTTTTCAGCGGATTTACGGCGCACGCGCCGTTTATTATGCTTAATCTTTCGTAGCCGGCGGTGCACGGCTGGCCTATCGCGACGTAGGCGTGAGGGGGCTCTCCGGGACGGCTGACGAGTATCATCGAAGATATGGTGCCGCCGTCGAATTTTTTCGACCCGTAATCGGAGTCGGGATGGCGGCATATATTGAGATCGTTATATTCGGCGGCGCGGCCGTGGTCGGCGGCTGCGGCCATGAAGTCACTGACTGAGACAGTTTTTCCACTTCCGATGACGAGTTCTTTTGCCCGCGCCAGACGGTTCGCCGAACTCGGATTGAGCGGCATGCCCTGATATTTCAGCATTTTTTCCATGTGGTAGTGGTTCGTCTGGCAAACGGTTCCGTTAACGACGATCTTATAGTCGTAGTGTATCTCGTCTACCGCTTCGACCAGGCACATTTTTTTGGAGTCGGCCACGATGTAGTTCATGGCGCTTCCGATCTTTCCGGCTTTGAGGACCATTTCAACGAATTCATCCACGGTGGCTATTTTAGACAATATCATGCCGGGATGATATACCTCGTATTTGCGGCCGCGGAAATTAAAATTTATTTTGTTAGGAGGCGAAGACGAAACGCAGATCAGCCCCTTCTCGTTTATCCCCATGGTGTAGGCGAGTCTGTCTTTTTCGGCGGCCGAAATGTTTTTGACGCCTATGAAGAAATAGCCGCCGTCTTCTTTAACGAAATCGAGCGACTGGACGAAGCGGGTGTTGCGGTCTCGGTTTTTAAGGACGATGCACCCTCCTTCCATGGCGAAATATCCGGCCGCGCCGGCGAGGGTGCATTCGCCGCCGCCGTCAGCCGCGGACAAGGGGCGCAGAGGGGCGTCATGAAATAAAAGCAAAAGGGCCGCGATCAAAGCGGCCGTTAATTTAAAATACTTTACCGAAGCGTTTTTTCGCATTAATTTACCATCTTTCTTTTGTTTGAACATCAAAGGATTTCCGATGATTTATAGATGCCGTCCCCGGATTTTCTGGGGGCCGCGGCGGCGAGAACGAAGTAGGCCGCAGCGGCAATTAAAAGAGAAACTGCCTGAGTCAATATCATCAGCTGGATATCGAAATAATATTTAAGCGCTGAACTCATTTCGGGAAGCGAGTTCGTCAGGACCGGCCCGAAACTGAAGATGTAATATGCGCACTGGGCGGCAAGGGTGAATGACAGGTAAAAATTGAATTCGATGAAAACGGGAAAAAAGACGTAGTTAAGCCATGTGTAAAGTCTTTTATGCATGAAAAAACAGTTCATCAGAAGAGGCGTGTACGAAAGCAGCAGGGCGCAGACCGCCTCGATGCGGCGATTGTTCATGAACGAATCAAAGTACGCGTAGTCGTTGAAGTCGGAGAGCGAAAAGCTGAAGCCGCGGAAGAAATATATTCCATAATAAATGCTATAGAATATGACGATCTGAGCGAGCGCGGAAAACAGCCTGTAGCGGTTCTTGAACTTATAGACCAGAAACGCCAGAAACGCGGCCAGGATGAAACTCAGGTAAAAAAAACGGTAAAGTTTTTTGTAGAAATTGCCTTCGTCCTTGAGATTTTTGAATTCGATCCCGGCCTTTTTCTCGTAGGTTTCAAGTCCCACAAGCGTTTGCGCGTAATTTTCTCCGGCGTTCTTTTCGATCTCGAAGGCATAGGCCTCATAATTGAAAATATTAGGAGGCCTGCCTCCGGATGCAAGGACGTAATTTTTGAAATACAGAGATTTTTGCGAGAGGACCGCCTTCATTTTAAGTATTTTTATGTAATCGGGGAATGAAAAAAGCCTTGCCAGAAAAGAGCCGCCGTTAAGGTAAGGTATCGGGATGCCCAGCAGAGAGCATATCGTGGGGCATATGTCGGTCTGATCGATCTGCAGGAATTTGATGTTGCTCTCCGCGATAACGTCGGGGCCGGCGAGCATGAAAAGGGTTCCGGTCACGTCCGGTTCGCCTCCGCCGTGGCCGCCTTTGACGACGTGCCCGTGATCGCTTGTTATAATAACGTAACGGTCGTTGACCAGCGACGATGTCAGGAAAGTCTTTAAAATATCGTCGAGTTTCTGGAGGTGGACCTTGAATTCGTGCCCGGCGCGGCCGAAAAGGTGGCTGGTTTTATCCAGGCCCGGAAGGTGTATGACCGAGAATTCAGGCTTCTGGTACCTTATGTGGCTCATCGCGTTGGACATTATCTGCGAGTCGATCTGGATTATATCGGTGTTATCAGGCTTGAAGCCCGCGTAGTATGAAACGTCGATATGCCCGCCGAAGGCCTTTTTCCAGTCGGGATGGCCGAATACGGCGGTTTTGAACGTGCGGCTTTTCGCGGAAGTAAAAATATTTTCGCAGGGCTCGTATTTGATCTTTTCGCCCAGCGGCGATACGAACCCGTGAATTTCGGGCGCCGCGCCGGTCATGAATGTCATCCATGAAGTTATGGAAAGCGTCGGCTGGAGTATTTCGATCTTTGAATATACTGATTTGGTTTTGAACTCTTTCAGGGCCGGCAATTTGTCAGAATCGGCGTAACTGAGGCCGTCGATGATTATAAGGATGAGCTGTTTTGTGACCGAGGTCGCCGAAGTTTTTATCGGGTCGCTTGTCTTGTTATAAAAAGAAGAAACTATATCGTTTTTGTAGTTTATGAGAGAACCGAAGGAAAAATAAGCGAGGAGCAGGAATACAAATATCGTTATTATCGAAAAAACAACGTATATGTGAAGGTCTTTCTTATTTTTTTGTGTTAATGAATCCAGCATTTTCTTATTTTACTTCATCACGATTTTTCAATTAATAACATTCGAAAACGATCCGTAAAGTTGATCCGGACTTCAGTATGATCCTCTGAACATGGGCAGTTTTTCCTTTATAAGCCCGTGAAAATTAAATATCAGCTCGTTGAAATCAGGTGCGCAGAACACGGGGTTGAATATGATACCGTGAACGAGCCAGGGGTTGAAACGCTGATATGAAGGCAGTACCGTGTTTATCAGTTCGAACATATTGTTGACGCAGTGATTATAGATTATGTGATACCTTTCTTTCGCGGCGCGCTCGCTGGCGGTGACTATAGCGTTATAAAACAGCCGTTTTTTCTGTTCTGCGCTCAGATCCAGTTTGTAAAGCCGGAGGTTCCTGTCGGTATAATAAGCGAGCTCGAAATAATCTTCTTTCGACGTGAACTGGAATAAAAAAAATTCGCCTTTCAAATTTTTAAGCATCTGCCCCGAGGCGACGATGCCGTAGGTTTTAAATCCGTCATCGCCGGCGGCCGGATGATTCTGCCTGAACTCGAACCAAAGGCAATTGTGAGTGCATATGTTTTTCAGCGGACCGTAAAAAGCGAGAGGCTCGACGATCAGATAGACGTCTTCCAAAGCCCCCGCGTCGACCCGAAGATTTTTCCATACCGGATTCAACCTGGCCGAAAAATTTAGCGGCTTCGATGCATTTTCAATTCCACAGCGCACGTTGGACAGAAGATAAACTTCCCCGGTGATTTGTCTGGTCTCGACCGCCCTGAAAAGGAACGAACTAAAATCGCCGTTGACAGAAGCGACGGATTCGCCCGAAGGGAAAAACGCACCGTAAAATATTATAGCAGAATATGTGAAAAATAAAAACAAATATTTAACTTTTGTAGAAATATTTTTAAACACGTAAAAAAATATACCACAAAGTAATTGATAAAGTCAAAATATTATTTTTTTAAATTATAAAGACACAAAATAATTTTGCCGTCCGGCAATAATCTTTTCTCCGCTCGCTGGTCCTCGGCGCCTACGGCGCCTGCGGAGGCTTCGCTCCGAAAAATTATTGCCGGACTTCCTGATTTAAACCAACTAATTGGATTACTATAGGATTACATTTTTTTAAATTTTCTTGACTAAGTTAATTTTTATGGTATAATTGATATATCACAAAAAAATATGGAGGTAGTAATGAAGAAGTATTTAGTACTGTCCCTTATCGCGGTTATGGCTTTCAGCCTTGTTTCTCCGGTTTTCGCGGCTCCCGAATGGGTAGCTCTGACCAAAGGCGCGGGTGCGAAGGTTCCTGAAATGAAACTCGTTCCCACGAGAGAAAGCAGCGTTAAAATAATCGAGATCACCGTCCCCGGTTTTTACCGTGAAGTCAAAAGGGCCGGCGATGCCGACGCTACTTTTGTTACCACCGGCTTATCTTCGAAGCACATGCAGAAAGGCATGCCCGAAATACCTACCATGAAAAATTTCGTGATGTTAAAAGAAGGCGAAGAAGTATCGGCAAAAATAATAGGCGAAGACTGGTCCGAAATCGCCATGAAAAAAGCTGCCGCTCCTTCTAAAGGCCATCTTACAAGAAACGTCAATCCCGAAAAAGTCGATTTCGAATATTCCGATTTCTATTCTTCGAAAAACACATTCCCCGGAATGGAAAATAAAGTCGTAATGAGCGAGCCTTTCGTAATGCGCGACGTTCGCGGCGTTGAATTGACGGTTAATCCTTTCCAGTACGATAATGCTAAAAAGATCATGAAGATCGCTAAAAAGATGAGAGTCGAACTGAAATTCAGCTCATCGAGAAAAGCTTCTGTAAAAAAAGCGGTTCCTTATGAATTCGCTGAAATATACAAAACTGCGTTCATCAATTTCAACCCCACGGATGTCATAGAAAGAATCGAACTCGGCAACATTTTAGTTATCGCCGCCGACCAGTTCGCCGCAGAAACCGCTCCCCTCGTTGACTGGAAAGCCAAACAGGGTTTCGGCGTAAAATTCGCTAAAATGAGCGAAGTTGGAACAACCGCCGACAACGTTTACGCTTTCATTAAAAACGAATACGAAAAAACCGGCATCGCTTACATCATCCTCGTCGGCGACACCGAATTCATTCCCACGCTTCTCGGCGTTAAAGAACGCGCCGCCTCTGACCCCTGCTTCACCAAACTCGCCGGCAACGATCATGTTCCCGATGCGATCATCTCCAGACTTTCAGTAAAAACTCCCGCCGAAGTTAAAAACCAGGTGGCCAGAATCGTTCATTATGAACAGTTCCCCGACACGGGCGACGCCGCTAAATGGTACCGCAAAGCTACCGGCATCGCAAGCGCCGAAGGCAGCCCGACCGATTACGAACGCGCCAACTGGCTGCGCGACGCGCTTATGAAATACAACTTTGACGTGGTAGATCAGATATACGATCCGGGTGCCTCCAAAGCGAAAGTCAGCGCGGCTGTAAACGAAGGCCGTTCACTGATCAATTACATCGGCCACGGCTCGAAAACCTCATGGGGCACCACATATTTCAACAATACCGATGCTCTCGCTCTTAAAAACGGCAGAAAACTCCCCGTAATATGGTCCGTAGCATGCGTTAACGGCCAGTTCAACGGCGGCTCCGACTGCTTCTGCGAAGCATGGATGAAAGCCGGCACACCCGAAGCTCCTGCAGGCGCTGCAGCCATATTCGGTTCGTCGACGAACGCTGAATGGGTTCCTCCCTGCGATATGCAGTCCGAAATCAACAATGTGCAGATGGCCGGCGAAAAACAGTCTTCGGTCGGCGCCCTCGCTCTGACCGGCATACTCAAAGGCATGCAGATATGGGGCACCGCTCCTACGTCTTCAGGCGTAATGCTTTTCGAACAGTACAACATATTCGGCGACTGCACTATGATGATCAGAAGCGACGTTCCTAAAGCGGTAGAGCACAAAGCAGTCCGCAGCGGCGATAAAGTGGCCGTAACGGTCACCGCCGGCGGAAAAGCCGTTAAATTAGCACGCGTAGCTGTAACCGTAGGCGAAGGCAAAGAAGCTAAAGCCGCCGTCACCGACGAAAACGGCAAAGCCGAACTCGCTTTCGAAGCGCTTAAAGACGAAAAAGCGACCGCAGGCTCGATCACGATCACGGGCTTAAACCTCGTTCCCGTTGTCGATTCGACGATAGCTCTCTAATAACTGAAAACGGACATATCGGAATCCGTTAGAAATTTAAGTTCTAAAATATAAAGAAAACAAATAAAATAAAAGGGCTCCCCCGGGGGCCCTTTTTTTGTTCGTCCGATTATGTTCATTTAAAAGGAGTTTTGAACGCGGCGCATAAATTATATTGACAAACTTAAAAACTTTTGATAATATCTTGAATATAAATTCAGTCTAATAATAATGCGTAATTAATCCGCGAAATAAATCGCTTCATCAAAAAAGCGAAGTTATTTATTTTATAGAATATTTTCTGAAAACAAGCGAGGATAAAAAATGTTCAAGGGTACTTTTACCGCTCTGATAACTCCATTTTGCGGCAAAAAACTCGATACCGCCGCGTTCGAAAAAATAATGAATTTCCAGATCGACGGCGGCGTCGACGGCGTCGTTATCAACGGAACGACCGGCGAATCGCCGAACATAAAAGAGCGTGAAATCGAAGAGATGTTCGAAATAGCTTCCGGATTGCGCAGGGACAAAAAATCCGGCGTCAAGATCATAATCGGCACCGGCGCGAATTCGACCGAAGATGCCTCAAAAAAGACCGCCCATGCGCTGAAACTTTCGCCCGACGGCTTTCTCGTCGTGACGCCTTATTACAACAAACCTACCCAGGCGGGACTTTATGAGCACTATAAGACCGTCGCGGCGCACGCCGGCGAAACGGCAGTTATTTTATACAACGTTCCGGGCCGGACCGGCTGCAATATGCTCGCTGAAACTGTCGAGAAACTGTCGCATATCGAAAATATCGCCGCGGTAAAGGAAGCATCGGCGAACCTTACCCAGATATCCGAAATTTATATAAAAGCCTGCTCTAAATCGAAAAAAGGCTTCAGCCTTCTTTCGGGCGACGACGGTCTTACGCTTCCGATACTTTCGGTCGGCGGCGCCGGCGTCATATCGGTTACGGCTAATATCGCCCCGAAACTCGTTAAAAAATGCGTCAACGATTTCATGGCCGGCGATACGGTCAGCGCGCGCGAAACGCATGACAGGCTCTTTGAACTGCATAACGCGATGTTCGTCGAGTCGAACCCCATACCGGTCAAAACGGCCGCGGCAATGATGGGACTGTGTTCCGAGGAGTTCAGGCTGCCGCTCACCCTCATGACCGACGCTAACAGAAAAAAAATGATGTCAGTTCTTGAAAAATATAAACTTATTTAAAAACCGATAAAAACCGAAAAAAAGTGGTAGTGTAATTGTAAATGCTGATATACCTTTTAAGCGATATTCGTATATTCGATCTCATCGATATTCTGCTCGTCAGCTTCATAGTTTACGAGTTCATATTGCTCATCAAGGGTACCCGCGCCAGGCAGATATTGAGCGGCCTTATCTTCGTTCTGATCCCGCTGATAATTTCTCCCTGGATACAGTTCAACACCATCATATGGATGCTCGAGCGCATACTGCCGATAGGCTTTCTGGCGCTTCTTATACTTTTCCAGCCGGAGTTCCGCAAGACCCTCGAAAAACTCGGCCGGCGAGGATTGTTCAGCAGCCAGGTTTACCAGAAGGACGAGGAACTCGAAAAGGTCATCGACCAGGTTCATAAGGTGGTCGTCAAACTTTCAAAGGCGAAGATCGGCGCTATAATCGTTATGGCACGCGAAACGGCCCTGGAAGACCATCTTGAAAATTCCAGTTCCACGATCCTTATAAAAGGCGTCGTTTCGGCCGTTCTGCTGGAAAATATTTTTTATCCCAAGTCGCCGTTGCACGACGGCGCGGTCATTATATCAAACGGCCTGGTGGACGCGGCCGGCTGTATCCTGCCTCTGACCGACAACCCGAAATTGAAGCAGGAATACGGCACGCGCCACCGCGCGGCCATAGGCATTACCGAGGTTTCCGATGCGGTCTCCCTGGTCGTTTCAGAGGAAACGGGCAAAATATCGATCGGCGCCAACGGCATACTTAATCCCCACAATGAAGACGACCTGAAAGACGCGCTGAAGAGGATGTTGAGTCCGATTCAGAATAAGCCGCTTTTCAAGCCGCGTATTTAAGCAGGAACAGTTATGAGATATTTAGCGTTCGAAAATTTCTGGCTCAGGGCGTTGTCTGTAATATTAGCCGTTATCGGCTGGTTTTACGTCAACGTCATAGTCAATCCTGTCGTAGAGAGGCAGTTCGAGGTCGAGCTGGCGCTTACCGAAAAAAGAAGCGACTGCGCCTACAAAAACGCGATGTCGAAGGTCAATATTTTTATCCGCGGCGGCAGGCGCGAGATCATTGAAAATTATTATCCTGTCAAATCTAAAATGGTTGCGACGGCCAACGTTTCCAAGGCTGTCGCCGATACGGCCAATAAAATATCGGTTAACGTGGCGCTTCCGCGCGGACTCGAACTCATAAAAACAGAGCCGCGCGAGATCGAAGTGACGCCCGTGCTTATCGAAGAACGCACGGCCGAAGTTAGCGTAATTCTTCAGGGAACTGTGAAACAAGGCTATTATGTAAAAAGTTACGGCGCCGAACCTGCAATGGTGAGAATAAAGGGGCCGCAGAAACTTATCGGAGGCGTCAAGCGCATACTGGCGACTGCCGACGTCGCCAATCTCGACGCCGGTTTTACCCAGAAGCAGCAGCTTACGCTGGTGGAATTGTCGGCTTCGGCCGAATACGCCGACGTGTCCTTAACGCCGAAGGAGGCTGAAATAAGCGTCGACATCCAGCCTTTCCCGTCGAAGCAGGTCAATATAGTCGCCCAGATATCGGGAAAGGTGGGCCCCGGATATAAAATAGCCACCATATTATGCGAGCCGCAGGCCATACTTATAAAAGGGCCCGCCGAAACCATCGAGAAGGTGAATGAAATATTGACCGAGCCTGTCGACGTTTCGAATATCAAATCCGGCCTTGTACAGAACGTTAACCTTAACGTTCCCGCCGATTCTGGCTATGCCGTCGAAAATAAGCCCGTATCAATAACCATAACGCTTCAGCCCGTTTATAAAAACCAGAAATTCAGCAAAGTAAAGATCAATCCGCCGGCCATAGAGCCAGGATATGAAATCGTCCTTGAAAAAGAATTCATAGATATCCTGGTCAACGCGCCTGTCAATAAACTCAACGAACTCGACAGCACCTCCATAAGTCTCGATTCGAAAATTACGGGCGAAGGCTCCCACGGCACCGGAAGCGTCATTCTGGAATTAGCGATACACGGCGCCGGCGTTCCTCTCGAGATCAAGCCGCAGCAAATTAAAGCCAATATTAAATTAAAATGATAAGGAGCATAAATGGCTGATTTTACAATTGACGATCTGATAAGTAAAAATAAGATAACTCAGAAAAACGCCATTGATCATTTTTCAGAAGGCATGAGCGAAGATCAGCTGGCCATGATCGCGAAGATGTTCGACAGCAATCCGAAATCGGAGCCGGGCTTTATTTATGCGGTGGTTTTAGGCCGTAACGGTAATAAGGACGCTATCGACAAAATGATACTCTACCTGCAGAACAAAAATTATTCGATACAGAAGCAGGCCGAGATCTCCCTTATTTCGATAGGCAAAAATGCAGTGGAACCGCTTTTAAAGGCGACGGCGATCGACGACAGCGTGCTTCTGATGAACATCGCCAGGATCGTTCGCAGTATGAAGGAAATAAACATTCCACTGATGCTCAAAATGCTCGATGGCGGAACGCAGCCGATGAAACTTATAGCCGCCCATGTGCTAGGCAAGATCAAAAACGACGACAAGGTCATAATCTCGCTTATAAAGGCGCTCGCCAATGAAGACGCCGAACTGGATAAAATAATAATCGAATCTCTTGTGGAGACCGGCGAAAAGGTCATAGCGCTTGTGCAGAAGGTCTTTAAAAACTGCAGCGACCGCATAGCGACCATATTGATGGAGGTCCTTTTCAAAATAGGCGCCCCCTCCTATAAACTTTTAAGCGAGTGCATGGATTCGCCAACGCTCTCTCTCAGAAGGCATGCGCCCTACGCGATAAGGTTCGCTTCCGACGAGGCGACCGTACAAAAAATAATTGACGCGCTCAACGACTCCGATTTCTATGTTTGCGAAAGCGCCTGCAAATACCTCATCTACAATCTTAAACAGTCCAGTTATATAATAGTGAAAAAAATGAGCGAAGCGGCGATCGCCGCCGAAAAAAAAGGTTCGGAACCACAGTTGTCCGAAAACCAGGTTCACTGGCTTATAAAGGCATTGTGCTCCGATTTTGATTCATTCAGCGAGCACATCCTGCTTTATATGAAAAACCCTGAAGAAGTCAAACAGGGCCAGACGGCGATCACTCACAGCCTGAAATTGTCGCTCGCGGGCGCCGCGTCCGAATACATGAATCCCGTCATTATTTCAAGGCTCATAAAATGGCTTGCCGACGAAAGTTATTTCGTTCGCGAAAATTCAATAAACCTTTTGATCGAATACGGTCACAAGTTCGTAACGGAACTAGTTACCGCGCTGGGCGACCCGAAAGAAGATGTACGCGCCGGTCTTATAACGGTGCTTCAGAATATAAAAGACGCCGCGTTCGGCTTTCTGCTGGAAAACCTTAAAATGGGAAACAATGAAATGCGCTACAACTGCGCATACGCGCTCGGTTTTTTAAACGACAGGAGCGCGATACCGAACCTCAAGGCTTCGCTTTCAGACGGCAACGACTGGGTTCGTGAATACGCCATGTTGTCTCTTGGAAAGCTGGGCGAAGCCGAGGCGCTCGTCGGAATGCTTTCGCGCGCCGACGAAAAGACGAAAGCGATAATATCGAAAGCTCTCGGATTTTGCGGCGCCGACGCCTTTAACATTCTTTATGACGCGCTCATGGGCGCGCCCGTCGACAGGCGCGAGCCTATTGCCAAAGCGATGATGGAAATGGGGCCGGCAATAAAAGAACCGCTGCAGAAGGTCATGGAAACAGAAGAAAATGAAAACGTAAGGTTCTGGCTGATAAAAATCAGCCGTGCATTTAATAAGAAACCAGAACTTTAATATTTTATAAGGGTGCATTATTGAATTTAACCGACGCGCAGATATACAATCGTTTTTTGATAGCGGCGAGCCGCGCATCTCATGACTCAAAATCAGGATGGCTTTTGATAGGCGAATATTTTTCGGGCGTGTCCGACATAGTCAATGGCGTTTTCAAAAAAACGCCCGAAGAAGAGTCCGACAAGGCCGCGCTTGAAAGGATAATGGCAAAAATCCGGCGCGCGGCCGGCGATGCCGCCATTAATGAAACCGTAAAAAAGGCCGTTGAAAAATATCACGATTTCGTAACGAAAATCGCGGGCGAATACGGCGCTTCAGTTACGGCGCGCGTAATATCGATCTTCGACGCGGATTATCCGCCGGCGCTGAAGGAAATAGAAGCCGCTCCTCTGGTGATATTCGTGGCCGGCTCGAATTTCGATCCGGGCTCAAATAATTTTTCAGTGGTCGGAACGCGCGAGCCGTCGCCATATTCGATGGCGATGTGCGAAAAGATAACCGACGGCCTGGCCCGGGCCGGTTTTACAATAGTGTCGGGCATGGCGTCGGGAATCGACGCCTGCGCTCATTCGAGCGCCATAAAAAACGGCGTCGCGACCTACGCGGTTCTCGGAACCGGGTTTGACCTGGTTTATCCACCGGTGAACAGGCGCCTTTACGGCGAGATTTTGCGGCGCGGCGCGGCGATATCGGAGTATCTTCCCGGCGAGGGCGCCCAAAAGCATACATTCGTACTGCGCAACCGCATAATAACCGGATTATCGCGCGCGACTCTGGTCTGCGGGGCGGGCGAGAGGTCGGGTGCCCTGATCAGCGCCAGATACGCCTTCGATCAGTCGCGCGAAGTATTCTCGATAGCCGGAGACGCCTACAGGACTGATCTTACGGGTTGTCACGAACTGATCAAAAAAAACTATGCAAAACTTGTTTTAAATAGCGCCGATATATTAAGTGAACTATTCGCGGACGCGGTTACCGGCGGCGAAGAAAAAACCGCGGGCGGCCGCGCCAATAAAAGCGCGGTTACAGGAAAACGGTCCGGAAATGCAGGCCGCGATGCCAACATGAAGTTCGATTACGGCGAAGGCGCCAGTTTGAGCGAAGACGAGAAAACGGTCGTTTCGCTCATAGAAGAGCTCAGCGTAAAATGCGACGCGCCGCCTCAGGTGGAGCGTCTCGGCGAAGAAGCCGCGCGGCGCGGGATTGCCGTCGGCAGGCTGCTGGCGATATTGAGCGGCCTTGAATTAAAGGGCGCGGTTACGGCGCTCGAGGGAAAGAGGTACCAGGTAAACTGATGAATAAACTCGTGCAGATTTTTTTAAAATTTATAAAACTGATGAAGGAAAATGGGAGCGACTTTAAAAAGACCCGGCTGGAGCTTATAAAAGAAGGGTTCCTGCTCAGCGAGATCGACGCAGCGCTCGAATGGTATTTCGGCGAGTCGATTTTACCGGGTTGCGAAAAGCCCGGCGCGCCGATTTTTAAAGAACCGTCGGAGAACAGTTTCCGATTTTTCACGCTTGTCGAGGAGAGACTTCTGTCGTACGAAGCCAGGGGCTATCTTACAGAACTTCTGGAAAGCGGCGCCATTTCCCACGAAGAAATAGAATCGGTGCTCGAAACTTTGAACACGTACCTCGCGGAAGACGCCACGATCGAAGAGATCGACGATATTATGGTGGGCTTTCGCTCCATCGATATATCCGGCAGGGAAGGCGCTGAAGATTCTATCGAATTCAAGGTGCGCTACATTCAGTAAAAATTTATCGGGCGATAAATATTTTTAATATACAACATTATTATTCATTGAGTTTGGGGGATTATAGTGGTTAAAGAAAAAGACAATTTGAGAAGCTTGATTATAGTCGAGTCTCCGGGAAAGATCAAAACGATAAAAAAGATACTCGGCGGCAATTTCGAGGTAAAAGCCTCGATGGGCCACGTTATCGATCTGCCCGAAAGAGACATCGGCGTCGACGTGAAAAACAATTTTGAGCCGAAATACGAAGTCATACCCAAAAAAGATAAGGTCATCGAAGACCTTCAGAAAGAGGTCGCCAGGTGCGACCGCGTTTACCTGGCGCCCGACCCTGACCGCGAAGGAGAGGCCATTTCATGGCACCTGGCGCGCGCTCTTAAACTCGACGTCAACGCCAGCATGCGCATAACCTTCAACGCCATCACTCCCAAGGTCGTTCTCGAAGCGCTCGAGCACCCGAAGCCTATCGATATGAACAAGGTCAACGCCCAGCAGGGGCGGCGCGTGCTCGACAGGCTCGTCGGTTATGAACTTTCTCCGCTTCTATGGCGCAAACTTCAAAAGGGCCTTTCGGCTGGGCGCGTCCAGTCGGTAGCCGTGCTTATGGTGTGCAAGCGCGAAGAAGAAATATCCAAATTCATAAAAGAAGAGTACTGGCTCGTCGATTCGGTTTTCCAGAAACCGCAGTCGGGCGAAACTTTTAAGGCGCGGCTGTTCAAATTCGATAAAAAAGCGGCCAAGATCAAAAACGCCGAAGAGGCTGACAGAATATTAAAAGCGTGCAACGAGCAGAATTACCAGGTCGCCAAGGTCCTCAACAAAGAAAAACGTAAAAGGCCTTCCGGCCCGTTTATAACCTCGACCCTCCAGCAGGAGGCTTCGCGCGTGCTTAATTTTCCGCCTTCGAAGACCATGAAGGTCGCCCAGAAATTATACGAAGGCATCGAGATAGAAAAAGGCAACACAGTCGGTTTGATAACCTATATGCGTACCGATTCATACAGGGTCGTGCCGGAGGCTGTAGCTGAAGCCAGAAGTTTCATCAAGGCCAAATACGGCGATGAATATCTTCCTTCCGCCGAAAGGATCTATAAAACCAAATCGCAGGCGCAGGACGCGCACGAAGCCATAAGGCCGGCGGAAGTCAACAACACTCCCGAAAAGTTAAAAAAACACCTTACGGCCGACGAATACAGGCTTTATAACATGATCTGGAAGCGCTTCGTGGGTTCGCAGACCGCTGACGCGGTATTCGACAGCGTTACCGTCGAGATCGGCTCCGACAGGGCAGTTTTTAAAAGCGTCGGCGAAACACTTAAATTTTCCGGATTTCTGGCGCTCTACGATATCGAGGCCCAGAACGTCGAGGAAAAAGAGGTCGAAAACGACGCCGACGGCGATGAAGAAGCTATAGTCGGCGGACGCCTTCCGCGTCTGGTTGAAAACGAGCCGCTCTCGGCCAAAGAGATCGTTCCCCAGCAGAAATTCACCAAAGAGCCGCCGCGTTACACGACGGCCTCGCTCATCAAGTCTCTTGAAGAACTTAAAATAGGACGCCCCTCGACGTACGCGACGATCGTCAAGACCATCCTCGACCGCAATTACGTCGAGATCAGGGAAAAGAAGTTTTGCGCCACCGATATCGGAATGGCCACCTCGGCGCTTCTCGAATCGTATTTTACCGACCTCATCAACGTCGAATTCACCGCGAAAATGGAAGACGAACTCGACAGCATCGAAGACGGAAAAAAAGAATGGCGCGAAGTTCTGGCCGAATTTTATTCTCCTTTCCACGAAAAGCTCACCTTTGCCGATGGCAACATCAAAAAAATGAATATGCAGACCGACATCGTGTGTGATAAATGCAAAAACCCTATGGTGCTTCTTTTTTCGGCCAGAGGCAAGTTCCTTGCCTGCCCGAAGTTCCCTTATTGCAGAAACACCAAAAATATTCCGCAGGACTTCGTCGTTTTCAATTCGGGAATGTTCCGCGCCGATTCCATAAAAACGCTCAACCTTAAAGACAGGCTCGAAGAATTCGAGAAACGCAGCGCCGAGACACAGCCCGAGGCCGGTCCGGCGGGCGTCGCCGAGTCTATGGGCAAGTGCGAAAAATGCGGTTCCGACATGGTTCTCAAAAGCGGAAAATTCGGCCAGTTCATAGCCTGCTCCGCTTATCCGAAATGCAAAAACGCCAAGCCCATCCAGAAAGACATCGGCGTTCCCTGCCCGAAAGCCGGCTGTGAAGGCCGGGTCGCGGTCAAAAAATCGAAGCGCGGCCGCATTTTTTATTCGTGCACCGAATACCCGAAATGCGATTTCGTATCGTGGGACAGGCCGAGCGGCGAAGTGTGCCCGGATTGCGGCGCCCACACCGTCGTAAAGGTATCGAAAAAAGGCAATAAAATAAACTGCTCCAACAAAGAGTGCGGTTACAAGCGCGACCTGCCGGTCGAAGAAGCCGGCGGCGCCGAAGCCGCTAAGACCGAGTAACCTCAAGTAACGCGTTCAGGTAAAGACGATAAATTATGCATCCTGTCAATGTTATAGGCGCCGGCCTCGCCGGCGCCGAAGCCGCTCTTACCCTCGCGGAGCACGGCTTCAAAGTCAGGCTTTTCGAATGCCGGCCGGCCGTCATGCCTGAGGTTTTTAAAACCGGCGCGCCCTGCGAGCTGGTCTGCTCGAATTCGCTGGGCTCGATGAAGCCCGAAAGCGCCCCCGGAATATTGAAATCCGAACTCGAGGCCCTCGGCTCGCACGTTCTGGCGGCGGCTTCCGCCGCGCGGGTGCCGGGCGGCCAGGCGCTGTGCGTCGAACGCGAAAAATTCTCGAAGATCATAGAAGAAAAGATCACGGGCGATCCCAATATCGAGTTCATAAGAGAAGAGGTTAGATCGCTTTCCGCTTTCGCGGGCGGGGAGAAGCTCGTCATAGCCAGCGGACCGCTCACCACGGCCGCGCTTTTCGACTCGCTCGCCGATAAATTCAGCGGCAACCTTTATTTTTATGACGCGGTCTCCCCGATCGTCGAGGCCGGCTCGATCGACATGTCTCGGGCCTTCTGGAAAAACCGATATTCGAAGGGCGCCGACGATTACCTGAACATCGCGCTCAATAAAGACGAATATTTCGCGTTCTACCGCGAACTTATCGCGGCTAAAACTGTTCCGCCGCGCGATAACGAAAAAGAGATCTTTTTTGAAAGCTGCATGCCGATAGAAGAGCTGGCGCGGCGCGGCGAGCATACGCTCCGGTTCGGCCCCATGAAGCCCAAAGGTTTCGACGACCCGCGCACCGGAAGAATGCCCTACGCGGTGCTGCAGCTTCGGACCGAGAACGGCCTCAACTCGGCCTTTAACATCGTAGGCTTCCAGACCAAAATGACATTCGGCGAACAGGCGCGCGTGCTCGCGGTCATACCCGGGCTCGAAAAAATAAAGATCCTCCGCTACGGAGTGATTCATAAAAACCGTTATATGTATTCGCCCGGGCTGGTAAACTTCAACCTCAGTCTGAAATCAGATCCGTCAATCTTCGCGGCCGGCCAGATCCTCGGCTCCGAAGGCTATAGCGAAGCCATAGCCGGTGGAAAGCTCGCGGCGCTCAATATCGTATATGCGGCTAAAACCGGCGAAAACAGGTCTGTTCTTGATCTTATCGACTGCGGCCGAACCATGGCCGGCTCGCTTTTCAAATATCTTACGATGAGCGGGGCGCCCATGAAAAAATTTGTCCCGATGAACTCGAATTTCGGCCTCGTCGACACGAAATCTTATCCTAAAGAGACTTTTCACGAATTGTCGCGCGAGCAAATTTCAAAGCTCGCTGGCATGCTCAAAAAAATCTGAAAAAAATCGACTTTTTTTTCACTTCTATATTGTCAAATAATTATTTATATGGTAAAATTGTTTTTAGAGACCATACCGGCCTCATTCCGTTTGCTTTTATGTTTTTAATGCTTAAAAGCTGACTTTAACGATTGTTTTAAAGTAACGCGGTGTACATTTTATGAACGTTATCGATGAGTATTTGATTTATATATCGTCAGTTCTCAATCTTTCGAAGAATACGCAAAAATCTTATTCCGAAGATATTTCGGATTTTATCGCGTTCACTTCGGCCCACTATGGAGTGACGAAAGAAAACTTCTCTGAAAACTTCCCTAAAATCGACACCTTTTTAATAAGACGCTTCGTCGGCGAAAAAAACAAACAGAGCAAAAAGAAGACCACCATAAACCGCAAGCTGTCTTCACTTTCGTCCATGTTCGATTATTTTTTAAAAAACGATTATATCGACGCGAACCCTTTCTGCACTATTTCAAGGCAGAAGGCCGATAAACCCCTGCCGAAATTTTTATATTACCACCAGGTCAAGGAGTTTTTAGAAAGCATTACCTGTGACGACTACGAATCTCTCCGCGACAGAGCTATTTTCGAACTTATTTATTCGTCCGGCCTGCGCATATCCGAAGCGTGCAATTTAAAACTCACCGATATCGATTTTTACACCAAGACCATCACTTTCGTCGGTAAAGGCTCGAAAGAGCGTCAGGTGCCGGTCGGCGACATAGCTATGTCGTTCGTCGTAAAACTTATCGCCGGCAATAAAACGAGCCATCCGGGGGCGGAGCATATATTCCTCAACCCCGAAGGCGGCGCGCTCTCCGACAGGAGCGTCCGCAGGATAATCAACGGATATTTCGACAAGCTCAGCTTCCAGAAAAAAATGAGCCCGCACGTGCTTCGTCACAGCTTCGCGACGCACCTTTTAGAAAACGGCGCCGACATAAGACAGGTGCAGGAACTGCTCGGCCACAAAAGCCTTTCCACGACGCAGATATATACGCACCTTACCCAGGAAAGGCTGAAAATGATCTACAACAAGGCGCATCCGCGCGCATAACGCAAAAAAAGAGGGTAAATGAACGCTTTTAATTTTTCCGCCGACGGCGGCCATGGCAGCGCAGGAACTTTTCAATCGACGACGGTCGTCGCGGTAAAACGCGGCGGTGTTATAGCCATGGCCGGCGACGGACAGGTTACGTTCAACAACACCGTCCTTAAGGCTAAGGCGAAAAAGGTCCGCAGAATGTACGAAGGGAAGGTCCTCGCCGGTTTCGCGGGCGCCTCCAGCGACGCTTTTACGCTGTTGGAAATGTTCGAAAAGAAGCTCGAACAGTATATGGGTTCGCTCGCCCGCGCGGCTTACGAGCTCGCGAAGGAATGGCGGCAGGACAAATACCTCAGGCGCCTCGAAGCGATGTTGCTGGTGGCCGATACGGCCAATATTTACTTGATAAACGGCGCGGGCGACATAGTCGAGCCCGACTACGACGCGATAGCGATAGGCTCCGGGTCTGTCATGGCTTATTCCAGCGCACTGGCGCTTCTTGAAAACAGCGCTCTGGGCGCCGAAGACATCGCGCGCAAATCCCTTGAAATAGCTTCCAGAATATGCGTTTTTACCAACTCGCAGATAACGATCGAAACTTTAGAAAAAAAATGAACGGGAGATGGA
>MGFH01000025.1 GCA_001791795.1 Candidatus Wallbacteria bacterium GWC2_49_35
AGAAATATCTTTTAATATTTTCGACGCATCGTCGGAAAATTCGTTGAACGCGTCTTATAATAATTTTAACTGCTCGAGGCCTTTTTTCGCGCCGGCGAACCGCTCGCTTACGATATTGTGGACGATATACGCGGCTTCCGGGCCGCGCGCCGTCAAGACCGTCGTTTTGGCAAAAGGCGCGGGTCACGACGACGGTGAGCAGAATTTAATTCCGGTCCTGCCTTCTAAAATAGAGGTAGTCGACTCGGCGCCGCTTTGCATGAAAGGGCCGTGCGAAAAAACCTTTAAAATTAACGATCTGGCCGGCGCCGGCGCTACGGACGAAATATCGGCAGGCCGCGGCGTGAGCCTGACAGTGCAGGCCGCGGTGAATCCTTCGTGGTACTGCGCTCTGGCGCTTCCGTATCTGATGCGCTATCCTCACGGCTGCTCGGAGCAGGTTTTCAATAAATATTACGCGAACCTGCTGGCGCTGCATCTGATTAAAACCCGGCCTGGTTTCGGGCGCGTAATTGAGTCGTGGCGGGAAAAAGGGGCGCTCAAATCGGAGCTCGAAAAGAGCGGCAGCCTGAAAAGCGCCGCGCTCCAGGAAACGCCCTGGATGGCCGAAGCGGCCGAAGAGAGCGCGTCACGCGAGGATATAGTGTGGCTTTTCGATTCGGCGCGGCTTGAAACACGCATTAAAGAAGGAGCCGGCGATCTTATCAAAATGCGCGGTCCTAAAGGACTGTGGCCCTGGTTTCCCGGTATGGAAGAAAACTATTACATATCGCTTTATATTTACGGCGCGGTCGGCAAACTTAAAAAGCGCGGGATTAAATGCGGGCTGGAAAGTTATTGCGGCGAGATAACCCGGCAGCTGGATGAGTGGATCGAAGCCGGTTTTGAAAATGATCGAAAGCTGCCGGAGGAAGAGACGCCCCGCCTGACGGCCATTATCGAATATTATCTGTATGCGCGCAGTTTTTTCGCCGGCGAATACGCCTATTCCGAAAAATTTAAGAGGATCGTCGACCTCTATCTCGCGCTAGCTTTGAAAGACCCCGAAATAGCAGGGTCTTCGGTCCGCTCCGCGGCTCTGGCTCTGGCCTTATATCGAAACGGCGATAAAACTTCGGCGCGTGCGGTCATGGCCGGCGTTAAAAAAATGGCTTCAGCTGACGGAAAATACGGCATGAGTTTCGCCGATACGGGAAAATTTAACGGCTGTTTCGGTAAAATCGAAGGCCAGGCTGTCATAATCGAAGCTTTTGACGAAATTTGCGGCGAGCCCGAAACCGTCGAAGCGTGCAAGTTCTGGCTGATAAATCAGAAACGCGCCTCCGGTTTCGGTACGAGCGTGGCCACAGCGGAGGCCGTCGGCGCGCTTTTATTCTGCGGCGAAAACTCGTTCAATAATGACGCCGTTTATTCGATTTCCGCCGGAAATAAAGAAACGGCGGAGATCTTAAGCGGAAATGTTCCGCCGGCGTCGAATGTCCTGAATTTCGCCGGCGGCTTTCATGAAAAAACCGTTGATATTTCAGGCGAAAATTCGGCTTTCGATACCGTCGAGGCCGCGGTGTTCAACGGCGGGGTTTTGTGGGGCGGCATCCACCGCAAATTTTCGTGCGAAGCGTCCGAACTGAAAAAATTCGATAACGAAGGCATTAAAATATCTAAAAATCTTTATTTGTTAAGTAAAAATAACGGCGGCGATAAAACCGCGGATAAATTGATCTTAATAGATCCGTCGGTGTCTGCTGCCGTTTCGCCTTCGATCGGCGAAATAGTCCGCGTAAGGCTTGAAGTCAGCCTGACGACGGACATGGAATTTATTTATATTCGCGACCGGTTTGCCAGCGCGTTCGAGCCGCTGCGAGTTATTTCCGGATATGAATGTAAAAACGGAGAAGGGTACTATATTTCGATGAGAGACGCTTCGGCAAATTTTTTTATTGACAGCCTGAGAGCGGGAACCCATACATTTGAATACGATATGCGCGTCTGCCGCAGAGGAAGATACCGCTGCGGGTTTGCCCGCGCCGAATGCATGTACGCGCCGGAATTCGGCGCACGCTCGGAGAGTTTCGCCTTCGATGTTAAGTGATTCGGGCGAAAAATAACAGCGCGCGAAATAAAACTTGACTTAGAGGCGCGTTTAATTTAAAATAAGGGCATATTAAAAATAAAAATTTCGGAGGTTTTAAAATGACGGATGTCTGCGCTTATATTTTAATGGAAGTTGAAACCGGATATGTAAAAGACGTATTAAAAGCTATGCAGAAAATTAAAGAACTTGAATCGGTATGCGTGGTAACGGGCCCGTTCGATATTATCGCTCATGCCAGCGCAAAATCGCTTAAAGAATTAGGCGACTTAGTAACCACCAAACTTCAGGGCATCGAAGGCATCGTTCACACGACGACCTGCGTCTGCACAGAGTGCGCATGCGGCTGCAGCTGCGAAACCAAAAAATAATACCCCGCCGTATTAAAAAAAGACCAATAAATAAAAAAGCCGTCCTCGCGGGCGGCTTTTTTTATTTATACTTGAAATTGTTTTATCGACACCATGCAATAGTGTAGAGTGTAGAACGGAGAGTTGAGAGTTTTGGATTTTTGACTGTTTTGAATAGAGCTTCGCAAGCGCCGCTTTATTTAAATATCAAAATTCCTTTAGTTCTCCACTCTTAACTCTCCACTCTCAACTATTTTATTTGTCCTTCCAATCGGGTATGTCGACCGACGGAACGTTCCATATGTCTTTGGCGTATTCGTGTATGGTGCGGTCGCTCGAGAACTTTCCGATGCGCGCCACGTTGAGTATCGACATTTCGAGCCACTTCTTGCGGTCGCGGTAGGTCTGGGCGACGCGGTTCTGGCACTGAATGTAGCTGTCGAAATCGGCGAGGACCATGTAGTTGTCGCTGTTGAGCAGCAGATCGTATATGGGCCTGAACAGGTTCGGATTTTCGGGCGAGAAGAAACCTATATCGATCAAATGGAATATATCGCGCAGCTCTTTGGAGTGATCGAGATAAACCCGCGGGTTGTATCCGCGCTTGAGCTCGTTGACCTCGTACTCTTTCATGCCGAATATGAAGATGTTATCGTCGCCGACCTCTTCTTTTATCTCGATATTGGCGCCGTCGAGAGTGCCTATGGTGAGCGCGCCATTGAGCGCGAATTTCATGTTGCCGGTGCCGGACGCTTCGGTGCCCGCGGTCGAGATCTGTTCCGAAAGGTCGCATGCCGGCATTATGCGCTCGGCGAGAGAGACGTTGTAGTTTTCGAGGAATACGACCTTGAGTTTATTGCCTATGAGGGGGTCGTTATTGACGACGCTCGCTATGGCGTTGATGAATTTGATTATCAGTTTGGCGGTGTGATAGCCCGGCGCGGCTTTTCCGCCGAAAATAATGGTGCGCGGCACGAAATCGGCTTCAGGGTTCTGCTTGATGGTATTGTACAGATGTATGCAGTAAAGCGCGAGCATCGTCTGACGCTTGTATTCGTGGATGCGCTTGACCTGTATGTCGAAGAACGATTCCAGATTGATCTTTACGCCGTTGTTTTTCTCGATGACCTCGGCCAGTTTCTTTTTATTGTGAAGTTTAACTTCATCCCATTCCTGCTGGAATTTCGGGTCTTTCGCGAATTTTTCGAGTTTCTTGAGTTCGAACAGGTCGCAGATCCAGCCCTCGCCGATCTTTGAGCTTATAAGTTTAGAAAGGTGCTGGTTCGCCTTTCTGAGCCAGCGGCGCTGAGTGATGCCGTTGGTCTTGTTGTTGAAACGCTCCGGATAGAATTCGTAGAAATCTTTGAATATGCTTCTTTTTAATATCTCGGTGTGAAGCGCAGCCACGCCGTTTATCGAGTGGCTTCCGATTATGGCCAGATTCGGCATTTTGACGTGCTTTTCACCTTCCTCGCCGATGATCGACATAGATTTTTGTTTGTCGGTGTTGCCGGTGTATCTGAAAGAGACCTGGCGCAGGAACTTGAAGTTGATATCGTAAATTATCTGCATGTGGCGCGGCAGGAGTTTTTCGATCATGGCAACCGGCCATTTCTCGAGAGCCTCGGGAAGTACCGTGTGATTGGTGTATGCGAACGTGCGAACGCAAACATCCCACGCATCGTCCCACAGCAGGCCTTCATCGTCGATCAGCACGCGCATCAGTTCGGGTATGGCGAGTGACGGGTGTGTGTCGTTGAGCTGTATGGCTATTTTATTGGGAAATTCTTTGAAATCTTTGTTGTGCGCCTTGAAGCGCCTTATGATGTCCTGAATCGAGGCCGCTACGAAGAAGTACTGCTGTTTAAGGCGCAGTTCCTTGCCTTCGTAGTTGTTGTCGTTCGGATAAAGGACCTTTGATATGTTCTCGGCCTTGAATTTATCTTCGACGGCGAGCAGATAACTGCCGTGGTTGAAGTATTCGAGGTCGATATCTTCGGAGGCTTTCGCGGCCCAGAGGCGAAGAGTATTTACCGTGTTATTGCCGTAGCCGGGAATCGGCACGTCGTAAGGCCACGCGAGGATCTCTTCGTCGGGTATCCATTTTGCGCGAGGTCTTCCGTCGGGACCGTTCACCGTTTCGACTTCGCCTGAAAAGTTTATCTTCATGGCGAATTCGGGGCGGGCGATCTCCCAGGGATTGCCGCTGATGAGCCATTCGTCGGGTTTTTCAATCTGGTAGCCTTCGATTATGTTCTGATTGAATATTCCGTATTCGTATCTGATGCCGTATCCGTGGGCCGGGATCTTAAGCGTGGCCATGGAATCTAAAAAGCAGGCGGCGAGCCTTCCGAGACCGCCGTTTCCAAGGCCCGCGTCGCGTTCCATGTCGCGCAGGGAGCTGATCTCGTAGCCGAGTTCTTTGATGGCCTTTTCGCAGTCGTCGTAAATGCCCAGATTGATGAGGCTGTTGCCGAGAGTGCGTCCCATAAGGAATTCGAGCGAGAGATAATACACCCTTTTAACGTTTTTGAGATGGTAGGTCTGCTGTGTTTTGATCCAGCCGTCGATGAGGCGTGAACGCACGCTGTAGGCAAGGCTGTGATAGCGGTCGAGATCGGTGGCCGTATATTCGTCCTTTGCCAGAAAGTAGAGCAGATTATAAAGGAAAGATTTTTTTAAGGACTCGATGTCGGTTTCATTATTGAAACAATCAACATATTGCTGTTTCGTTAAACCTGTGCTTTCGGTCATTTTTCGGTTAACTCCTCTTTGTTGAATGATAACGGCCGCGGCTCGCGGATATAATTAAAGAAAGGCGGCCTCTCTGAAAACCGGATGCGTATTTTATGAAAATGTGAATTGGTAAAAAAGTTAATATATTATACCAAAATTTAATCCAGCTATCAAGAAAAAAGATTTTATTTGATTTTGATATTAATTTGTAATATAATGCTGGTATATGCTCGACCTTAAAACTCTAGCGGTTATAACGTCGCTTGAAACGATATGCTGTGCGATAATAATACTATACCTCAACCGCCGCCGCGAATATCCCGGTGTTCGGGATATAGGCATTGGAATGCTCGGCTCTTGCGTGGCAGGAATGCTTATGTCTATGCAGGGCGTGGCCCCCGCTTTCCTTTCAATAATCGTTTTCGGCGCCATGACAGTGTTTTCAATGTGCCTTATCAATTACGGATTTCATCTTTTCCTCAACCTCAAGGCCGACATTCGGATATGCTATATACTTACGGCGGTCTCATTTCTGTTGGGCTTCTATTTCACCGAAATAAAAAGCGATTATACGATGCGCGTGATATTTATTTCAGCGATATGTTTTTTCGTTTTCATCGACAATTTCAGAATATTGTATTTCAGGTATTTGCCTGAGATCAAAAACCTGTGCAGGTTCAACGGCATCGTTTACCTTTTTCTGGTATTCGTTTTCCTTGCCCGCGCCGCGCTGGTCTTTTTTATTCCTGAAATGCGTGCAAATTTCATAATGGAAACCGGAACCGGGCTTAATTGCCATTATTACCTGTCGCTCGTCACGGTCGGCACCACGTTTATAAGTTTATTCATGACGTTCGTATGCGTTATATTCATGATTTTGTTCAGGCTCGAAGCCGAGTTGAAAGCAAAAACCGAAAGGCTCGTCGAACTTAACGGCGACCGCGAAAGATTCCTGTCAATAATATCCCACGACCTTATTTCGCCGTTATCGAGTATTCCGGGAATAGCCAATCTTTTACTCGATAAATTCGATACGTTTTCCAGTGATAAAATTAAAGAATTTCTGCGTGACATCCATTCCGCTTCGACCCGCGTCTTTTCACTTCTGGACAATCTTATGACCTGGTCAAAAGCTTCGATGGGACGCTTTCCATTCGCGCCATCCGAAAATAACATTTTCGAGATATTTACCGGCATTATAAAATTATATGAAGAAGCGGCTAAAAATAAATCGATATCGGTGGTCAACCTTATTCCGCAAAATTTATCGGCTTATTGCGACCAGGATATGGCGCAGACCATCGCCAGGAATTTATTCGCTAACGCTTTGAAATTCTCCGCGGATAAAGGCGTCATCGAATTGAGCGGAGAAGAAAAAGGCGGCGCGGTCGTTTTTACTGTTAAGGACAACGGTTCCGGCATGGACGAATCGACGCTGAGCAAGCTGTTCAAGATCGGCGAACGGGTCGGCAAACCCGGCAGTGACGGTGAAAAAGGCAACGGCATAGGGCTTCTTATCGTGAAGGAATTAATCGATAAACACGGCGGAAAGATAAGCGTTGAAAGCGCTAAAAACAGCGGGGCCAAATTCACGGTAGAATTTCCGGCTAAAAGTATTAAAGGATAAGTGTGAAAACCTGAAGATAAAAACCAACGTTTTCGAAATATAAAGGAGAGGGTGTTTTATGATGAATCGGACCCATAAGTTATTTCTAGTGACGGCCTCAATTTTCCTGTTATTAGTTTCAACCGCCTGGGCGGACGGCTTCATAATAGTCGATTATCCGCCGGATTTTCCGCCCCAGAGAAGGTTCGCGCGCGAACTTACGCCGCCTTCTATCAAATTCCACAAGGTCAGCGTCGATATCAACGAGCAGGTAACTAAAACCTCCGTGGACCAGGTTTTCATCAATGAAGAAAATCAGGACCTCGAAGGCACATATATATTCCCCGTTCCGGAAGGCGCCACTGTGTCGGATTTCGCCATGTTCATAGACGGCAAGCGCCAGGCCGCCGAACTCATGGATAAAGACAAGGCCCGCAACATTTACGAGGACATCGTCAGAAGAAAGCAGGACCCCGCGCTTCTCGAATATATCGGCTCCAACCTTTTCAAAGCCAGGGTATATCCCGTTCCCGCGCGCGGCGAAAAGCAGATCCAGCTTGAATACCAGCAGGTCCTCCCCCAGGACAGCAAGATAGTCAAATATGTATATCCGCTCAACACCGAAAAATTCTCGTCGAAACCGATACAGACCGTGTCGGTCGCGGTGAGCATCAAATCGAAATCCGGCATTAAAAACGTATATTCGCCCTCGCATAAGATCGACGTCCAGAAGAAGACGGACAACGAGGTCAAAGTGTCGTTCGAGGAATCGAACTCCAAGCCCGACAAGGATTTCACGCTGTATTACACCGTGTCTGACGAGGACCTCGGCATCAGCATGATATCGCATAAGCCCGCGAAGGAAGACGGATATTTCATGCTGCTGGCCTCCCCGAAGGTCGAAACCGAAAAGAAGGTCATCCCGAAAGATATTTGTTTCGTGGTCGACACCTCCGGCTCGATGAGCGGCGACAAGCACAAACAGGTGCAGAGCGCGCTGAAGTTCTGCGTCAACAACCTCGAAAGCGATGACACTTTCAACATAATAAGTTTTTCGACCGAGCCGAAACTGTATGAAAAAAACCTTGTAGTCGCAAAAAAAGACAACGTAGAAGAGGCTTTGAAATATATAGACGGCATGAGGGCGATCGGCGGCACCAATATCAACGAGGCGCTTTACAAGGCGCTTAAAATGGAATTCAGAAAGGACGTTCCGGCGTTCATAGTATTTCTGACCGACGGCATGCCCACGGTCGACGTCACCGATCCAACCGAGATACTTAAAAACGTGAAGAAGGAGAACGGCGTTAAAGCGAAGATATTCTGCTTCGGCGTCGGCACCGACCTGAACACCACTCTGCTGGACAAACTCGCCGTCGAAAACAATGGCGTTATCGAATACGTGACCGAAAACGAAGATATAGAACTGAAAATATCGAATTTTTATACCAAGATCGCTTCGCCCGTCCTGACCGACGTCGCGGTCGATTTCGGAAGCATAAAGACCGACAACGCCTATCCGAAGGAAATCCCGGATTTCTTCAAGGGCTCGCAGCTCGTTTTGATCGGCCGCTACCGCGAAGGCGGAGCCAGCGCCGTCACTATAAAGGGAAAGGTCCTCGGCGCCGAGAAAAAATACGCCAACGACGTTAAATTTTCTGAAAAGACCGATGACAATAACTTCCTGCCGCGCATATGGGCGCAGAGGCGCATCGGCTATCTGCTCGAAGAGATAAGGCTGCACGGCGAGAATAAAGAGCTGAAGGAAGAGATCGTGGAGCTCGCGAAGAAACACGGCATAATGACGCCCTACACGTCGTTTCTGGTGCTCGAAGACAACGCGCAGATAGGCGACGGCCAGCCCGGCAATATTATGATCGAGCGCAGGCAGCGGTTCTTCGAGGACAAGGTCATGTCGAAAGCGGGCGCGCCCGCAAGCTCCATGTCGTCGTCGGAGCGCGACACGCTCGATAACGCGCAGGTATTCATGGCGCCGTCCTCGGAAAAATCTATGAAATCTGAATCAGGCTCGGGCGCGGTACACATGAGCCGCGTCGTCAAAAAAATACAGTCGAGCGACAGGGCTTTCGATTTCAGCAAGATAGATCCTGATTCGATGCGCTATGTCGAAGACAAGACCTTCGTCAAGCGCGGCGGCGAGTGGCGCGTTTCGACATTTGACGAAAAACGCGATTCGAAAAATATAGTAAGCGTCAAATTCGGCTCGAAGTTATACTTCGCGCTGATATCCAAACATAAGAACGCCGGCAAGTATTGCGCTTTAGGCCGCAGCGTGCTCTTCGAGATCGACGGGAAATTCGTCCGCATCGGCGATTCCGGCGAGGAAGACGAAGGCAAACTCGACTCGTTTCTGAAATAGAAATCACGCGGAGGAGAATATGCAAAATAACGAATACAGCGACGAAACCAGAAAAGCCCTCGCGACGGTTCAGAACCTTACGGGCGCGGTTTTACACAACGTGAACAACCTTCTGGCTCCGTTCAACCTCAATATGGCGAAGGTCGAGATGTATCTGGAATCCGGCAGGGAAGAACAATTGAAAAAAGAGCTTCCCGCGATGATAAGCACGATCGACGTTCACCTGGACGCGGTCATGGAGTCGCTGAAGTTACTTTACGATACGGTTTCCGCCGACAGGGCCAGAATAGAATACTGGGACGGCGTCGATATAAGGACCGAAATCAAAGCCAGGATCGATAAAGTTCTGAAATCCGGCAGTTAAAACAGTGCATAGTGCATAGTGTACAGTGAATAGTGAAAAGAGAATAGAGTCGGATTTATCTACTGCGTGTCTTTAAAAAAAAAAATTGTAAATGTAAAATCGTAAAAGCGAATTTTAAATTTCAAAAAGTCATCAACTGTTCTCTATTCTCTGTTCTCTAAAAAAATATATAGAAAAAAACGGGGCATCCTGACAAAGGCCGCCCCGTTTTTTTAATTTTATTTTAGACGTTTCTTTATTTACTTAATTTACCGGTTATTATCTGCTTCTTAAATGCTTGAATTTAGCGCCTTCTCTGAATTCACATCCGACGCAGTCGTCTTTTATCGGAACGTAGCCGTCGTCGGCCGAGCCGCTGCCGTAGCCGGTCGCTACGCTGGATTTTGGGCCGGGCGCGAGGTAGAGGACCTGATTATGCCCGAGCATGTCGCCGATCGTCGCTTCCACTTCCACAAGGCGGGCGGTCATGTCGCGCGTCTGGCAGGGCGTCGCGAAGACGATCTTGTAATAGGTCTTGAAGCTCTGCACTATCTGCTTGAAAAGCCTCGAAAGTTCATAGGGCGACGGCGCGTAGTAATAGGTGCCTTCGCTTTCGTTGGCGATAGCCGAAAGAACGTTTTCGTTGAAATCTTTTCCGATGCCGACTACATATATGGGCACTTCGACCTGTCTGGCGTGAGCGAGGGCCTCTTCGAGAGTATGTCTGGAGAAGGGTTTCGAGCCGGAGTAACTTTCATCTTTGCCGTCGGTGAGCAGCACGATCGCTTTTTTGCCCTCTACGATGGCGCATTTGTTAATGGCCGTGAAGAGGCTGTCGTATAAAAGCGTGCCGCCGCGGGCGCGCATCTGGAATACGGCGTTGGAAAGGGCGTATTTGTCGTTGGTGAAATCCTGCAGGACCGATGTTTTGTTGTTAAACGTGATGATCGAGCATTTGTCGGTCGGGTCGAGGCCTTTAATGAAAGTGAACGCCGCGCGCTGAAGCTCGGCCATATCTTTTTTCATCGAGGCGGAGTTGTCCAGGCATAAAACCACGTGCATATTTTTAAGCGACGATTCGATCATAAAAGAGTCCAATTTAAAACGGTTTTCGGCGACAGCAAAGTTGGATTCGGTCAGATTTCTGTAATAGGCGCCGTCGCGGTCGGTCACGGTGACGTAAGCCTGTATCACCGGGAATTTAGACGCGTCGAGCGATTTGATGTTCAGATCGAGTTTGGTGTCCTCGCGGGCGAAGGCCGGGGCCGCAAACAGCGCGGCTAAAAAAGATAAAACGGTTAGTAAGATGATTTTTTTGGACATTTCTTTCTCCTTTTTTTAATGAAAAATATTAATGAAATTTTTATTTTATTTTATTTTATTTTTAATTTAGTTTTTATCAAATCTTTATTTTTCCAACTCTCTGTCATTTAATTCCTTTTTTTAAATAATATTAATCGTCAAATAACCATATCGGATAAAAAATAAAACGGTTTAATTAAAAATTCATAATCAAATTGCTTTACAATTAAAAACCGCTATTGTATAATTAATTTCATGAAAAAGACCACAGCG
>MGFH01000026.1 GCA_001791795.1 Candidatus Wallbacteria bacterium GWC2_49_35
GGACCCGCTCAGCGAGCAGATAAATTCGGAGATAGTGAGCGTCGTAAAGGCTAAAAACTTCGCGCTCAGAATGGCGCTGCGGATCTTCGAAGCCGAAAAAAAGGCTATAGAATATAAGATACAGGTCATGAAGAACGGCGAGATCAAAGTTCTAAACGGGCCCGAAAATCACTCCGATCCCAAAAAGCTCGAGAAACTGCGCAAACTTCAAAAGTTAGGATTCCTAAGGCCGCTGATATAAAATTATTTTATTCTGGTCTCGCCGCGGTATAGCATCCCGCCGATCAGAACCGCCGGCAGAAGCGCCGAAAAACCGCCTATAAAACCTATTATCGCCGCGGACCCGCTTTTGGCCAGAAACCACATCGCGGCAATAAAAAGGCCGACCTTCAGAAAATAAACCCCGGCCACGATTAGTTTCTGCCGGGTCCCGGGTTTCAGGCCCGGAGCTTCCGGCACCACAAGATATGAAGTTTTAATTATCGAATAAAACGAGATCATCGCCAGCGCGAAGCCTACGAAAAAACCGCTCAGGCATGGACGTCCGAAAAAGTAATAAAGCGGAGGCGCCGCGATCGCCGCTATGACAAGGCTTATTGAATATACCGTCTTTTCGAGTTTCATTATGGCTCCCGCCGTGAAGAAAATTTGCCGGACCGTAAACGAAAGAATGAGATTACTTTATTTTGGTCGCCTTGAATATTTCGAGAATGCCGGCTCCCATTCCAAGAAATGTCATTATAAGTGTAAATAGCGGCTGGGTGCCGAAAAATTTATCCGCCTGATAGCCGACAAACAGTCCTATCATCACCGAAGCACTTATGTAATAGCCGATGTTGAAGAGCATCCCGAAACTTTTATTTAATTCGGCCCAGCTGCCGGATGTTTTTTTGGGGCCGCCGTTATTTTTATCATCCATATCGATTTAGCCTGCTTTATCGTGTCATGTTATCAGAATAAAATAAAAAAATCAACATTTATTGATTTTTTAGCAAATATTTGTTAGAATTCTCCATATGCTGAATAATATAAATTATCACAATAAAAATGAACGTGCTTTTTCTTTTTTAGAGATGATGATAGCCTTCGCCGTCATTCTTGCCGGAGTTATTCCCGTGTTCACGGTCGTTTCGACCGGAAACAAAACTTTCGCTAAAAGCGAGAATAACGCCATTGCCTATAACCTGGCGCTGGAAGCGCTTGAGTGGGCGCGCTCGGCCCCTTTCGAACAGGTCATCGACGCCAATATTGATGCCGTGTCGAAACCTTTCTGCTTTCCCGTTTCGCTGACCCTGAATTATCAGACCAAAGACAATCCGTCATATAAGCTCGAGTATCCCCAGAAATATTTCAAGTATTTCTCGAACTTTTCACGTGAAATGAAGATAGAAGACTTCGGCGACAAGATGAAAAAGATCACCGTTATAGTTAAATGGCAGGAAGACAAAGTACAACGCAGGGAAGAGGTTTCGGCGGTAATAATAGACCAGAGACTTAATAATTAGTGCAAGTGTACAGTTTATAGTGAACAGTGAACAGAGAACAGTTATGGATTTATTTATAAATAAAAAGAGTGGAAAAGGGCGAAGAAACGCTTTTACTGTGATAGAAGTCGTGATAGTCGCGATGATCTCGGTTTTCGCTTTCGGCGTCATATATATGTTCTGGGCCCGCACTCAGGAAAATTTCATGCAGGGCAATTTCAAATACGCGGTCCAGCACGAGGCGCAGAAGCTGATGGAGATGATCCGCCAGGACCTTCTGCAGTCGTGTAAGATCGTTAAGGATGAAACCGCGGCGGCCGTTCCGGTCGTAAACAAGATCGGCGACAGCTGGTCGTTTTTAAAGTTCAACAGCGAATTCGTCAAGGGCAAGCCGCTCGTTGAACGGGTTACTTATGATCTGAAAAAAGCCGGAGGCAAGGTTTACAGGCTGATCGAAAGGGATTCGCAGTCCGCCCTGGCGAAAAACGAAAATGTGCAGGTGGCGCAGAAAGTTATCGATATCCAGATCAACCCATACATGCTCAACGGCCTTAAATATTTCCAGCTGAAGATAAAGGTCGGCGTGAGCGCCGATGAGACACATATCCGAAGCGAGGAGCTCACTCTGATAACAACCGTGGAAAGCCGCTTCGACAACAATTATATCAATCAAAAAGGCTGGAACGACAATATTCAGACGAAAATATATACGAAATAACGAATATATCGAAACGACGGACAATTAAGGATGCTGAATAAGCAGAGACAAGCGACCAAGTGATAGCCATTGAACTCCTACAATAGAAAAACATTATTAAAATCGAATATTGTCAATGTGAAAGCGTTCTCATGCACGGCGGGCGGACTCGTCCTGCCTCTGACGGCGTTTTTTTTTGTTCTTGCGCTCGTCCTGTTTTCGAGCGCGGAAAAAGCAACCGCCGCCTCCCGCGTCCCGCAAAACAAAAACAAGCGCGGTCAGGCCTCGCTTGCTCCGGAGCCGACGGCCGCGGATGCCGTTTTTTTGCGCTCCGAAGCGGCAAGGCACGTTAAGAAGATCGCCGCCTCCGCGGAAGTTGTCCAGAAATATTCGCCCATGCGCGATTTTTCATTTTATTCCAAAATAAAACACATAGGGGCTCCCAGGGCCGTTGAAATATCCGGCGGACCGACCGCTTACGAACTTCCTCTGATCGCCGACGACTACGCCGCGCGATTCATTTATTTGAGCGCCGACGGACGCCTTCTATATCCGCCCGCGGCTTCCGCCTCCGGCGCGCGTTATTTTCTGACCGAGCGTGAGTGGAACGAAATGGCAGGTGGGAATTATCAGCTTCCTCCGGGCGATTTTACAGTTTATCCGGCCGGCTATTCGCTGCAGCATTTTCCGTTTGTTTATAGCGAACGGCATCAGAATCTCGTCGAGCTGTGCGGCCTTCCCGTAGGACAGGAATCCCTGGCCGATTTCAAAATGCTCGATTACATATCGCAGGTCCCTTCGAAATCGATCGGCAAAAGAAAACTGAATGTTCTTTCCCGCGCCAGCCATGAGATAATCGAGCTCACGCCCCTGAAATCTTTTTCATACGCCGCGGCGTACTGCGCCGATTGGTGGCATATAGCTGCCTCGTCCTCGGATGAGATCGCCTTTGAACGCTACTACGATTTTTTAACGGGCGCTCCCGCCTTCGGCGTCAATCCGCGCGCGGTCGAAATGGTATATCTGCAAAGAGCGTCGTCCGACGCGGAGTTCTTCGGGTTTTCAAATTATATGAAAGATCCGCTTTTCGCCGGCGAGCGATTCCATTCTTCTCTCGAAGGATACGCTTCGGTGCTGGTACTTCCTGAAATGATAAGCGCGGCGGACGCCGGCGACCCGAAAAAAGTTTATGAGATCAGCGAAGAAAATAAATTTTATATGGGCGAAGAATACATAGAACTCTTCCGGGGCCATGAGGCGAGCGCCGAAACGCTGGTTGCGGCGCTGGAGACCCACGGTATCGTGATGGCCGGCGTTTCTTTCTATATGAAAGGCGCCGCCCTTTCGCATCCGGCAAAAGCGGTCGCGGTGATCGGCTATAAAAAAGCGGGCGGAACCACGCTGTTCGTCTATAAAGATTTCGAGGACCCTGCGAAGATGTTCCGCGTGGCCCCCGCGGGGCTTTTTTGCGAGGCATACTGTTTCGCCCACGAGTTTCGCGCGCGGGCCCGCTACATAGTAAAAAAAAGAAAACTGACTATAGAAACCTTCGACCAGAGAGGAAACAAAATAAACGTCGACTCCATTTCGGCGACCTTTCCGACCGAGGGCAGGCGCGTCAAATTTTTAAGGGAGGCGTCCGGCGTTTACTTTCATCAGGTCAAAAAAGAGGATTTTTCAGGCATCGACCGGGCTAAGCTGACCGCGGAGATAAAGAAGAAATACTTCGTCAGCGGCGACAGCGAAACGTTTACGCTCAGGTACGCGATTTATTGAAATATTGAAATAAAGTATTCGATAAATAAATCGGAGGCTAAAAATGAAAATGTTAAATTTCAGGGTTTTAATTTTAATGTTTTTATTCGTTTCGGCTTTATTCGCGCAGGGCTGCGGATGCGGCAACAACAGGCATTACATCAAGGGCCGCGAGCTGTACAGGGACAAAGACCTCGCGGGAGCGATCGAAGAACTCAAGCTGGCACACAAGCAGCAGCCGAAGAACGCCGAAATAATGTCTTTCATTGGCAAGGTTTATTTCGAGAACAAAGACTACGACGGAGCCTTAGAGATGTACGGCAAAGAGCTCCAGCTGGTTCCCGGCGACATTCAGGCGCACTTCAACATAGCTAAGGTTTACAAGGAAAAAGGCGACGGAGCGCTCGCGCTGGAGCACTTCAACAAGGTCGTGGAGATCAATCCCAGGGGAAAACTGGCCGGCGAAGCGCAGAAGCTGATACCCGAATGCTCGAATTTGAAGCCTCGGCCGGGCGCGGCGGACGCCGCTGACGGCGGGACGAACGGGACCCAGGCCTCTTCCGGCTCTCAAAACAAGCAGGGGCAGAGCAAAAAAAAGGCGACTGATTTTTAAAGCATTTATTCTGAAAAAAGCATTTCATAATTCATATAACAGAAAGGAAATTAAAATGTCCATCAAAATCTTCGACACGCTTTCGGCTAAAATGACCGACTTCATACCGTTAAAGGAGAACGAGGTTAAAATGTACGTCTGCGGCGTCACCGTTTACGACGAATGCCACCTTGGCCACGCCCGCGCGGCGATCTGCTTCGACGTCATCCGAAAGTATCTCGAATTCAAGGGAAATAAAGTTACGATGATCGTGAATTTTACCGACGTCGACGACAAGATCATTAACCGCGCCAAACTTGAAAAAGTCGACGCGCTCGAGATATCGCGCCGCTATATCGACAAATATTTCGTAGACATGGACGCTCTCAAGATAGAGCGGGCCACGGTTTATCCGAAAGCGACGGAACACATAGACCACATTATAAAGTTCATCGAGGCTCTCATCGAGCGCGGCTTCGCCTACGTCGTCGACGGCGAGGTGTATTTCGAGGTTTCGAAATTCGCCGAATACGGAAAACTTTCCAAGCGCAATTTCGAGGACATGCTCGCCGGCGCCCGCATTGCGGTCGACGAACGCCTTAAAAACCCCCACGATTTCTGCCTCTGGAAAGCCGCCAAACCGGGCGAGATCAGCTGGAAGAGCCCCTGGGCCGAAGGACGTCCCGGCTGGCATATCGAGTGCTCCGCGATGAGCGGCCACTATCTCGGCGATACTTTCGACATCCACGGCGGCGGGCTTGACCTCATATTCCCGCACCACGAGAACGAGATCGCGCAGTCCGAGGCGAAAACCGGAAAGACGTTCGCGAAGTACTGGCTGCATAACGGCCTGGTCAATATCAACTCCGAGAAGATGAGCAAGTCGCTCGGCAATTTCTTCACGATATCCGCCCTGCTGGAGAAATTCTCGCCGTTCGTCATCCGCTATTTCATCCTTTCGAACCATTACAGGAGCCCCATCAATTTCACGGTCGAAAAGATACAGGAGCTCGAAAAGGCCCTCGGCAGCCTGACCAGGTTCATGAAGCGCATGAAGCAGTTCGCTTCGGGCGTCCCCGCCGCCGGCCGCGAAGGAGTTAAAAGCGAAATTCTCGCCGAGGCGGACGCTTTCGAGGCTAAGTTCAACGAATTCATGGAGAACGATTTCAACACGGCCGGCGCCATTGGTTCGATGTTTCAGTGTTTTTCAGTTTTCAACCAGGCATTCGCCGGCGAATTCCCCGAAAAGGCTAAGTCCGCAGCGTACGTTTACGGCGTGTTCATGCGTTACGCCGAACTTCTGGCTATCGCCGACGAGGATTTTATAATGGCCGAAAACGTTCAGCAGGGCGCTAACGTCGACGGACTCGCCGACGAGCTGATCAAAGTGCTCATCAAGGTCCGCTCCACGCTGAAAGGCGAAAAAAATTACAAGATGGCCGATTTCGTCAGAGACGAGATAAAGGCGGCAGGCGTGGTCCTGGAGGACACGAAGGAAGGCACGAAGTTCCACATCGAAAGAAAATAAGAACTTGAAAGGAATATAAACATTTTGGAATATATTTTTGGAAAAAACCCGGTCATCGAGCTTATAAAAAGCGGCCACGAAGTGAGCGAAATTTTTATGGAAAATTCGCCCGCGAAAAAACCTTTCTTTCGCGAAGTCATCGCCAAGATGCGCGAACTGAAAAAAGTGATTAAATACAGTTACGTCACCCGCGAAAAGTTGACGAACATGTGCCTGAGCCCCGACCACCAGGGCATCGCCGCAGAATTCGGCGGTTTCAAAACTGCCGGCATCCAGGCTTACCTCAAAGAGATAGGTAAAAAGGAAGATATCTTTTTATTCATCCTCGACTGCATACACGACCCTCACAATCTGGGTGCGATACTGCGTTCGTCTTACTCGCTAGGCGTTTCGGGCTGCGTCATATTCGAAAAGCGCTCGGCGAAAATAAACGCGACCGTGGCCAAAACTTCAGCCGGCGCGGTATTTCATTCGAAGCTGATAATGTCGGAAGGCATATTCGACGCGATAACCAATCTGCGCGGCGCCGGGTTCACCGTGCTCGGCTGCGAGATGAACGCCGAGAAGAACATCTTCGACTATAACCTTAAAAAAGGCCGATACGCGGTAATTTTAAGCAATGAGGGCGAGGGGCTTTCCGGCAAAAGCCAGTCTAAGATAGACGGCACTGTAAAAATACCGATGGCGGCCGATTTCGATTCGCTGAACGTATCGGTGACGGCCGGCATTATCGCCTACGAATACGCGCGGCAGGGGTTCGCGAAGTAAGAAAACGGCGGGCGGACCCGAAAACATCCAGCGGCGAACCGCGCGCGGAAACGCCTCGAATTGACACCGTGTTATTTATCTGCTATAATTAATTAAATTTCTATCGGGAGGTATTTTTAAATGAAAATCGTTTTTACGAAAGTCTTAACATTCGCCATGATAGCAGCTGTTGCGCTCGTATTCGCCGTTCCAGCCGTTCAGGCGGCCGACAACAGCATGGAAAAAGTGAGCCGCCATTACGATCCGTCGCATATAGGCCACTCTCACCAGTGCAACAACTGCCACAACGCATACAATCAGCAGGGCGATAACGGCCCTTACTCGACCGGCGGCAATGTCTGTCCTTACTGCGGTTACGCGAATCCCATCCCGCCTTCCCCGCAGCAGCCGAATAATTACGATAATATGACCTGGACCGACGGCCGCGACGGCGTCAGAGTTTACTATCCGGCCAGCGGCTGGACCTGGACTGAAGGCCGCGACGGCCGCAGGGTAGTATATCCTTCGAGCGGCTGGACCTGGACCGAAGGAAGCGACGGCCGCAGAATCGTATATCCTTCGAGTGGCTGGACCTGGACCGAGGGCCGCGACAGGCTCAGAGTGGTATATCCCTCGAGCGGCTGGACCTGGACTGAAGGCCGCGACGGCCGCAGAGTAGTGTATCCTTCGAGCGGCTGGACCTGGACTGAAGGAAACGACGGCCGCAGGGTGCCGTATCCGAGCGGATACTCCGGCCAAGATTATTCCTACTTCCTGGTGAACCTTTTAGGCCGCGCCGTTTATCTCACGCCCGCCCAGGAGCCCCACAGAGACCTGTTGCTCAGGCAGATGAGAATATCCGAATATTAATCGAACCATAAAAACTAAACCAGAAACTATAAAAAAAGGACCGCTTAATTGACGGTTCTTTTTTTATTGAGCGGCGTTTTTGCTAAGAAATTGTTAAAAAGATCATTAAAATTGTTAATTACGTTAATAGTCGTTAGTCGCTAGTCGTTAGTCGTAGTCGCTAATATAATTATGGTAAGGTAATGTTATAAAATGGTTAATTTTGATGGATATAGACAAATATAAAAATATGAAAATAAATATGAAAAAACGCATTAAGGTCTGTAAAATGAAAAAATAACGATTTAATACGCTAAAATTTGAATAAATCGGTTATAATCAATTTAAAACACGATTTACATTTCTTTCAACTTGTGATAAAATATTTTTACTTTGATTTTAACGCCGACATAGCTCAATTGGTAGAGCACCGCACTTGTAATGCGGGGGTTG